>JBIKWL010000139.1:0-13904 GCA_044356335.1 Candidatus Sericytochromatia bacterium
TTCTTTGGCCATTTTGGCTTCCCGTTCGGCAAAGGGGGTGATGGGCTGATCCAAACCTTCAGGGCCGCCAAAGAGTTGGTTGGAACCGTGGGCCAACTCATTGACCGCATCATCCAAAAGTTTGTCGAGGGGTTGGTTGTCATCAAGGAGATTTAATTCGCTGACAGCCCCGGCGATTTTGCCCAATTGGAGTCCCTGATCTTTGTGGCTGAGATTGGGCTGGCTGTGGATGGTCTGATGTGTTTCTGAATTGGCAGGTGCAGCTTTGGCTTTGCTGATATTTTTGATTGGTTCTGCCGAATGCCTGTTTTGGGTTTTTTGAATATCCATCTCTTTACACATCCCTCTTTTAAAACATCTTGTTTGGAAGCCTGAATCATATATCTGAGCAGGTAGGCATTTTCTTTCCTTTAACCCAATTAAGCTTCTATTAACTTTTGGAATACCAGGCTTTGGCCCGAATTCGGCTGATTAAACTGTCTGAAATATCCAACTCAGGATCAAGCATGCGGGCGTTGTTGAGTGCGTATAAGGCCCGGCGAAATTGGCCGCGCGCGGCCAAACGCATGCCCTGAGAATAATAAAAGCTGGCTGCATTTTTGCGCGAGGCTTCGGGCACGCCTTTGCCATTTGGGGGCAAGTCAGCCTCTTCTTCGCCTGTATCCACCGCCTCGAAATAGCTCTGCCCGGCTTCTTCTTGTTCCTGGTATTGCTGGTAGACTTTTTTGAGGGTATCGCCAAAGCTATTTTTGGGTGGGGGCTTGGTTTGCACAGGAACCTGATAGACAACTGCGTCGAAATACGCCTGTTGGACCAGGTCTTGTTGGCGATCGTAGTCAGCCCGCTGGCGTGTGTCTAACAGGGTGTCGCGGGCCAGGGTCAATTCTTTAAAGCGGCTGTCGGCCTCCTGGCGTTCAGGTGAGCCCAGGGGAAAGCGGTCGGGGTGGCAGTCTTTGGCGCGGGAGCGAAAGGCCTTGCGGATATCTTCTTCGCTGGCCATGCGGGTAATGCCCAAGAGCGCGTATAAATCTTGACTTTGCCAGGCCAGAAACTCTGAACTCATGGCTATTCTCCCTGGATCTGGACTGTCACATGGTGCCAGCGCTCGCCTTGGCCAAAATCTACCAAGACAATCTGCTGCCAGGTATTTAAGAGCAATTGACCGCGGCTAAACGGCAGGGGCAGAGACGTACCAATCAAGGCGGTTTTCATTTGTGTATCCAGGGCTGGATCCGCCAAGAAGGGGCTTTTTTTCCAGAGGGCATCTTGGCTGGCGGTATTGCCGCCTTCGCAGGTGAGGCTGGTGAGTGCCACCGTATTGCCGGGAATAAATACGGTCAACACCCCATCAGCCACACGACTGCTGCGCAAAAGCCGTTCTACTTGGCCCGTGATATCTATCAGGGTCGCCTGTCCGTCTGTTTTGATTTCAAAAACCCGTGTAATAACCATCTTAACTTTTATTATAAAGGAGATTCTGCAAATCGTTACCCGATCTGATTGGGTCTGATCGTGTCTGATTTGGGGCTATCCCCTGTCCAGTTTCTGGCTGTATCAGGCAAACTGCAAAGATAATTTTAATAAGTAGGAACCCGCCATGACAGATTTTTGGACCCGCCATCTCCCCACCCTTTCGGCCTTGGAACGTGAATTGGCACCCGTCTTTGCAGGGGTTGAAGAGCGTGCCTTTATTAACCACGCGCGGGTTTTGCAGGCCTTTCACGAACACCATATTGGCGAACACCATCTGCATGGCAGTTATGGTTATGGGCATGACGATCTCGGCCGCGAAGCCCTGGAGTCTGTTTTTGCCCAGGTCTTGGGGGGCGAGGCTGCACTGGTACGTCCGCATATTGCCTCTGGCACCCACGCGATAGCTTCTGCCCTGTTTGGGGTTTTGCGGCCAGGGCAGGAATTGCTCTTTGTGACAGGGCACCCTTATGATACCCTCGAAGAAGTTGTGGGGGTGCGTGGCGAAGGAGATCGGGGCAGCCTCAAAGATTGGGGCGTGAAGTACCGCGAAGTGGATGTCAGAGATTATGCCGATCCTGCAGATGCCCCCTGGGATGAATGGCTGCGGCCCGAAACACGTCTGGTGCAAATTCAGCGCTCGCGTGGCTATAGCTGGCGCTCTTCGATTCCGGTGGCCCAGATTGCTGAAATTGTCAAAGCAGTCAAATCCCGCAGGCCAGATATCGTGGTCTTTGTCGATAATTGTTACGGTGAGTTTGTCGAAACCCAAGAGCCCTGCCATGTGGGTGCCGATTTAATGGCTGGTTCTTTGATTAAAAATCCGGGCGGGGGCTTGGTGCCCACCGGCGGGTATGTCTGTGGACGCGAAGACCTGATTGAAAAGGTTGCCTGCCGCGTATTTACACCTGGCATGGGGCGTGAGCTTGGGGCCACAATGGGCTTTAACCGTCTGGCTTTTCAGGGCTTTTTCTTGGCCCCTCATGTGGTTTCGCAAAGTTTAAAAGGGGCTATTTTGACGGCACACGCTTTGGCCAAAACCGGTTTGCAGGTCTCTCCCGCTGCCGATGAAGCGCGCACGGATATTATCCAGGCCCTGCGCTTTGAGTCCCGCGAAAAACTGATCACTTTTTGTCAGGCCATTCAGGCTGCTTGCCCGATCGATTCGTATGTGCGCCCAGAGCCTGCGCGTAGCCCTGGTTATGGCGATGAGGTGATTATGGCTGCTGGGACCTTTGCTGAGGGCTCCAGCATTGAACTGAGTGCCGATGGCCCTTTGCGTGAGCCTTTTGTTGGCTATTTACAGGGCGGTTTGGCCTATTCCCATAACAAGCTGGCTTTGGCCAGTCTGCTCAATCATTTTGGTGAGGGGATTTTTGATGCCTGAGGACCTTTTGCTTGGCTTCAGAACCGGGTATTATGAAGAGTGAATTTGCGCCGCGTAAATTTATTATTACTTCCTCCTAATAAGCTGTCCTATGAATAAAAAACACCTTGCTTTTCTCTCTTTGTTTCTGTTTTTGCAGATCCCGGCCTGGGCTTTGAACGCCTCCAAATCCAGTTTGGGGACAACCGATACCAGCAAACCTGTTTCAAAGTCTTCTTCAGTGCCCACTGAAAAAACACCTCCCAAGCAACCCCAAAAGTTACCGCAAAATTGGCAAATCCCTGTACAGGGCAAATTGACCAATCCCTTTGGCAATGGCTATTGGTATTACGGTATTTACCGGGGGGGGCATACTGGGATTGATATTAAAGCGGCCGCAGGAGCACCTGTTGTTTCTGCAGCCTCGGGCAAGGTGGTCATGATTCATGATTACCAAGATCGGCGCTATGGGCGTTATGTGGTTATTCAGCATGCGCCAGGCTTTTATGCCCTTTATGGCCATCTCAGTGGTATTCATATCAAAATGAACCAGGATTTGAAGATGGGGCAGCGGATTGGGGATGTGGGAATCACGGGTGCAGCCGGTTACCCCCATGTGCATTTTGAGGTCATGAATCAGGTGCCCGTCCGTGATGGTGCTTGGGGTTATGCCTATATTTGTAATAAACAACCTGTGGGCCAGGACCTTTTACACTTTAATTTCCTCAATTTGGCTGCGCGTGAGATGCCTGCGATTCGCCGTCAACGTGTCAACGGTTGCTCAGATATCCCGCTGATAAGCCCTTTGGTCTATTACAACCCAGAATACTTTTTTGGCAATTACCAATTTAAACCCTGGTTGAGCGAGTTTCAGCCCGAAAATGAAGAGGTGGCGCGTTGGCGTACTCCGCCTCAACGAGCTGTGCCCAAAACACGGCCTTCAGCTTCTGCTAAATCGGAGCCATGAGCGCGGCCTCAGCGCCGATCTTTGTCTATCCGGCTGATTATTTTCATCCCCAGCGGCCTGATTCGCTCTTCCAGGCTGAAGCAGCTGCTTTGACGGAGCAAGGCTTGGGGGTTTATGCTTGGAATGGAGGGCGTTTTACGCCCACTGTGCCGGTGGGTTTGCGTCCACTCTATCGTGGCTGGATGCTGAGTTTGGCAGAATACCAGGCGCTTTACGCGAACTGGGCCCAGCAGGGCGTTCTGCCTCTGACTTCACCAGAACATTATGCCCTGACCCATTATTTGCCCAATTGGTATTCTCTGCTCAAAGACTGGACGCCAGAAACGGTCAGGGTTAAATTTCCCGAAGAATTGACAGATACCCTCAGCAGTCTGGAGTGGCCTGCCTATTTTCTCAAAGATGATGTTAAGTCCCTCAAAGCGGGTGGCGGATCGCTGCTGCATTCAGCAGCCGATGGCGAGCGTTGGCTGCGGGAAATGAAACATTTTCGTGGGCAAATTGAAGGCGGAATCTGCATCCGGCGTGTAGAAGCCTGGTTGCCTGAAACTGAGCAGCGTTGGTTTGTCTGGCAGGGCCAAGCTTTTGGGCCAGATGCTTCTGCGATTGTGCCTGAACCTGTTCAAGTCGCAACAGAATTGATCGACAGTCCATTTTTCAGTGTCGACATTGTCAAGACTCAAGCGGGGCAGTGGCGGATTGTCGAATTGGGAGATGGGCAGGTCTCTGATTTGGTGGGCTGGGAGCCTTCACTTTTCGCGGCGGTTTTTTCAAGCGCAAACTTATTTTCCTGAATGCAGCTCTCCTGAGAGATCCCCCTGTGCAGTCTTGAGAGGGGTGCTATACTGTTGATCAATTTCGGAGAATGAAGATGGAGTCTTCCATGTTTAAGCGCCTTCTGCCTGCTCTTTTAATTCCTATCGTGGCTTTGCTAACCGCCTGCCCGCCACAGTCCTCGGATTCAACCTCGGGTTCAGAGACCAAAAAAGTCTTGCAAATGGGTTTTGTGCCCTCTGAAAATATGGAGGAAATCCAAAAAAACGCCCAGCCCTTGATCGAAAAAATGAGCCAAAAACTGGGGATGGAAGTTCAGCCTTTTATCACCACCGACTATACCGGTTTGGTGGAGGCTTTTCGGGGCGGCAAACTCGACGCGGCTTTTCTGACCCCCGCCTCTTATGTGATGGCCAACAGTGAAGCTGGGGTCAAAGTGATCCTCAAGGCAAAACGCGGGACCAAACCCTATTATTATTCGGTGATCTTTACCCGCGCCGATTCAGGGATCAAAAATTTAAATGACCTCAAAGGCAAGACCTTTGCCTTTGGTGATACCCTCTCGACAGCGGGTTATATCTACCCCCTCAAAATGCTTAAAGCGGCGGGGATCAACCCCTCCTCTGATTTTGATAACCTGATTTTTTCAGGCGGACACGACGCGACTGTGCTGGCTGTATATAACAAAAAAGTGGCGGCGGGTGCTGCCTACGCCAATGATACAGAGGGCAAAGATGCCGCTTGGAGTCGTCTGCTTAAGCCTGAAGAAGCCAGTCAACTCAAGGTATTGGCGGTTTCGGACCCCATTCCTGCCGACAATATCTGTATCAGCAAAGATCTCAGCCCTGAATTGGCGGCCAAGGTGCAGGCTTTCTTCACTGAATTGAGCCAAGATCCTGCCGGTCAAAAGCTGATTCAGGAACTCTACCAGATCGACAGTTTTGTGCCTGCCACCGATGAAGACTATAAAGGGATTCGGGAAGCTTTTGCCTCGGCGGGGATCGAAGTGAAAAAAGAAATGACAACTCCCCGCAAAGGAAAATAGTATGAAAAGCCCCTTGCTGGAATTGGTAAACCTCAAAAAAAGTTATGCGGATGGCCGCCCGATTCTCAAAGGCCTAAGCATGAAGGTCGAGGCTGGACAATTCATTGGTCTGATCGGCCTCAGCGGCGCAGGTAAATCGACGCTATTGCGCTGCATCAACCGGTTGGTAGAACCCTCAGAAGGCGAATTGCTCGTGCCTCGCTCGGTATTTATGGCCGATAGCAGTGATGAACGCGTCAATATTGTCAGTTTGCGTGGCAAAGAGTTGCGCGCTTGGCGCCGCAAAACAGGCATGATTTTTCAACAATTTAATATTGTCAAACGCCTGACCGTGATTGAAAATGTCTTGTCGGGTTATCTCGGGTATATTGACCCCTTTCGCAGCACCCTGCGGATCTTTAATCCCGAAGAAAAAGAGACAGCATTGATCAATCTGGAACGGGTGGGTTTGCTTTCCCATGCCTATAAACGGGCCGATGCCCTCAGTGGCGGGGAGCAACAGCGGGTGGCGATAGCCCGAACGCTGATGCAAAAGCCCCGCCTGATTCTGGCTGATGAACCCGTTGCCAGTTTGGACCCCAAATTGGCGGAAACCGTCTTGGACATTCTCAAACGGGTCAGCCAAGAAGATGGGATCACCACTGTTGTCAGTCTGCACACCTTGGAAATGACCCGGCGCTACTCTGATCGTGTGATTGGTTTGGCCCAGGGAGAAGTGGCTTTTGATGACTCGCCTGAAAACCTCAGTGAGCAAGTGGTGGCCAATATTTATGAAAGATTTACCCGGCAGGCCTCAAAATGAGTGAATTACACACCGAAACCCGTGATTGGAAAAATACCTCTGAGTTGCGCGACACCATGCGCCAACATGCTCCTGTTCCCCCGAAAAGAGGGATCAAGCGTTTTGTTCTGCTGTTGTTGGGCTTTTTATTGGTGCTCTGGGCCTTTGATGGGGCCAAATTTCGCTTTAATGAATTGTTTCAGGGGGCACCCAAAATTGTTGAGACCATTGGTCGCATGTTGCCGCCAGATGGGGCCAAGATTGTCAATGCCAAATCTTATTCTCTGCCTGAAGGCATGAGTGTGCCTGAATTGCTCTTGCCCATGCCGCTGGATGCTGAGAAAGCCAAGTACAAACAGCGTTGGTGGAACAATACCTTTCCGCAAACCATTGTAGGTGCCACAATTCAAACGATTCAAATGGCCTTGGTGGGAACGGTCTTATCGATTGTATTTGCCTTTCCCCTGGCTTTTCTGGCCGCGATCAACACCACACCTCACCCGCTGGTGTACAAAACTGTCAGGTTTGCGATCAATCTTTTGCGTACGATTCCCGATCTTGCTCTGGGCCTGATCTTTGTCTCTGCTGTCGGTTTGGGGCCTTTTGCAGGCACCTTGGCCCTGGCCTTTCACACCACCACGGTTTTGACCAAATTGCTGTCTGAGTCGATTGAAAATATTGATAAAGGCGTGGTCGAGGCGATTCGGGCTACGGGCGCTGCCTACCCCCAAATTCTCTCATTTGCAGTGGTGCCCCAGATGTTGCCCGATTTGATTTCTTTTAGCCTTTATCGTTTTGAAACCAATATTCGCGCAGCCGCTATTTTGGGGTTGATTGGCGCTGGTGGGATTGGCTATTTGCTCAATACTTCCTTTCGCACCTTTCAATACCAGGAGGCCTCAGCAATTGTGGTCATTTTGATCGTTTTGGTTATGGGAGTGGATAGCTTCAGTGCCCGTCTGCGTAAATTGGTGATTTAATCTCTGCGTGGAAGGAATCCGATTCCCCTGTAGGGCCCGGAAAAAAGGTGTGCTATAATTTCAGGAATTGAAACTGGTTTAATTGGACTCCAAGCAGCTCAAACTGTAATTAGCCTGTTTTTTTAACATTGCGACACACATTCAGACAGAACTTTGGAAAAGGAGCATTGCAATGCGCAGAGGGGATACACCTCAAACGAAAAACCACCGCCAGTCGATGATGGCTGCCAGCCTGCTTGCTATACCCCTGATCAATCAGGGGGCCGCCCAGGCTCAAACCAACACAGCAACTCAAGCCCCAGCAACACCCGCAGCCCCGGCCGGCGGTCCGCCCGTTGGATTGTTTGCGGCCGTTGGTATTGGCGCAGCTGTTTCGATTGTCATTGCCTTGGTGATGATGAAAGGCAAATCCTCTGGACAGCAGAAAACGTCAGGTTCGACACGCTCGTCGGCTGCACCTTCTCCTTTGAAGAAGCCTGCTTCACCGATTTCGACCAAAAAACCGCTGGCTCCACCATCTGTGGCGTCTACTCCTCCGCGTTCCTCTGCTCCTCCTGTAATGCCTCCTTCGAGCCCTCCTTCGATGGCTTCTTCTCCCATCGCG
This sequence comes from Candidatus Sericytochromatia bacterium, assembly GCA_044356335.1. Lineage (GTDB taxonomy): Bacteria > Cyanobacteriota > Sericytochromatia > UBA7694 > UBA7694. The sequence continues at coordinate 7,985 of JBIKWL010000139.1, forward strand.
GCTCCTCCGAGTCCGCCCCCTATGGCTGCCCCTCCTCCTGTTGCAGCCCCCTCTTCTTCTGTTTTTGATTCTTCGGCCTTAGACAGTGCTTTGGATTCTCTCTTAGAAGAAACAGATAAACCAGCTCCTGCCCCTGTTGCTGCGGCTCCTGCTGCTGCACCTGCTGGCGGAGGCATGTTTGATGCCGGTGGTTTGGACAGTGCCTTGGATGATCTCTTTGGTGATTCCAGTCCTGCTCCTGCTCCCGCTCCTGTTGCTGCTGCTCCTGCAGCTGCGCCTGCTGGTGGTGGCATGTTTGATTCAGGTGGTTTGGACAGTGCCTTGGATGACCTTTTCGGTGACTCCAGTCCTGCTCCTGCTCCCGCTCCATTTGCTGCCGCCCCGGCTCCCGCTGCCGCTCCTGCTGGTGGCGGTATGTTTGACGCCGGTGGCTTAGACAGTGCCTTGGATGACCTTTTCGGTGACTCCAGCCCCGCCCCCGCCCCCGCTCCTGCTGCTGCGGCGGCTCCTGCTGCGGCTCCTGCTGCGGCTCCTGCCGGTGGTGGTTTGTTTGACGCCGGCGGATTAGACAGTGCCCTGGACGACCTCTTTGGCGATGGTCCGGCTCCCGCTCCTGTTGCTGCTGCTCCTGCTCCCGCTGCTGCGCCAGCTGGTGGCGGCATGTTTGATGCTGGTGGTTTGGACAGCGCTTTAGATGATCTCTTTGGCGATGGCCCTGCTCCCGGTTCCACCCCTGCTGCCGCGTCTCCTGCTGCGTCTCCTGCTGGTGGTGGTATGTTTGATTCGGGCGGTTTGGACAGTGCCTTGGATGACCTCTTTGGTGATGGCCCCCCTGCCGCGACAGTGCCTGCTCCTGCCCCTGCTGCTGCGGCTCCCGCTGCTGCGCCTGCGGGTGGTGGCATGTTTGATGCCGGTGGCCTGGACAATGCCCTGGATGATCTCTTCGGCGGCCCCAGCCCGGCACCCGCTTCAGCTCCACCTTCACAGGGTCTGGATCTAAATAACCTCAATTTTGATGATTTGGCCCCTGCTGAACCGGCTACTTTTAGTACTGATAGCATTGGCTCTGACTTCCTGACTTCTTTTAATCAGGGCAATCGTCTCGACGACTCCAAGTCTTCTATTGATGTCAACCAAAAGCCTGCTGGGGCCAAACCCCAAAAAGAGGGCCTGGCTCCGATGGGCAAAATGCTTGTGGATCAGAGCACCCTTGAAGATATCATCCGCAGAGCTGAAAAACTCGGTTCCAAGGGGCTGACAACCACGCAGGTCATTTTGGCCGCCCAGGGCCAAACCTTTGATGAACTCCTGAGAGAAGTCAACGGAGTTCCTGGCGTTGTTGGCACTTTGATTGTGGGCAACGATGGTTTGGTTATTGCCAATACCATGCCCAACGATATTGATAAAGAAATTGTAGGGGCTTTGACCTCTTCGATTTATCTGAATATTGATGTTCAGGTCAAACAGATGAAACGCGGTGGTATTCGCCGTGTGGTGATTGAAACGGATATCGGATATACCGTGCTTTCGTCGCTGGAAATGGGAACGTTGGTGGCATTCAGCCAAAACACCCCCGATTTCAGCATGAATAAACTGATTGCTGCAGTGATTGCTATGAGCGGGAGACAGTAAACTATGTCAAATTATCAGACCCAAATATCCACCATGCAAGAATTGCCCGGAGTTACCGCTGTGGGCGTTGCCAGCAGTGCCGGTCAAATGATTACCACCTCTTCTCCTTTGATCGAGGCGGAGTTGGCGAGTATTGCAACCTCTATGTATGCCAATCTGAGTGTTCAGATCAAACGTATGCAAAGAGGATTGCTCAAACGCCTTCTTCTTGAAACAGATCAAGGCATTACTTTGATATCAGGATTGTCAGACGGCAATTTGATGATTGTCTTTGTCAACAGTGCCGAAGGGTTTAATCTGTCTAAACTTTTAGAAACGGCCTCTCGTTTATAGGTTTGAGATCACTGGCATTCCGCCTTAAAAACGGTATGATAGATCTGTAGGCGTTTAAAACTAATAATTTAGAGGGTGAAGTTTATCGGGTATGGCTCTAGTACGCAAGCGACTGGGAGAAATTCTGCTTGAAGCAGGCATGATCAGCGAAGATCAATTGGAAGAAGCGCTGGTTCAGCAAAAAAATACCAGTAAGTCGCTCGGTCAGATCCTGATTGATTCGGATTTTGTCACCGAAAGCAATATCAAAGATGCTTTGGAATTGCAGTTCGGGATCAGCTATGTGAATGTCAAAACGATCAAGCTGAATGCTGATTTGCTCAGTATGATTCCCGAGAATTTGATGCGTCAGCGTCAGATTATCCCTGTGAACTTTGTCAATAATAATCTGACGATTGCCATGGTCAACCCCCATGACTTGCCTGCGATTGATGATGTCCGTCTTTCGGTCAGTAAAAAGATTGGCAAGAGCGTCACGGTTAGGGCTGTTGTTATTACCGAAGATGATTTTTATTCATTTTTGAATGAACAATTGGATTCTGCCAAAACAGTGACGGGCTCTGACCCTAAAAAAGGGCCGGTGGGGATAGCGCTTGATCAGGAGCATGATACCGGCGATATTGTCAATGAAATGGAAGTCGTTGAGGCCGATGACGACCTTGATGAGGCCGATGAGTCTGACAGTGAAGCGGCGCCGATTATCCGTCTCGCCAATGCGATTTTGGCCAATGCCCTGAAAAAGAAAGCCTCTGATATTCACATTGAGCCCCAAGAGCATGAACTGCGCTTGCGCTATCGCATTGACGGAGTTTTGCATACCGAGCCCCATTTGCCCAAACGCATTGCCAATGCATTGGCTTCGCGTTTTAAAATTATTACCAATTTGAATATTGCTGAAAAACGTCTGCCGCAAGATGGCCGTCTTCGCCGTCGTATTGGCGGGCGCAATATCGACTTCCGCGTTTCGACCTTGCCTTCCAAACATGGCGAGAAAATCGTTATGCGTATTTTGGATAACTCGAATACTCAATTGGGTTTAGAAAAACTGATGATCTACCCCGAATTGCTCAAAGCGATTCGCGAGTATGTCCAACGTCCCTATGGGATTATCTTTGTTACAGGGCCCACAGGTTCAGGAAAAACCACTTCCCTCTATTCGATTTTGGCCGAGCGCAATACCCCTGATGTGAATATTTCGACCGCAGAAGACCCGATTGAATACGATTTGGCGGGGATTACTCAGTCTCAGGCCCAACCTGACATCGGTTTGACCTTTGCACGCATTCTCAAGGCCTTTTTGCGCCAGGATCCCGACATTATGTTGATTGGGGAAACCCGCGACAAAGAACTGGCACATATTGCGATTGAGTCAGCGCTCACCGGCCACTTGGTGTTTACCAGCTTACATACCAATGACGCTCCTGGTGCGATTACCCGTTTGCAAGAAATGGGAATTGATGGCTTCTTGATTTCGTCTTCGACCATTTGTGTGTTGGCCCAACGTCTCGTGCGCCGCATGTGCCCAGAATGTAAAGTTTTATATGAACCCGATGATGCCTTGCTCTATTTTGTTGGCTATCCGTTTTGGACACCTGGCGGTGAGCGTATCAAAATTTATAAACACAACGAAGAGGGCTGCGACGCCTGTAGCGGTGGTTATAAAGGCCGTATGGGTGTTTATGAGCTTATGGCAATCAACGATGAAATGCGTGAAGCAATCAACAAAGATGCTGTCAAGTCCGTGATCCGTCAAGCCGCCAAACGGGGGGGCATGGTTCCACTTAAAGAGTATTCCCTGATGTTGGTGCGCGATGGATACACAGATTTGGATGAGGTCTTGCGCGTGACCATGACAGATGAAGGTTCTGAAGACGGGGACATACCGATTGGCTTTTTCCCGCCTGCAGATGTGCCAGAACCCCGTGAACCCATGATGATTGTGCCCCCGCGCAAGCCCGATTACCGCGCTCAGCGCAAAGCAGAACAGGCTGCACAATCAGGTGCTGCTCAAGCCGCCGCCCAATCGGCTGCTCAGGCTGCTGCTGGTTCTGCTTTTCCGGCAGGGACAGCCGCCTCCTCCTCCCTTGATGCGGCTGCCAGTGATGCAGTTGCGATTGCAGCTGCTTCAGGAGAGAAAAAGAAAGGGCCGCCACAGCCCAAAGTGCGTGGTGCCTTGCCCGCTGCGGGTCAATCCAGTGCCTCTGCGGGGGATCGTTGCCCATCCTGCTTGGCCACTGTCGAGGCAGAATGGGAAACTTGTCCCTATTGCTTTACAACCTTAAAACAAAAAGTTTAAAATCAGCTTGAATAAAGAGGAGCGCTATTAAGCCATGACCCAGATTTTCATGGAAGAATTGCTGCAAATGGTCTTTGATAAAGACGGAAGCGATCTGCATATTTCTGCAGGCGTTCCACCGATGATTCGTGTCAATGGGAAATTGGCACCCACTGATTTCGAGCCCCTATCCCCCGATGATACACAAAAGCTGATTTTTAGCATTTTAACCAACGAGCAGCGCAAGACCCTTGAGCAGACCTGGGAATTGGACTGCTCTTACGGGGTGGTGGGGCTGGGCCGTTTTCGTGTCAATGTTTACAAAGACAAAGGCGCTTATGCGGCAGCTTTGCGAACCATTGCTTCAAAAATTCCCCGCTTTGATGAATTGGGTTTGCCACCTGTGGTCAAAGAATTGATTAAAAAACCCAGAGGCCTTGTCTTGGTGACCGGTCCTACCGGGAGTGGCAAGTCCACAACTTTGGCCTCTATGATTGACCTGATCAATACCGAACGGGCAGAGCATATCCTCACGATTGAGGACCCGATTGAATATGTTCACGTCTCCAAAAAAAGCCTTGTCAATTCACGGGAATTGGGTGAAGATACCCGCTCGTTTGACAATGCGCTCAGAGCTGCCTTGCGCGAAGATCCCGATGTGATTCTCGTGGGGGAAATGCGTGACCTTGAGACCATTCGCTTGGCGCTGACTGCAGCGGAAACCGGTCACTTGGTCTTTGGAACCCTTCATACCAGCTCCGCCAGTCAAACCGTTGACCGTGTGGTCGACGTTTTCCCACCGCACCAACAAACCCAGATCCGCATTCAATTGGCGAGCAGTTTGGTGGCTGTTTTGTCGCAAACACTCCTGACTCGCAACAGCACTGGAATGGAGTCCCGCGGCAAAGGCCGTGTGATGGCGATGGAAATCATGTTGGTTACTCCCGCCATTTCCAATTTGATTCGGGAAGGCAAAACCCCTCAAATTTATTCTGCGATTCAAACCGGTGGTAAATATGGCATGACCACCTTGGAAATGACCATGCGCGATCTCTATCTGGGTCGTCAGATCACTTTTGAAGAAGCCATTTCTAAAACCAGCCGCCCGGATGATTTCCAGCGCCTGATCAATGAGAGCGGCCCCGTTGGCGGGCGTCGCTAAGTTTCATATTCGCATAGGAGGAAAATATGGCCGTTTACGCATGTACAGTAAGAGACGCCCGCGGGCAGCAGGTGTCTAAAACGATTGAGGCTCCCAATCTGGCCCAGGCCAGAGCCAAATTGCGTGAGCAAGGGCTTTTTCCTTTGGATATTACCGAGGCAAAAAAAAGTTCTGCTGGCGTTGGGGGCTCGATCAATGGCTTTCTGATGAAGCTCCAGAAGGTCAAACTCAAAGAAATGGTGGTCTTTACCCGTCAGTTTGCCACCATGATCAATTCTGGGGTGGCCCTGTTGCGCGCCTTGAACATCATGGCAGAACAAGCCACAAGTCCCCTTTTTAAAAGGATATTGTCTGAAGTCAGAGACGGGGTTGAAGAGGGGCGCTCCCTTTCCGAGGTCTTGGCGGATCACCCCAAAACCTTTAACAAGCTCTATGTCAGCATGGTTTCTGCCGGAGAAATGGGCGGGGTCTTGGACGAGGTTCTGAACCGTCTGGCTGTCTTTATGGAAAACAACGCC
>JBIKWL010000274.1:0-4003 GCA_044356335.1 Candidatus Sericytochromatia bacterium
GGACCTCCTTAACGGGTGGGACTGATGAACTTTATCTCTTTTTGGGGGCTTTTGTCTGCCCTTAAACCTTGATAAAATTGCCTCTTGGGCTTTTGAAATTTATTTTCTGGATGACTCTAATAAAACTGACAAGTTTAGAATATTATGCCTTCCCAAAAATAGACCGAAAATATATCACAGAAAAGGCATTTCTAAAAACTGCCGAAAACATGACAGTTTATCCACAAGACCATCAGGATTATCAGGAATACTTGAAAGACACAGAATATGGCGTTGAAGGCATTCATTTTGATTTGGATAGTTTCAGTATTTACTATTACAACTCAATTGTGTCTGTTTCAACTGGCTATCCTTGGAATCGTATGTTTTTAATTGACGATTATTTTCGCTATTATTACCGGAAAAATATAGAAAAGATTGCAAAAGTATTCAAAGCAAATATTAAGTTCGTTTATCATTCAACAGATGATATATTTTATAAATTATCAGAAAAAATAACAGAGAATTCTACTTTTCAAGATTTGGTATTAGAATTAAGTTCAAACTATTCTTCCAAAGAATTAAATCCAAGTCTTCCATTTTCTCAATCACTCGAAGAACTTTGGGGAAGTTTTTATTACCCTGATTCGCCGTGCCCTAATTTACCAACGGCACATAAAAAAAGCCACAAATATAATTTATTAATTGATTATTTTAATGGAATATGATCTGAAGAAGATGAAAACTCCAAATTGAATCTACAGAATCTATTGAATCCTTCTAAGGACATTTCATGGTAGCTTTTCAAATAAATGAGTTTACGTTTTTGAATTGACAAAACGTTTTTCGTAAACTAGACTGGCTATTGTATAAAGGTGGTCAATCTCAATGCCTCAAAAACAAGCCCTGCTCCTGAGCACCGCCGAAGCCCTCTTTCGCTTGCACGGCATTCGCCGCGTGACGGTCGAAGAGGTCTGCAGCAAAGCGGGGGTCAGCAAAGTGACCTTCTACAAATACTTTGCCAACCGCAATGCCCTGGCCCTGGCCGTTTTAGAGCGCATGATCGACCACAACCGGGCAGAGACCCACGCCCTGCTGCATTCAGACCAACCCTTTGCCCAACGGCTGCAGGCCCTGCTGGCGCTTAAACACAGCATCATCGACAGCTGGGGCCCGGCTTTAATCGAAGACATCATGACCCGCCCCAGCCCAGAGGTTTTGGCCTTGCTAATGGCCGAACAGGAAAAATCCCTGGCCGACACCCACCTGTTTCTCAAAGAGGGCTATGCCTCGGGGGCGCTCAACCCTGCCATTCCCGAGAACCTGATCTTTTACCTGATGCAATTCAGCCGCAGCTGGTTTAACGATGCGGGTTTTGTCGCGATCGAGCCCAACCCCAGCCAGCGCGCCCATTTGTTAACCACCCTGCTGATGACGGGGATCTGCATGCCCGCCGAGGCTGATCATGCCTGAAATTGGCAAAGAGCCCCTGTTTCAAATCACGAACCTGAGCAAATTTTATGTCATGGGGGAGGTCACGGTGCATGCCCTCAAACAGGTCAGTCTCGAAATTTACCCCCACGAATTGCTGGTGATACTCGGGGCCAGTGGTTCGGGCAAATCCACATTGCTGAATATCCTCGGCGGCATGGACACCCCCAGCGAAGGCCAGGTCTTGTTTCGCGGCGAAGATCTCTCCAAAGCCAGCGAAAAGACCCTCACCCGCTACCGCCGCAGCCACATTGGCTTTGTCTTTCAGTTTTACAACCTCATTCCCAATTTGACTGCCCTCGAAAACGTCGAAATGGCCACCGAGATTGTGGATAATCCTGCCGACCCGCTCGAAATGCTGAGATTGGTGGGCCTCGACGACCGCGCGGACCATTTTCCCGGCCAGCTTTCGGGCGGGCAACAGCAGCGCGTCGCGATTGCCAGAGCTGCGGCCAAACAGCCCGAGGTGCTGCTCTGCGACGAGCCGACCGGGGCCCTCGACTACGAGACCGGCAAAGGGGTCCTGCATTTTTTGCAGAAGATCAACCGCGAGACGGGCACGACTTTGGTGGTGATCACCCACAACGCGGGCATTGCCGCCATGGCCCACCGCGTGATTCACATGCGCGATGGGCTGGTGCACGATGTGCAGGTCAATGCCCATCCCGTCACCGCCGATGAGGTCTCCTGGTAATGCCGGTTCTCTACAAGAAGCTGGGCCGCGATCTCTGGCAGACCAAAGGCCAGGTTTCAGCGGTCACAGCGGTGATCACCTGTGGAATTGCGATCTTTGTGGCCTTTTTTGCCTGTTACCGCAATCTGCTGCTCACCCGCGACAGCTATTACGCCCAATACCGCTTTTACGATTTCAGTATTCAGCTCGAAAAGGCCCCGATCTCAGCGGTGTTTAAAATTGCAGATTTGCCAGGGGTGCGGGCGGCAAGGGGCCGGATTGTCAAAGATGTCAGCCTCACGGTACAGGGCCAAGACGAGAGCAAGGTCGCCCGGCTGGTCTCCCTGCCCCTGCGCCATGAGCACGTGCTCAACGGCATCCATTTGGTCGCAGGCAGGCACTTTAACAGCGCGGGCATCGATGAATGTGTCGTCAATGACCGTTTTTTGGCCGCCAACCAGCTCAAATTGGGGGAGCGCATCACCGTCACCGTTAAAGGTCGGCGGCAAAGTCTCAAAATGGTCGGAACTGCGCAAGCCCCAGAATACATCTATACCATTCGCAATGCCCAAGAAATGCTGCCCAATCCCAAAAAATTTGCGATTGTCTGGGTACAGGAGTCGTGGGCTGAGAGCCATTTGGATCTCAAAGGCGCGGTCAATGAGATCGTGGGGGAGGTCTTTGACCCCAGCACGCTCAAGGCCCAACTCGATCAGATGGGGGATATGCTCAAACCCTATGGGGTCTATGCCAAAACCCAACGCAAGGACCAACTCTCAAATTGGTATTTGCAGAGTGAACTCGACGGGCTCAAGGTTTCTACGGGCATCACGCCGACGATTTTTCTGGTAATCGCCGCTTTGATTCTGGTGATTCTCTTAACCCGCATGGTGCGCCGCGAACAGATGCAAATTGGACTGCTCAAGGCCTATGGCTACACCAATTTCGAAATCTCCATGCACTATATCCGCTATGCCTGTTTGGTGGGATTCATCGGCGGGCTGCTGGGTTATGTCTTGGGGCAGTGGATGGGGCGCGGCCTGATCGGCGTCTATGTGGCCTATTACACCTTTCCGATTCTCAAATACCAGTTTTACCCAGATTTGCTGCTCTGGGCCCTGGGTATCTCCACCGGCTGCGCCCTGCTCAGTGCCTTAACTGTCGTGCGCAGTGTGGTGAATATCTCCCCCGCCACGGCCATGCGCGACAGCCCGCCGCGTTCGGCCAAACGCACGGTCTTGGAGTACATTCCCGCGCTCTGGAAGTGCATGAGTTTTACCAATAAAATGATCTTCAGAAATATGTCCCGTTACCCGCTGCGCTCGTCCTTTACGGTCTTGGGGGTTATGCTTTCAACTGCAATTGTGATCATGGGCTATTATTCCAGCGATGCGATGGGGTACATGATTCAACACCAATTCGAAAAGGTTCAACGCGAAGATATCCGCGTGACCTTTTACCTCGAACGGGGGGTGGGCGCCCTCTACGAGGCCATGCGCATGCCCCATGTGCGCAAAGCCGAACCCCTGCTCTTTTATCCCTTTGAATTGCGCGTGGGCTGGAAACGCAAAGAGATGTTGATCACCGGCCTGCCTGCCTCGCCCCAGCTCTATGGCCTGCTCGACGACCAAAACCGGCGCGTGGAATTGGGCAAAAAAGGCCTGACCCTGATGGATATTGAGGCCAAGCGGCTGGGGCTCAAGGTCGGCGACCGGGTGATGCTCAAACCGCTCTATGGCCGGGTCAGCAAAGAAAAAGAGGTGGTGGTCGAAAAAATTGTCACCCAGTTTATTGGGGCGGGGGCGTATATGCACTGGGAAACCCTCAGCCGTTTGCTCGGAGAAACCCGCGCTTTAAACG
>JBIKWL010000275.1:0-3977 GCA_044356335.1 Candidatus Sericytochromatia bacterium
GAGTGATCAGGCTTTAAAAAAAGGGGCCCAAGCAGAAGCCTTGGCGTTTTTGAACGCTGTTCAGTTGATGGCAACAGAACAGCCATTCAGTCCTGAACAAGAAATTAAGTCCCTGGCCTTGATGGCTTTTTTGGATTATCTCAAAGCAGATTTAAACAATTCAGAGACCAAACTCAAAAGTCTGTTAAACAAATACCCCGATGCCAATTTGACAGATGTCTATGTGCTGCTCGTGATTCTCTATACCCAGCAGAATCGCTACCAAGAAGCGGTTGAATTTACGGTGACTATCTTAAACCAAGCTGGGCTTGACATTTCCCAGGATCCGGCTCAGATCGAGGCCCTGTTTTCACGCTGTCTGCAAACGCTCAGCCAGTCCGTACCCACAGATTTATTGGATTTGAGTCTGCGCCCCTCGAGCCCTGCTTTTGCAGATGTCTTGCGTTTATTTGCCACATCAACCGCGGCATTTTATAATTTTCAACCAGAATTATTTGGGCTCTATGTTTTGTATTTTCTCGATCAGATCTTACACCATCAGGGGGCACCTCAATCTGGAATCATTTATGCCGCCAGCATCATACTGGTGATTGCCCAAACGGGCTCGGTTCCCCTGGCCTGCCTTTTGGCAGAAGGGGGAATTCTAACGGCCCAGAGCTGGGGGCATTTGGATGAATTAGCGACTTTGCACTGTGTGATTGGGGATTTTTTAGCGCCTTGGCACCAACCTTATCGGCAGGCCTGCACCCATTTTGAAAGTTCCTGGCGGGCAGGATTACAATCAGGAAATCTGCAGTTTGCAGGTTATTCTCGGGTGTTTAAAGGGGCAAATCTGTTTGTATCTGGGGTTTCCCTTGAGGATTTTCAAACCAAAGAACTTCCTGCCATGTTGGCGTTTAATGCCACGATCCAAAATTTTTCGCCCTTGGATGGCATCACCGGTTATGCCTTGCTTTTACATGCCCTGCGGCAAGAAGCTGCCTGTTTTGACCTCCCGGATCAAACGGAGGCCGATTATGTTGCCTTGATTCGGGGGCGCGGCAGTCAAGCTGATTTATCGCGGTATTTTTCATTTAAGGCCTTTGTGCTTTTACTCTATGGTCAAATTGAAAGTGCGCTAGAAAACCACCAAAAAGCTGACAACCTGCGCTATTTACAGGGTTCTGTCGTCAATGTTTTGCATCTGTTTACCGGGTTAATTTTGGCTTTGCGCAGGGGCGAAAGTTTACAAACAGAAGTCCATTCAGCTTCTTTGCAAAAATTAAATCAACTGGCAGAGAATTGTCCTGAAAACTTTGGCCCTCTCATGGCCTTGGTCATTGCCGAGGATCCCTCTCAGCTCAATGAACAACGCATCGCCGCCTATGAAAGGGCTGTGGCGATTTCTCGGGAGCAAAAACTCAGCCATTTAGAGGCCTTTTCCCTGGAATGTGAGGCCCGTTTTTGGCAAGTTCAGAATTTGTCCCGTTTGGCTGAACGGGCCCTTTTTGAGTCGGCTTTGGCTTATCAACAGTGGGGGGCGACAGAAAAAGTCAATCAATTATTGCGGCAATTCCCGCAACGCTTAAAACTGGAATACGAGCAATATGTGCAACTCCCGCAGGCTGATTTGGATTTGGATCTTTTGATGCAAATTTCAGCCCTCTTTGCTCAGACCACCAAACAAGAGGAACTCTTGGCTGCGATTATGACGATCTTGCAAACCCAAACAAAGGCCGAAAAAATGGCTTTGTTTATTGCTCCCGAAACAGCCTCAGATGTATCGGATTGGACCTGTTTGGCCCATTTTGACAATCGACAATTGCATTTGCAAGAGCGCCCCCTCGATTCCGTCTGGCCCTTGGCTTTGATTCGCTATGTTTCTCAGACTTTGCGGATTGTGCGTTTGCCTCGGCATTTGGAAGAGTTGAATCAGATTCCAGAGGCCCGACAACTTCAGGGGTCTCACTTTTTTCTGCCCTTGGTTTTGCAAAACCGGCTGACTGGCTTGATCTATCTCTGTTCAGAAAGCAATCCAGAGGCTTTTAATCTGCGTTCCGAACTCTTGCTCAAAGCCCTGGCAGGACATATTGCCAGCTCTTTGACCAATGCCCGGATGTATCGCCAATTGGAAGCGACCATTTTGGAGCGTACTCAGGATTTACAAAAGGCCAACCATGGGCTTACACTTTTGCTTGAAGAGCGGCAGCATGTGATAGCCATGGCTGCACACGATCTCAAACATCCTTTGGGCACATTGACTTTGGGGGTCTCTCTACTCGAACAAATGCATGAACAATTGAGCCCTGAAGATCGCCAAATTGCTTTTCTGAATTTAAAGAAGACCCTGTCTGATATGAATGGCAATACAGAGCGCTTGCTTCTGGCTGAAAGCTTGGATTTTGGCGGACTTGAAGTGCATTTGCAACCCATCTCCCCCAAAGCAGATATTTTGCCCTGGTTCAGCCCTTACCAATTCAGGGCCCAAGAAAAGCAAATCGAATTCCAACTGATCGGGTTTGAGACCCAACAATTGGTTTATACAGATCCGATCTTGTTTCGGCATATCGTCGAAAATCTCTGTTCAAATGCGCTCAATTTTTCACCCTTTGGGCGCAAGGTCAACTTGTTTTTTGAATGTTCTGCCGAAAATTTTGTCTTTGCTGTCGAAGACCAAGGGCCAGGGATTCCTGCTGAAGAGCAGCCCAAATTATTTCAAAAATTTTCCAGATTAACCCCGCGCCCCACCGCCGGGGAAAGTTCAAGCGGCTTGGGCCTGTTTATTGTCAAACAATTGGTGGAAATCTTTCAGGGAAAGATCGTGGTCGATTCTGAAATTGGGCGGGGAACCTTGATTCGGGTACAGCTTCCCAATACTCACAAGAATCTCACAATTTGAGTTGAATCTGGGGCTTTCAAACCCCTCTACTCTTGAACTTCAGCCATTTTTGAATTAGCGTGATTGTATGCATGTATTCAGATCTTTGCGGATGTGAAAATTAAACCACGTGTTTGAGGTGTCTATTTTGGTTGGCGTTTATCCCCCTGTTTCAGATGAACCGATCGTTAAGTTTTCTCCCGCTGAGCGACTGAGTTATTCAGAGATTATTCTCAGAGCCAGTGAGCTTACCCCCTATTTGCGTCAGGTGGTCAAACACAAGCGTTTTGTGATGCTGTATTCAGATCCGTGTGATACCTTGATCATGACTTATGCGGCTTTGCTGGCAGAACAGATTGCGATCTTACAAGCCCCGCTGAGTTCTTTTGAAGAGGGCCAATACCTTGAGGCTTTGATGCAAAAATCGGGAATACAAGCAGTGGTCACCTCCCATGAACTCAAACTGTGTTTGGACAACTATGCGCCTGGTCTGTCTCAAAAAACGGATATTTTTAGCTTTTCTCCTCAGCAAGCTGATAGAAAATAACCTTTTCCATACACGGTTTTAATTTGACACTGGGTGGGCCATTTTTTTAGGCGATTTCGCAGACGGTTGATATGGGTTTCTACCAAATGGGCATCTCTTTCGGGAGAAAAATCCCCCCCCCAAAGTTGGCAATAAAGCTCAGCTTTGGAGAGTAACTCTGGTGAATGAACAAAAAAGAGTTTTAATAGTTTGTGTTCCATTTCTGAGAATAACAGTGGCAACTGATCACAATAAAACTGATCTTGGCTTTGGTCTAAACGCAGCAAGCCAATTTGTAAACAGGTATTTTTTAAGAGATAAGCCCGCAATTGGGCTTTGACACGGGCCAATAATTCTCTGACATCTACGGGTTTGACAATATAGTCATTGGCACCTGCTTCAAGGGCTTGAATTTTGGTCTCGACACTGCGTTCTGCCGAAAAAATGATCACAGGGGTATTCCATTGTTTGCGTATTTGTTGGCAGAGTTGAATGCCATTGCCATCGGGCAATTCCAAATCCAAGAGAATTAAATCAATTTTTTGGCAGGACAGTTGTTTAACTCCCTCTGCACCTGTGACAGTTAAATGGGTT
>JBIKWL010000029.1:0-46303 GCA_044356335.1 Candidatus Sericytochromatia bacterium
AATGCATATCCGATCTTGCAATTTTTGGAACAGGATCAATTTGTTCATCAGCTCTTTAAGCGTTTGAATGGAACCGTTCAAACCCAAAGAAGTGATGTATACTGCCTGATTGGATATGAAAATTATTACCAGGAGCTGAAAAACTGCAGTTTTGTAGCGACCCCGTACTTCATTGATACCAAAGCAATTGGCATGATTGGGATATTGGGCCCCACCCGCATGGACTACCCCAAAGTGATGGGTCTGTTACAGACCGTTGCAAATAATTTAACCCAGACCCTGACACGACTTTTTAGCTGAACCGGAGGAAATTGGATATGAGCACCACAGACAATGAGCAGCACAATACGGACGAAATAAACGAAGAGCAAGAAATCCAGATAAAAACCGAAGACGAAATCTCGCTGAGTGAAGATCTTTCCGAAGCTGCGTCGGTTTTTGGTGAGGTTTATCCGGAGCAACCCACAGAGGCTGGAGACCCTTCGGAACTCCGATTGCAAATCGAGCAATTGCAAGCCCGCAATGACCAATTAATGCGGGTAGCTGCCGATTTTGAAAATTACAAACGTCGCACGGCGCGGGAACGCGAAGACCTGATCAAATTTGCAGGGCAACAGATTGTCACCAACCTTTTGGATGTGATCGACAATATTGAACGGGCCATTCAAAATGAGATCAAGCCGGAAGAGTTTCCCAATTTTGTTGAAGGCGTAAAAATGATTCATAAACAATTTCTGGACGTACTCCAGAAAGCCGGTGTTTCTGTGATTGAAGCTGTTGGACAGCCCTTTAATCCCGAATACCATGAGGCGATTATGAGTGAAAGCACCAATGATTATCCCGATGAAACAGTGGTTGCCGAATTTCAAAAAGGCTATCAAATGAATGGTCGGGTTCTCAGAGCATCAATGGTGAAGGTATCCAAAGAAGCCTGAATTAAACGGTTTCTTCATTTTTTTAAAAGATTTGTTGTGTAATTGAAGGAGGATAAGACATAGTTATGGGTAAAGTAGTAGGCATCGATCTGGGCACAACCAATTCTGTTGTTGCCGTATTAGAAGGCGGAAAGCCCGTTGTAATACCAAACGCAGAAGGCAGCCGCCTGACCCCCTCAGTGGTGGCATTTACCAAATCAGGAGAGCGGCTGGTCGGGCAAATTGCTAAGCGCCAAGCCATCACCAATCCTGAGAACACGATCTATTCGATCAAACGTTTCATCGGTCGCCGTTGGGACGATACCGAACAGGAGCGTAGCCGCTATCCCTACCACAGTGAACGTGGCAAGGACAGCATGGTGGAAGTCTCTGTACTGGGAAAAACCTATACCCCACAAGAAATTTCAGCCATGATCCTGGGCAAATTAAAACAAGACGCTGAAGCCTATCTGGGTGAAAAAGTCACCCAAGCAGTTATTACCGTTCCCGCTTATTTCAACGATGCTCAGCGTCAAGCCACCAAAGATGCAGGCACGATTGCTGGTCTTGAAGTGCTGCGTATTATCAACGAGCCCACCGCCAGTTCTCTGGCTTATGGCATGGAAAAAACCCACGAGCAGACCATTCTGGTCTTTGACTTGGGCGGCGGCACTTTCGACGTCTCGATTCTAGAACTCGGCGATGGCGTTTTTGAAGTCAAAGCCACCAGCGGGAACAACCACCTTGGTGGTGACGATTTTGACGAGCGCATCATCGACTGGTTAATCGACGAATTCAAACGCGACCAGGGCGTGGATTTGTCCAAAGACAAAATGGCCCTGCAGCGCTTAAAAGAAGCTGCAGAAAAAGCCAAAATTGAATTGTCATCTGTGTTTGAAACCGAAATCAATCTGCCTTTTATCACGGCAGACCAAACAGGTCCCAAACACTTGAATGTCAAACTGACCCGCGCCAAATTTGAAGAAATTGCAGCAGATCTGATTGAAGGCACGATGGGCCCCATGCGCGCAGCCATGAGTGACTCAGGTCTGGATGCGGGCAAAATTGACAAAGTCATTCTGGTGGGTGGTTCGACCCGCATTCCTGCCGTGCAAGAAGCGATTCGCAAATTCATCAACAAAGAGCCCGACAAAGGCGTCAATCCCGATGAAGCAGTCGGCCTCGGTGCAGCGATTCAAGCAGGTGTACTCGGCGGCGAAGTCAAAGACGTGCTGCTGTTGGATGTCACCCCTCTGAGCCTGGGGATTGAAACCCTTGGGGGCGTGTTCACCCGCATCATCGAGCGCAACACCACCATTCCCACCAGCAAAAGCCAGATCTTCTCAACGGCAGCGGATGGTCAGACCAGCGTAGAAATTCACGTCCTCCAAGGCGAACGTGAAATGGCCTCAGACAACAAAACCCTGGGCCGCTTCACCCTCGAAAATCTGCCTCCCGCTCCGCGAGGAATTCCCCAAGTCGAAGTCACCTTTGACATCGATGCCAACGGGATCGTCAACGTCAAAGCAAAAGACAAAGGCACGGGTTCGGAACAAAAGATTACGATTGCCAACGCTGGCGGCTTGAACAAAGACGAGATCGAGCGCATGAAACGGGAAGCAGAATCCCATGCCTCTGAAGACAAAAAACGTCTGCAGAAAGTGGAATTGCGTAACCAGGCGGACAGCCTGATCTACACCACTGAAAAGAGCTTAAAAGATATTGGCGACAAACTCGACTCAAGCGATCGCGATGCGGTTAACGCCACGATTGTGGAACTGAGAAAGTCCCTTGAAGGGGACAATCTCGACGAGATCAGCGCCAATTTGGCCAAGCTCAAAGACACCATGTACGCCGCTTCGTCGAAAATGTACAAACAAGAAGGCGGCAGCGGTCCCTCTGCTTCAGGTGGCGGCAGCAGCTCCCATTCTGAAGACGACAATATCGTTGATGCCGATTACGAAGAGGTGAAATAACCTTAAGCCTCGCTTGTGGTTGAATTGGAATGTCTAAAAGAGATTATTACGAAATTTTGAGCCTGGCCAAAGATGCGACCGATGCGGATATCAAACGATCGTACCGCAAATTGGCCCGGCAGTATCATCCCGATGTAAACAAAGAGGCGGGAGCCGAAGAGATGTTCAAAGAACTCTCTGAAGCTTACGCAATCTTAAGTGATCCCCAGCAACGGGCCGCCTATGACCGCTATGGTCATGCAGGTCTGGGTGGCTTTCAAGGCGGCGGTTACCAAGGCGGCTTTGAAGGTTTTGGGGGCCTCGGAGATATTTTCGAAGCTTTCTTTGGACGTGGGGGACGTGATCCCTTCCAATCCCAACAGCGGGGCGGCGGCCCCCGCTCACGTGCTGAGCGGGGCTCGGATCTGCGCCTGGATCTGGAGGTCGATTTCCGCGACGCGATCTTTGGGATTGAACGCGAAATCAACCTCCAGCACTTGGAAGCTTGCGAGACCTGTACAGGTTCTGGCCTGGAGCCTGGCACAGACGTCGTCTCCTGCCAAATGTGCAGAGGCAGCGGACAAATTCAGCAGCACCAGCGCACAGCCTTTGGTACCTTTACCCATATTGCCACCTGTCCCAAATGTCAGGGCAAAGGCAATATCGCTGAAAATCCCTGCAAAACCTGCAAAGGTGTTGGCAGAGCCCAAAAGAAAAAAGCCCTCAAGATCAAGATTCCGCCCGGAATTGACAGCGGTGTAAGACTGCATGTCAGTGGTGAAGGGGACGCTGGCATGGCTGGAGGCCCCGCCGGAGATCTGTACATTGTCTTACATGTCAAAGAAGATGCCGAAGGGATCTTCGAGCGGCAGGATCAGCAGATTTATACCCAAATCTCAGTGGGCTATGCCCAGGCCGCCTTGGGTGATCGGGTTGAAATCCCCACCCTCGAAGGCCCAACCCAATTGGAAATCCCTGCAGGAACCCAACCAGGCACTGTCTTTACGCTCAAAAACAAAGGCGTACCTTACCTTAATAACAGCGCCATGCGTGGAGATCTCCTTGTCACGGTCGAAGTGGCCGTACCTGTCAAAGTGGGGGGCGAAGAGAAAGCCCTTCTGCAAAGCCTGTTTGAGCTTGAAAAAGGGCTGGGCAAAGCAGAAAAAAGTGAAGGTGGCTTTTCTTTTAGCGAGAAGGGCGGCTTGGCCACGGCAGAAAAAGCCAGTGGCAGTCCAAAAGAGCATAAAAAACATGGTTTCTTTGATGTCTTAAAAGAGACATGGAAGTCCCATCATCCGCACAAAGAAGACTAAGCCTGGGCCAATTCTTCTGGAGAAGGGTACAATAGTACATCTTTGCAGAGAAAGGGACCCCATCATGCAGATCAAAACAGTCTTGGTAGCCGCCGCCCTTTTGGTTTTGAGTAACCACTCCCAAGCACAGGCCGCCATTGAACCCGTCAATTACAATCCCGCAGCTCACCCTTTCAGCCTAGAGGCCGGGGCAGGCATGAATGGCAGCTTGCCCTTTTTTCATGCCAAATTTGGCTGGCGATTGCCTTTGCTGGACAATCGCCTTGAACCTTTTTTTGATTATAGCTTCTGGAATCTGGGCATGGAACCGGCCTTTCTTCAAGTGGCCCTCTTGGGGCTCAAATACCATTTTGATCCCATTGGTCAGATTCAACCCTTTGTGGCCCTCAATGGCGGCATGACCTATTTGATCGGCGGCCCTGTGGTGGGTCATATCGGCTTTGTCGACCCCACTTCAGCGATTGGCTGGTCCGTACAAGCCGGTGGTGGGATGAATCTGATGATGAGTGAAACATTTGGTTTTTCAGGCGCCCTGTACTTGAGCTACCCCTTTGTAATCAGACCTGAACTCAATTTGCGTTGGGCATTTTAATTTTACCCATCAATTTTACCTATAAATTTTACTTGTTTGTAAATTAATTTATTTACAAACAAGTAAATGGTGTGTATAATAAAAATTAGGTCGTTTAAATTCCAATTTATGAGGTTCACAACAATGAAAAAAGTCCTACCCCTGCTGCTGATACCGGGTCTACTTTCAGGCCTGAGTGCCTGTGGCCCCACGTTCAATTCCGCACAAGCCCCCATGTCAGCCCCGTCTGCATCCACCTCACCTGGAGGAACAGCACTTTCCTCTCTGCTGGGTGAGTCGGTGATCACCAAAGAAGAATTGCAATTGCGGGACACCCTGCAACGCAAAATTGAACTGAAGTTTCCGATTCGGGTAGGCGTGGTCTATTACAGCTACACCTCTCAGCTGGAGTCGCAAGATCAGCAACAGATTTTTGAACAGGTCCAAAAGAACTTTAAAGATTCTGGCCTGATCCGGGAAACCTTTCAGATTCCTTCAAGTTTGCTCGGCAGCAATGCCAACGTAGACACCCTGCGCCAATTGGGGGCACGCTTCCAGGCTGACGTCGTTGTGATCGTCTCAGGTTCTCACCAATTTGAAAGGGCCCGCAGCCAAACCCTGAGCTTTTTTGACAGTTTTACCGACAAAGCCAATTACGAAAGCACGGTTTCGATTGATGCAATTGGGCTGGATATTTATTCAGGCACCTTTATCAGCCCCTTGCGCAGTGTCGTCAAAACCACGCCACAGATCTTCGATCGCTCAGCCCCTGATTTTTCGAGTACGACTTACGCCTTCCGAAAAGAAGCCGAAGCCAAGGTTTGGCAAGAGCTCAACGTCAAATTTGTGGACAGCCTGAAGTCGCTGAAACAGGAAATTGAAGCCCGTCCAGCGGCGTCACCCACCCCTGCAGCCACACCGACACCCACGCCTTCCGTTACCCCGTTTCCCACCGCAACAGCATCCCCCACTGGAGGTAAATAAGCATGAAAAAGATCATTAAAACACTGGCTTTGTCTTTCGGTCTCTTGATGGCTACCGCCCTGGTATACCCGAATCAACCCGCACAGGCGGCCATACAGCGCAGTTCTGACTTTTCCCAAGGCAATACAATTGGAGTCGGCCTCTTTGGGCTCTCTTATGACTATGGCGTGGGTCCTTTCAGTATTGGCGCGGCCTTTAGCAGTGACGCCATTTACAGTTTCGCATCGGGTAACCGCCTGCGCCCCGGATTGCGGGCCATGTGGCGCTTTATGGAAATTGACGGCCTGTCAGCGGGTGTTCTGGCTGGGGTCCAATATGATCCCGGTACCCCAGGGGGTCGCGCCTATTTGACCCCCGATCTGGGTGTGGGAATGGCCTATAATTTCAAGATTTTTGACCTGCCCACCGCATTGCGCCTGAACCTGACTTTGGCACTGAGTTCCAGCAGCACAGGTTATTATTTTGGCAGCTATCCCACCAGCAATAGCAATGTGGATGAGCCCACCCCTAATTTCTTTCAGCGCCTCTCGATTGGCCCCATGTCGAGTCTGGAACTCGCATTTATGCCCAACCCCAATTTTGAGATCACCCTCGGTGGCGGAACGTGGCTGGGAATGCGTTTGAAAATCTAGGCTCGGTTTCGGAATAGGTTTTAAATGATAGGTGTTAGGTTTTGGGGAACAGCCCTCTTGCCTAACACCTAAAACCTGCTCCCTAAAACATCCTCAAACTGGCGTCTTCTCAAGCAAATATGTTAAACTTAAGTTGAAAATATACAAGAGAATACGCTTGGTACAAACAGGGTATTAAATCCAAAATGTTGAATCCCAATCAAAAATTAGCGGCAGAACATCCCGGTGGCCCAATGTTGGTCTTGGCTGGGGCAGGAGCGGGCAAGACCCGTGTACTCACCCAACGGGTGGCTTTTTTGATTGAGGCCTTAAAAGTGCCCGCATCGCGAATTTTGGTCGTGACCTTTACCAATAAAGCCGCCAAAGAGATGAAAGAGCGCTTGTTGGGATTGCTCGGGCAGACGGCAGTTGACCGGCTCTGGATTGGTACCTTTCACTCCATTTGCGGGCGACTCCTGCGCCAAGAAATTCACCGCTTGGGGTATACCTCTTCGTTTGTCATTTACGATACCGACGATCAAGAAAAGCTGCTCAAAGAAATCCTCAATGCCCTCGATCTGGATGCAAAGCAATCCCGAGCCTGGCAGCGGCGTATCAGCGGGATTAAAAACAGAGGGCTACGCCCGGCAGAGTTCCGCCGCGAAGCCCATGATTTTCAAGACCTCACCCTGGCGAGGCTCTACGATCTCTACCAAGAGCGGCTGGCCCGCAACAATGCCCTCGACTTCGACGATTTGTTGATGTTGACCCTGCGTCTGCTCGAAGAGCAGCCCGATTTGCGCGAACGCTGGCAAACTCATTTTTTGCATCTGCTCGTGGATGAATACCAGGATACCAACCGGGTGCAATTCAATCTGCTGCGTTTACTTGCCCAAAAACACCGCAATTTCTTTGTGGTTGGCGATGTCGATCAGAGTATTTACTCTTTTCGCCATGCAGATTTTCAGATTATTCTGGGTTTTCAAGCCGATTATAAAGATGCTGTGGTGATCAAACTCGAAGAGAATTACCGCTCAAAAAAACCGATCCTGGACGCCGCAAATACCCTGATTGATCACAACCGCGACCGCTTTGACAAGGTCCTGCTGAGCACACGTGGGGACGGACAGCCACTGCAGTACCACGAAGCCCGAAGTGAATACCAGGAAGCCGATTTTGTTGTGAGGCAGATTCAGCGCCTGCTGGACAGCGGCCACAGCCCCGGTGCAATCTGCGTACTCTACCGCACCAACGCCCAATCGCGCCTGTTTGAAGAACGTTTAATTCAGAACGGCATTCCCCATCAATTGATCGGGGCGTTTCGCTTTTATGAGCGCAAAGAGATCAAAGATCTGCTGGCCTATTTGCGCGTGATTCACAACCCGCTCGACGATTTGAGTCTCAAGCGCTTGATCAACACACCCAAACGTGGGATCGGAGCCAAAACCCAGCAGGGTTTGGAGCACCGGGCAGAGCGCGAAGGGCTGAGTTTGTGGGACACCCTCACCAACCCTGCTTGCCTCAGTGAAGCACCGGCCAAAGCCCGCACAACGCTACAAACATTGATGAAATGGCTACAAGGACTGCGTGAACAGCCGCCAGAGACCGTCTCAGAGCTGATTCAACAGGTTTATACCGGCAGCGGCTATGCCGACGAAATTCGCAAGAGTGATCCGGCTGATGCAGAGGAACGCGAAAGCCATATCGAGAGCTTGATTCAGGCGGCCCGAGAATACGAAGACATCGTGCCTGAAAGCCATTTGGTGGGCTTTTTGGAACAGGTTAGCCTGATGTCAGATATCGACACCCTCAAAGAAGAGGGGCGTTTGGTCACCTTGATGACGATTCACGCCGCCAAAGGCCTGGAATTTCCCATGGTTTTTGTCACGGGCCTGGAAGAAGGT
This sequence comes from Candidatus Sericytochromatia bacterium, assembly GCA_044356335.1. Lineage (GTDB taxonomy): Bacteria > Cyanobacteriota > Sericytochromatia > UBA7694 > UBA7694. The sequence continues at coordinate 8,253 of JBIKWL010000029.1, forward strand.
GTGTTTCCCCACAACCGTTCGATTGCCGCAGAAGAAAACGGCGAAGATGGGCCGATCGAAGAAGAGCGCCGCCTGATGTACGTGGCCATGACCCGAGCCGAAGACCTGCTGTGGCTAACACATGCCCAACAGCGAACCTTTTATGGGGCTCCGCAATACCAGCAGCCCTCACGCTTTCTCGAAGAGCTGGAAGACCACCTGGCAATGAGCCAAAGCTCAGCGTCCGATCGCCAAAGCTCAGGGGCCACACCGCTCTGGCACCAACCCGAATCATCATCATCATCATCATCATCATCATCATCATCATCATCATCATCATCAAGCTACCGCGCGCCCCCGCAAACCCCCACATCCAATCAATCCCTGAGCGAAGGCTGTCGCGTTTTTCACAGCCAGTGGGGGGCTGGCACCGTGGAAAAGATCACAGGCAGCAGCCAGCGCAAAATTGTGATTGTGGCCTTTGGCAGCGGTATAGGCAAACGTATTCTCGATCTCAACTCCGCCCCCTTGGAACGGGTCTGGGACTAAGTGCTTCTAGCAGAACCGAAGGTGATGCGTAGAAGGCACTTACGCGCAGCCGCAGGCCAGCCAGTAAGTTTTCCTCTTAATCGATAGCAACACACCAGCGAAGCTGAGGCTTAGAAAGAGCTTGAGCCGTTTGCGAGGCACGAGCACTACGGCTCAAGACAGCCGAAGGCGCTTGCCTCAGGCGTTGGCGACGTTGGAGCCTTTACGCCTGAGGACAGCTTGATACGCGCAGCCGCAGGCCAGCCAGTAGGTTTCCCCAATCAAAGCAACACACCAGCGAAGCGCTTCTTGCCTCAAGAAATCAAGGGCTGAGGGGCTGTCGCCTTCTCAGATAAACCATCCAAGGTCAGCAGAAATTCGAGAAAAGCCGGCAGGTTTTGGCGTGCAGGTTTGCGGTCCACCATTCTGTTCCAGCGTTCGACCACTTCATGGTATCGGTAAAACTCCTGATCGGAGCTGCTTAAATGCAGTTTTGCGGCCTGTAAATCGGCCTTCTGAACCGGATCTTTATCGCAGAAATCCTGATACAAAAAATCAATATCGGGCATGATCCGCAAAAGTCCGTTGCGGGTCTGATCAAAGGGAAAACTACGACAGGCGCGGGGCCGAGCAGGATAATTGGTACAGGATCCCTGCTCACCCAAAAAAACACAGGCATCATCACTCTCTCTGCGCTGTAAAAAGAGGATATAATAATCGCCATTTAATAAAACAGCTTCAGGATGCATGGGGTGTGAGCGGTGCAAACGCGCATAATCATGGGGAGACAATTGGGGATGGGCCTGGGCCAATTGCAAAAGGTCGATATGGGAAAGGGGTACATCCATTTCACGGCAGCATTCCCCGCACTGATTGCAGGAGAAATGCAGGCGTGGTTGAAAAAAGAACATAGGGATTATGAATTAGCTTTCGTAGAGAGGTAAATCCACCACAAAGGTGTTTTCCTGACCGGGCTCAGAGCGCAACTGAATATCACCTTGATGTAAATCGATGATTTGTTTGACAATCGCCAGCCCAACGCCCGTTGAACTTTCTCCAGCAGTGGGCTGAGCTGAAAGGCGCTGAAAATAGCCATAGATATGTGCTTTGTCCTGTTCAGTAAAGCCAGGTCCCTGATCTTTGACCAAAAGCCGAGCTTGCTGACCGACTTGCGTCACATCCAATGCGATCACCGTGGCCGGGGGGGCGTATTTGATCGCATTGCTGATTAAATTATCCAAAACCTGCTTCAAACGGCTGAAGTCTCCCAAAACCAACAAAGGAGGCCCATCGGCAATCGAGACTTGGATTTGCTGTTGCTTCGCCTGGGCCTGTGGCAGAAACTGACTGGCCGACTGCTGAACCAACAATGCCATAGGCACCCGGCTCAAGTGCAATTCAATTCTACCCATTTCCAGAGCTGCAGTATCTAAAAGTTCGGTGACCAGTTCAAACATCCGCGTCGAGGCCTTTTGCAGGGTTTCAACAATTTCTGAAAGCTCGGTATTTTCTGTAATGGCTGGCTCTTGAGAGAGTATCGAGGAAAAGCCCATGACCACTCCCAGGGGATTTTTTAAATCATGGGAAGCAATACTGAGAAAGCGATTTTTCATGTCTATCGCCTCTTGCAATTCCTGATTGCGTTTATGCAGGGCATCGCGCGAATATTTCAGTTGCAAATGGGTTTGAACCCGAGCCAAGAGTTCTGAAGAATTAAAGGGCTTGGTAACATAATCAGCAGCACCAGCCCGAAAGCCAGCGATCACACTTTCTTCATCGGTTTTGGCAGTTAAAAAGATAATCGGAATATCGCGGGTCTTGGGATTTTGCTTGAGGTTGTAAGCCACTTCAATTCCATCCATGCCGGGCATCATAAAATCGAGCAGAATCAGATCAAAGGCCGTTTCTTGTACCTGGGCCAAAGCATCTTGGCCACTGGTGGCAAATGAGAGTTCGTAATCCTGATCCGCAAGCAAAGAAGCCACCAATTGAATATTGGCCGGCACATCATCCACAATTAAAATATTGGCATAAAAAGGGGGTTCAGAAGTCATAAGGAAGAGGTACTTTCCGAGAGTAAATAGGGAGACAATTGTGTTTCCAACTGCTCCAGTATACGGTTAACTTCGGCAATATCAAAGCGCTTGACGGCATTTTGCAAATTCAGTCCCAATTCCACCAAGCGCTCAAGTCCCAATTCTTCGCCTTGTTCCTGCAAGGCAATCGCCAACTCGCCAATTTTGCGAAAATTTTTATTGCGCAGAGTGCTTTCGTGCAAAGGCTTGAGCGTCTTTTGCCAAATACCTGTAAAAGCCATCTTTTGACTCTCCGAGGCAGATGCTGCATGTTTTAACGTCTGGGTTTCAACCACATCGGCCAAAAGTTGGTAGGGAACGTAATTACACAGCGTCATCACAATTTGACGCAAAGTAGCAGGTTTATGTAAATAGGCGTTAAACCCAGCCCGAATCACGGCTTGGTAATCCTGAGCCAAGACAGAAGCCGTTAATGCGACCACAGGAATGTTGGCCAAGTGCTGATCTTCGCGAATATGGCGAATCGCCTCATAACCATCCATGACAGGCATACGAATATCCATAAAAACCAAATCAGGTGGGTATTGTCTGATCAAGTCTAAAGCTTTTTGGCCATTTTCAGCATTTAAAATTTCCAGATTATACCTTTTCAGCATTTCTTGAATCAAATTGCGGTTGCTATCAATATCATCGACAATCAAGACCCGGCTGCCCTGAAAAAATACCTGCTCAGGTAAAAACTCAGCATCATTTGTCAGGGCAATATGGGTGCCAGCCAAAACAGGTACTTGCTTGAGCAAAACTTGAAAGGAACTTCCCTGGCTGGGCGTACTTTCCAAGCCAATGTTGCCATTCATCATTTCAACCAAGCGGCGGGTAATCGCCAGGCCCAAGCCTGTTCCGCCGTAGCGTTTGGTGGTTTGGCTGTCCTGCTGACGAAAGGCCTCAAACACGGTTTCCTGTGCGTCAGGCTCAATGCCGATCCCTGAATCCTCAATCGTTAAAACCAAGTTGATCAGATTGGGCTCATCAACCGCACTGGTTTCGGCTTTGGCCCTGAGCGCGACATAACCCTGATGGGTAAATTTGATCGCATTGCCCACCAAATTGAGCAAGACCTGCCTTAAGCGAATTTCGTCCAGCAGCAGATGAACAGGCAGCCCCGGATCTACATCCAAGACAAATTTGAGCTGTTTTTCATCCATTTTTTGGGCAAAAATTTGTTCAATCTCTCGCAAGAGTGTATTCAAATTGACCGATTCAGGTACAATTTCGAGTTTGCCTGCTTCAATTTTCGAAAGATCCAAGAGATCATTGATCAGGGTTAAAAGTGCTTTGCCACCCGCCTTTATGGAGGCCAGGTAGTTGCGCTGCTGCAGATTCTCGACTTGGCTTTCTAAGAGTTCGGAAAAACCGATGACAGCATTGAGTGGGGTGCGTATTTCGTGGCTCATATTGGCCAGAAACTCGGATTTGGCACGATTGGCACGCTCAGCTTCTTCTTTGGCCGCCCGCAACGCTTCTTCGGCCTGCTTGCGCTGGGTAATATCTTCAATTTGAGCAATAAAAAACAAAGGATTGTTCTGCTCCCCCCAGACCAACGAGACACTCAGCAAAACCCAGACAATATGGGCCTGTTTATGGAAATAGCGTTTTTCCATTTGATAACTCGAACGCTGGTTATCCATCAAGGCTTGAATATAGGCCCCATCAGCTTCAACATCTTCTGAATGGGTAATGTCTTGAAAGGACAATTGCAGCAATTCATGCTCGCTATAGCCCAAAAGCTCGCACAGAGATTCATTGACCCGCAAAAAATAGCCATTGGGAAAAACGAGGGCCATACCAATCGCGGCATTTTCAAAGGCACTGCTGAACTGGGCCTGATTTTGGCGCAATTGCTCTTCGGTCTGTTTGCGTTCGGTGATGTCGGTTGATACCCCCAAAATACCAATTTGTCCCGAAGGGGTCTCAATGGGCGTTTTGATCGTATCAAACCAGATGTCTTTATTGGCCAGCGTGAGTTTTTCTTCGAGTTGCACCGACGTGCGAGAGTTGAGAACCTGTTGATCGATCGCGTTAAACGTTTGCGCATCGCTGAATTGATCCAATTGTTCTTCTAGTTCAGTCACCGAGCGATTAAAGAAATGGGCGGTGGCTTCATTGACCATCAAAAAGTGGCCCGCACCATCATTGACAAAGACCAAATGGGGAATGGTATCAATGACGCGGCGAATAAATTGTTTTTGGCGCTCCAACTCAATTTCGATCTGTTTTCTTTCGGTAATATTTAACATTGCGCCGGTCCAGCAAATAAAGCCGCTGTCCAAGATTTGCGGCAAAGCGCGTCCACGCACCCACACGGCAGCACCATTATCGTGGCGCAAAATACGCCCTTCCCATCCCCAGGGTGTGAGCGTTTCTGCGGAATCTTTTAAAGCTGCTTGATAAGCGGGTAAATCATCGGGATGGATACGCAAGGGTGAGTGTTCGGCACGCATCACAACCGGAGCTGAAATACCAAACATATCCGCGACCCCTTCGCTGATAAAGGGAAAAAATTCCCGCCCCGTGGCCGTATCTTGGGTAAATTGATACAGAATCCCTGGGACGTTGGCGGCAATATCTTCGAATAGGCGCTCTTTTTCTAGCAGCTTGGCTTCGGCCACCCGCCGAGCGGCCATGCTCTCAGCAACCCACTCTAAGGCCTTGCGCGCAGTTAAATCGTGAATAATACAGACAATTTCTTCGGGAACAGAGGGCAAGACCACCAAGGTGATCTCAGTCGGCAAAAAATCCCCAGAGCGCTTTTGGAACAGCCACTCAAAACGGTGTGTGCCCTCTTTTCGGGCCATTTCAACATGGGCCAAAAAGCCCAAAGTGGAAGACTGTCCATTGGGTTGGGTGACCGGCGAAAAAACCGCTAAATGGCGGCAACTCATTAATTCTTGCTGATCTTCACAGCCCAAAAGATTGACAGCGGCGTCGTTGCTATTGCGAATCCCATAACCATCCAGAATCAAGACAGCATCGGTGCTGTGGGCAAAGAGATTTTGGAACTTGCTTTCGGCCAAACGCTGGACTGTTGTATCGACAATCAAGAGAAAAAAAGCACTGTCTTTGTCTTGCCCTGTTTGCTCTTGATTGGCCAAGAGATAGACGTCAAAGATGCGATAATCGGGGGCCGTTTGAATACTTTGAAAATACTCAAAGCCCGAAGGAGCAAGCAATAAATCCCCCAATTGGGGAAAGAGTTCCACCGCATTTAAACCAACCAAGTCATGACGCCCTGCCACCAAGACATGCCCTTCTACCCCTTGAATATTGCCGCTGGTAGACAGACTGAGCAAGAGAAAGGGCAGACGCGAAGAAATCAGTTGCAACACTTGACGCGAAAGCATGGTGGTTCAGAAATCTCTATTCTGAGAACTAGGCTCTCTAAGATCTTACCTGAAAAACACCCGAGAGGGGTAAGCCCAATGCAAGAATTTATCCTGGGCAATCCCCTTGAATACCAACTCAGGGTAGGTTAAAATAGCAAAGCATTGGTAAATCGCACCTCCCCCTGGAGGGATGGCCGAGAGGCTGAAGGCAACGCTTTGCTAAAGCGTCGTACCCCTTTAACCGGGTACCGTGGGTTCGAATCCCACTCCCTCCGTACGCGCTCGTAGCTCAGTGGATAGAGCAACTGACTACGAATCAGTAGGTCGCAGGTTCAAATCCTGCCGAGCGCGCCTTTTCTGCTTTTACCCCTGTTTTAAGGCCCTGTATCTCGCTGATACAGGGCCTTAAGTTTTTATGTGACAGCCCAGTCAGAAAAAGGCGCCTAAGCAGCGATTAAAGCCGCTTCCATTACCTGTTGGGTGGCCGCAATCACTTGACGCACCGTTTGTTTGAGGGGGAGATTGATCCGGGCGCCACAGGCAAAACGGTGCCCACCGCCGCCAAATTGACGGGCAATTAAATTGACATCGACATGGCATTTGGAACGCCAGCTCACTTTGACATAGCCCTGATTGGTTTCTTTAAACAGCAAAATAACCTCAGCAGTGGCCACCGTCAGCAAATCTGAAATCAAATAATCACATTCGGTTTCTTCGACCCCGTGGCGCGTCAACATTTCTTCGGTAATGACGGCCCAAACCAAGGTGTCATCAAGAGCCGAATGGATCTTGGAAAAGGCCTCCCCCATCAGACGCATCAAATTGATCGGTTTTTGTTGGTTGAGCATTTGATTGACATAAGTCGGATCCGCGCCCGCCCGGATCAGGTCTGCGGCCTGATGCAGCGTTTCTGGGTGGGTGGTGGGTGTGGTCAAATTGCGGGTATCAAAAACCAGGGCCGAATAGAGAACTGTGGCAATGGTTTTATCCATCGGACAGCGCAGATCTTTTAAAACCCGAAAGACAATATCTGCTGTGGCAGGAGAGTACCGATCGACAAAGGCGTATTTGGTAAAAGACACGGGGCCGAGATGGTGATCCAGGTCGAGCCAGGGATTGACCAATTTGACCGCAGGATGCAATTGTTTGGGGGTGCCGAGATCGACAAAAATCATTTTAAGATTCATGTCCAAAGGCTGCTCCAACTGCACATCGGCATGTTGCAGCAGGTAGTCCATATAGGGAGGGGTGGCTTCGGGCAAATAAATTTGCACCTGTTTGCCCAATTTGCGTAAACCCAAATACAAGCCAACGGCTGAACCAATTGAATCGGGATCGGGGTGAATATGGGGGCAGATTAAGTAGTTGTCATTTTCTTTGAGTAATTTGGCTACTTCGCGGGTCTGGGAGAGCAGGATATGTTCACTGGGAGCGCTGAACATCCGTATTCCTTTTGTTTTTACTTATTATTAGATCAACTTTTTGATCAGTTTTATCATAGCACAGGGGCATCTGAGACTTGCTTTTATTGATTTTTGTTAAGCATTCGATTGAAAAAACGAAAGCAAATACTATCATTTTTACTGGTAATCTGATCCAGTATTGATTAAAATATAACTATCAATGTATTCCTCTAAGGAGGCATCACGTCATGTTGAATAAAGTCGCTCTCGTATTTGTTTTAGGCTCCGCTTTACTCGCAGGCCCGGCCCTGGCTCAGGAAAAAAAGACCTGTGTCAGCCAACCCCATTGGGGCTTTCCTGCCCACAAAATCGCCAGACCCCAGGCCCCCCTCTGTGCCCCAGTCCAAACGGGCCCCACAGAACAGGTAGATCTGGTGCAAAGTGAAGCCATTTCAGTGGTTCAGCGCGCGCTGGATTTCTTCTTGCCCAGCAGCATTGCCGGTATGCCACAACACAAAGTGGCCCGCCTGCAATCTTCTTTGTTGCAGATCCGCAAACTGGAATCAGGCCAAGCCTATTCTGGCCAGCCCGCGCACAAACAAGCCATGCGCTAAGTCGCAATCGGGCTCAGGAGCGAACAGAGATCACGGATCTCGAAGGGAAGAGAATATGCTAAAATTAGCAGCATATGAACTTCCTAAAACCGCTCCTGAGCCTGATTTTGACCCTGTGTCTGGGTATTCACGTTTGTTTACCCGTCGCAGCCCAATCTCAGCCTGCACTGATCTCTTTTCAGCAAAACTCAGACCCCGTCAGCAGCACCGAATTTGATTATTGGCTGGAAGCCAGTGTGGCGATGGCTGGGAGTGCTGCCGGGAATGGAGCCGCCTTCTTGAGCTTTTTGCTTTTGGATTTGGTGCCGCCCATCTATGGCATGACAAGCAGCAGCAAACCCAGCTGGGTCAATGCAGACAGCCCATTTTTGGCTTTTTATCTGTTCTTGCCGATTTTGGCCGCACCTCTGGCGCTTTATCTCTTTTACCCCCTCCCAGAAGGAGTCAGCGTCGATCATGCTCAAACGCTTTTGGCCAGTCTGGGAGCGGTACTCCTGCACACGGCTTTGATGATTCCGGTTTTTCTGTTTATGAACCAAGCCAATTTCAGCCAGAATTTTTATTTGGCGGCCCCGATCGCCTTTTTCTCGGCCCTGGTATTGGAGGGCATGGCCACGGCCTGGATGTTTGATCATTCCCGCCGCCTGACCTTGCAACAGGCCGATAATGGCCTTAAATTGGTGTACAGTCTGCCTTTTTAAGCCGCTTTGGGAGGGTTGGTTGTTGAGTTGATTGTTGAGTTGGTTGTTGAAAACTATTTTTTCAAGCAGACGGCCAGAGAGATCTCAAAAAAGCGCCGCCAAGGAAAATAGAGTTGGCGTATTTCAGCTGCGTTCCAGCCCTGCTCAGCAAACGCTTCATGCCAGAGCTGCAGACGTTCATTGCCAAAAGCCAACAGCCGCAAACAGGAATCGAGGGTGACAGGCTCACTGTAGTGCTGGCAGAGCCGTTGACGCATCACCCCTTGATACCAGCCATCATCGAGTAAGCGCTCCAGCAAAAAGCGGGTTTGCACAGCCTCACTCGCGCAGCCTTGAGCCTGGCTGTGCAGCCAAGCTTTGAGCCAAGCAAAGGCAAAGCCCAGGGTATTTCCGCTGGTATTCCAGGCAGAATAACCCTTGATCAGCGGCAAAAGAGCTTGCTCTTCAAAGGCTTGCAAGAGACCATGATCCCCGCCATTGGCATAACAGAGATCGGCCACCGCCACAGGCAAAGCAGAGGCTTTGATGGCCTTCCCCAGCCTCAGATAGTCGGCAGAATCCAAAGGCTGACGCGAAACCCTGTCCAGGTATTGGTCAAATTGGAGCTGGGGCGGGTTGTGCAGCCACAACACAGCCTGAGGGGGATCATCCCCCCCCAAAGAGACACCGGCCGCAAGGGCCTGGGCCTGCAGCGTCTGCATGAGCGGCTGCCCTTCATAGAGCGTAGGCAAGTTAGCACTCTCGGGAAAAGTATACTCCAGTGCAACCGAGACACTTTGCGGAATTAAAGCACGCATCAAAAGAGCCGAAGCCAACTCATCAGCCCCCGGATAGAGCAATACCTGCGAACCCAACTCTTTCTGAGCAATGGCCTGCGCCAATTGGTTTTTCTCCTGCACATTCCAACCATAGGTCCCTGAATCATCACAGCCAATGTACAGATAGTCAAAAACCGCTGTCTGCACGGCATCCAAGGCTTGAAAGAGCAGATTCAAGTTGCGTTGGCGCAGGCCTTGGTAATCCAACAAAATATCGGCCGGAAGCTCGGATTGCAAAGTTTGAAATTCGGCATGCCAGGAGGAATCTGGGTCTTGATGTGCAAGCAAGGCGTGGTCGAGCCAAGCATAGCGAAAGATCCTTTCTCCATACTCGGCCCAATAGGGACGCTCTTCGGTCGCATCATTGTGGTTGGAGAGCCGCAAGAGAGTGGAAAAAGCAGCTAAGCGCAAATCGGGAAAGCGGGCTTTTAATTGAACCAAGGCTTGAAATCGCTCTGTGAGCTGCGCCAAAGACGCAGTACTCTTGCGCGAGAAAACCAAACCGCCATAAAGCCAGGTATCCAAACTAATTACCAGCAAAGGCACCTGCCCCAGTTGGCTTTCGAGCCAAGCCTCAAGACCCGCAAGCGCCGCCGGTTTTTTGACGTCTCCGAGCAGATCAATGGGTGGAATAGCAACCTCGAACCCCGCGATGGCTGCTATCTCAAGCGGAAAACGCGAGGTACAGGGCCGATTATCGAGTGGCAATAAAAGGGCGTGGGCCATGGTTTAATTCGAAGCTAACGCCGCGAGCTGAAGAGATCCAGTACCGACTTTTTGATCGCTGAACCCGACTGCACAAAGAGCAATCTGAAAACCAAGCCCATGTAAGCAGGCCAAGAGATATAGCCATCGGGGGTTTCATGTTCGGTCGAAAAGACAGAATCTTTTTCCTTTTCTTCGTCGATCACCTGTTCTCCGACCACGTTGAGCCCAGCCAACTCATAAAAATCGAGATTGAGCAAAGTCGGGTACATATCACGGGGATTGAGCTTAATTTTGAGAAATTGGTCAATCGTGTCGCAATTATAATAGGTCTCTTCAATCTGGGCCATGATCTCTTTTTTGAGGTTCATTGAGACCTCAACCATGCGGTTGAGCGGCAATTTTTGAATAAACCATTCCACCATTTCTTCCGAAACTTCGGTGGTGCGTTTGAGCATGCTGCTGAGATGGGGCATTAAATCGCGGAGACGGAACTCCAGATTTACACCCACACCCACCAGACGATCTTCGGTCCCGGTGAGAATAATCTTGGCACTTTGGGGATCAATCGGCTTGTCATCAAGGGACATAATATACGCCCCGATATCAATCATCTGATGATAGAGCATGGCTCTTTACCTTACCTCATTCTTCATCTTCATCATTTTCGTCTTCGCCTTCATCCCAGTCTTCGTCGGACTCGGCAGAGGAAGCCCGAACCATTCGGCCCACCAAGACGGCACGTTGTTTGGCGGCTTTCTGGGCCCGTTTTTTGATTTTATCTTGCACCATCATGGCCCAAAGCGTGGGCTCGGACGCACGCAAAGTGGGCACCAGATTGGCCATCACCCGGTAGTGAATATACATCTGCAAGTGGTGAATCTGTGATTTCTGAAGTTCTTCTGGCTGCTCCAGAAAGCCCTCCATATCGTAGAGGTATTTTTCGGCCATATTCTGGGCCACGACCATCGAGATCTCCCGCATGCCCTGATGGGCCAAATCAGCCAAAAGCTCCGGCTGGTCAATATCTTCGTGCATTTCGGGCAGGGCCGCTTTGATATGCGTGCGAAAATCGGTGGCGGCAGTCACCGCGACAAAATTGACCAACATCTCCGATTGCTCAATATCGTTGATCAGTGTGGCACGTTTGTTTTCGCTAAAGAGCAAACTTCCCCGCACGGCTTTGGTAATCTCTTTGTCGACTTCTTCGAGAATCTCTTCAATATAAGCGGCCTCAGCCCCAGAGTCGGTATCCATAGAAATGACTTCGTTACCAACCATCATTAATTTGGCTTTTTTTTCTTCGGGGTCATTCTCCATGAAAAAGCCCTTGATATCCGGCTTTTTGACCTGACGGTCCATAAACTCCTGAAAGGCTTTGAGCCCCCGGGGCTGATTAAATTTTTTGGTATCGGCAAACTCGATCGCCTGATCTGCCAATTCATTCATGGCAACATTAAACAGATAGGCATATTTGGGCTGTTCTTTGAACTCCAAAAATTTGCCGATTTGCAGCCAGACTTTGCGCAATTTATTCGGAACCGCCTCTTGCGCTTTTTGCAGCTCAAGCAATTCCTCAGCTTCATCTTCTTCGAGTTCAGCGATCATAAAATCGAAAATATTGTCGAAATATTCGCTGTAATACTCAATCTGCTTGGGAATATTATCGCCGTGAGTCATGGGGGTGATCACGCGCTCTTTGAGTTTTTCTGGCAAAATCGGCGGAGCGGTTTCAATCGAACGCACGAGCGAATCAATCGCCTGTTGGGTATAGCGCAATTCCAAAGGCACATAGCCCTGAGGTTGGTTGACCGTCATGATGATCAAAATGGAAAGCACTTCGCCTTTAACAATCACGGGCATCAAGAGCATCGATTTGATCCCGTAAGGGGCCGAAAACTGCACCACCCCCTGATCGGAATATTTCGAGCAGTCGGGAATCATCAAGGGCTGACGGCTGCTGCGCACCTGCTCCATGATCGCCAAGTTGTGCATAAAGACCCCATCTAAATCGGGCAATTGGCCACCTTTGAGGGGCTCTTTTGGCAGAGGCGGGGGCATCGGGATCTTGGGGCCATCATCTTCTTCTTTTTTTTCTTGCTTGATTTTGACTTCCATGATCTCGGTGCCCACAATCACACGTTTGACCTGGGGGCCCTCGTCTTTTTTCTCTGAAGCCGGTTTGGGCGGCAAATTGCTCTGCTGCCGCACCAAACAAATCTCGCCGCCATGCTGAACATAGTGTTCGTAGGCCGTGGCCACGCAATGATCGGCTTTGAGCATGAGTTTTAAGCGGTTGCAGGCCAATTTGAGCATCATCGGGGGGTCAATGACGGAGGTTTCAAGCTCAGACTGAAAATTACCCAAGAGCTTTTGCAACTCCATGGAGCGCATGCGCTCCTGTTCCATGCGTTTCTTTTGTTCAGCCAGGGCGCGCTTTTGTTCACGGGTTAATTTTTGCGGTGGCTGCCCCTGAACCGGTTGTGCTCCGGGGGGAAGATTGGGATTTTGCATAAACGGTTATCCTTTTTCTAGCTCGTTTCCTGGCTGCGCAGATGATGGTCCAAATCCAAACGATTCAGAATACACGATTTTAGAGAGGGTTTAGAGAGATTCTTCAATATCCTCTTCTTCGTCTTCTTCTTCAGGATTGTATTTCACGCCTTTTTTAAGCGGGGTTTTGACTGAGACATTAAACGATTTGCCGCCAATTTTAAACGACATATAGCCATACTCGCGGTCGACTTCAATTTCAAATTCACGGCCCGAAAAAACCTTGCCCATCGCAGCAGCCATGGCGCGCATCGCTGCAGGAGGGATACTCTGACCGGCGCCCAAGAGTGAACGGGGGGGCACGTCGGCCTGAATTTGTTTTTGGGCATTGGTCATATTGGAAACAAAACGGTTCATACCGTTGTCCTGGGCCAATTTCATCAATTGTTGCTGATCTTGAGAAGGCAACTGGGTCAGGGCATTCACACTGGTAGAAGGCAGCTTGACCTGGTTCTGGGTTTGCGAAAACTGTTTGGCATCGACTTTGGGCTGCGCCTGAACTTGGCGTGCCTGTTGAGGCTGAGCCGTAGTTTGAGGGGCCTGAATTTGAGGTGTTTGGGGCGAGACCTGATTAACTCCACCGAACGACATAGCGCTCTCCTTCCAAGACAACATTACGTTTCTTTATTGTAACCGATCTTTTCAAAAGGAATCCAGCCCCCGGCTTTGCCGGGCCCATCAGGTTCTCGCTATACTGAGGATCAGCCTCTTGATATATTTGGAGTTTACATGCCCCATACACCTTCGGCCTATCTGACGGCAGCCCTGCGCAGCCGCTTGATTCGGGCTGCTGTTAGCGAAGCCAACACGACAGATATTGCCTGTTTTTTAGAAGAGCTGGACCTCCAGCCAGCACTTGAAAACAGCCCTGAAAATCTCTGTAGGTATTTGCTTTCACAACTGTCTCACTGGGCCCGTGAACCCGAGAGCAGCGAAAAGCTCGTGCGCTGCTGCGAGGGTCTGGCGCAGTTTTATCTTTGGGAGGCGGGGGAAAAACCAGAAGTGCTCCAACAGATCAATACACATCTGCCGCAAGGTTTGAGTTTCAGTCTGATTTCGGGCCGCCTATTGCTGGATCGCAATCTTTTTTATGCCCCTGAAAACCCTTTTTTAGACGAAACCCCTTTTTTGGAAGGCGAGTCTCCACGGCAACCCATCCCTGCGCCAGTGGCGCTCCCCTCAAGCGAAAGCCCGCTTGAAACCCCGGTTGAAGCTCAGAACGACCGTCAAACAGAACGCCAACGGATTGTCAGCCAGCGTATGAATATGCTTAAAAATCAGCTTTCAGGAAGGACCGGATCATGAGTGCAGAAATGGATCGTTTTCGCCAATTGTGTCAGCCCCTTTATGGGTTTTCTTATAAATACTTCGATAAACTTAAAAGCGAAGAGGTGCCCAATTTAGTCTATAACTTTATTCTCAGCCCAATGGAGATCTACAACTTGGTGCTGAAGGCCCACGCCCGGATGCCTGAGATGTTTAAAATCATTCGCGAAGAAGATGAAGTCATGGATCTCTGGGCGCACAAAGAGCTGATCTTAAAATGCCTGGTGGTCTTGAGCAATCTCGAATTGCTTTACGATCCCTTGCGCAAAGCCGGTGTGCTGGAAGAGGCCGTGGTCATTCGCGATCAGATCATTGATGAGTTCACCGAGAAAATTGTCGAAGACCCGGCTGTTTTGGCCGCGATTCAGGACGGTACAATTGATGAAGAAATCGAAAAGCGCAAACGCAGCAAAGCCATTTTTAATTTTCAGCCCCTGTTTGAACAACACCGCTCCCTGGTGGTCAATCCCTCCGAGATGCATTTTGAAGAAATACCTGAAAATTTCTAGTCGGGTACTTTGCTTTGCTGAGGCCTCAAGCCCTGGTATGATACACATACTTTTGAAGAAAGCAGTACCCGTACTATGAGTCTAGCCCTTGGTTTTGACCTTGGTGGCACTACCGTCACCGCAGCACTGGTGTCTGAGCAAGGAGAAATCCTGCACCGTCTCGATGCCCCCACCCCTGCCGATCAGCCCGCCCAAGCCACCCTGGATCTCATGGAAAAGCTCTTCGCTGAACTTTTGGCACAAACCCAGGAAAGCGTTGTCGGTATTGGCATGGGTATTGCAGGCCTGATCAACCCTTATCAGGGCGTGGTTCACACCTCTCCCAATTTGCCCCTCTGGCAGAACGTGGATTTGCGCAGCCCTCTGCAAAAACGCTTTGGACTCCCCGTTTATTTGGACAATGACGTTCGTGCCATGGCCCTGGGTGAATTGCATTTTGGCGCGGGCCAAGGCGCAGAATCAATGCTCTGTCTGACCGTGGGCACAGGCATTGGCAGTGCCATTGTGCTCAAAGGCGAAATTCACCGGGGAGCGACACTGTCTGCAGGCGAGTTTGGCCATATCACGTTGGTTCATCAGGGGGGACGCCTCTGTGGCTGTGGAAATACAGGCTGTTTGGAAACCCTGGCTGGCACCCAAGGCATTTTATTACTCGCCCGCCGCTATCTGGAGCGGGGCCAAGCTCCCATTTTAGCTAAAAAACTGGCCTCTGGAGAAAAACTCATGCCCCGTTTGGTGGCCGAAGCGGCCGAGGCTGGAGATCCTGGCTGCATCCAGGTCTGGAACGAAGTCGGCAATTGGTTAGGCAGCGCTCTGGCAGGAGCTGTCAATTTTCTCAACCCTGAACGCATTGTGATCGGGGGTGGCATTGCCCAGGCTGGAGAGTTGCTCTTTGGCCCCGTGCGCCAGACCATTCTGACCCGCGCCTTTGCCTTGCCCGCCCAATCTGTTCAGGTTTTAGCCGCCCAACTGGGTCCCCAAGCAGGAATTGTAGGGGCATCCGTACTTGCCCGCAAAGGAGTGAAAGCATGAAAGAATATCGCAAAACCAAAATTGTAGCCACATTGGGGCCAGCTACTGCCCACGCAGAGATGATCGAAGCCCTGATTCGCCAGGGGGTGAATGTCTTCAGGCTCAACTTTTCCCATGGCAGCCATGAAGATCATCTCAAAACCCTCCAGCTGATCCGTGAAATATCCCAAACCAAAAACCTGAATGTGGCTGTACTCCAAGATTTGCAAGGCCCCAAAATCCGCATTGGTGAAGTTGAAGGTGGAGAGGTTCAATTGGTCGATGGCACGCTTTTTGCGATTACGACAGAAAGCTGTGTGGCAACAGCTGAACGCGCTTCGGTTTCTTATCCCTACCTGATGGAAGATATTGAAGTGGGAACACGGGTTTTGATCGACGATGGCCATATGGAGCTCAAAGTCGAAAGCAAAACCGAAAATGAATTGATTTGCCGCGTGATCCATGGCGGCCCCTTGCGCCCCAAAAAAGGCGTCAATTTTCCCGATGCCTCGCTGCAAATTGCGGCCTTGAGCGCAAAAGACAAGCGCGACCTGGAATTTGCAGTCCAACACAAAGTCGATTTTATTGCCGTCTCATTTGTGCAACGGCCCGCCGATGTGCTTGAAACCAAAGATTTTTTAACCAGCAAAGGTGCCTATATTCCCGTCATCGCAAAAATCGAGCGGCAAGAGGCGATCAACAATCTTCAAGCGATCATCGATATTGCCGACGGCGTCATGGTGGCCAGGGGCGACCTGGGCGTCGAAATCCCGACCGAACATGTGCCTCTGGCTCAGAAAAAGATTATCCGCCTCTGCAACGAAGCGGCCAAACCGGTCATTACCGCCACACAAATGCTGGATTCAATGATCCAAAGCGCCCGACCGACCCGTGCAGAGGCCTCAGATGTGGCCAATGCCATTTTGGATGGCACCGACGCAGTCATGCTCTCGAATGAGACGGCCACAGGTAAATTTCCGCTGGAAGCTGTCAAAACCATGCATAATATTGCCCTGACGATTGAGTTGGAAATGGCCAAGAGTATGGAGCGCACAGCGCCACGCCAGCTCCACGCCCAAAACATCGCCACTGCCGTGGGCACTGCGGCCTGCCAAATGGCCCGCCACCTGCATGCCACAGCCATCATTACGGCCACCCTGGGCGGTTCAATTACCCGCCAAGTCGCCAAACACCGTCCAGCCATGATGGTCATTGCTGCCACGCCCCTGGAAAAAACCTGGCGCGAAATGAATTTGCTCTGGGGTACCTATCCCTTGATGATTACCCCCTCCGAGGATACGGACACCCTGATGCGCACGATTTTGGATCAGGCCATTCAACACGAATTGGTCAGCCAAGGCGACACCGTGATCATGACCGCCGGGATTCCGGCTGGGCAGCCCGGCTCCACCAATATGATCAAGGTTGAAACGGTCACCAAGGTCTTGGGCAAAGGCATGGGCCTGGGGAATAAACTGGTCAGCGGACGCGCAGTTCTGGCCCGCACAGCTGAAGAGGCCATGACCAAAATTCAGGATGGGGATATTTTGGTGACCAGCATGACCACCCGCGACTATATGCCCTTGATGGACCGCATCAGTGGAATTATCACTGTCGAAGGGGGACTGACCTCCCATGCCGCGATTGTGGGTATGTCGCTGGGTATTCCCGTTTTATTGGGCGTGACCGAGGCCTTTGAGATTATCCGCGAACACGGCCAAATCACGATAGATCCCGGTCAGGGGCTGATCTTTACGGGCATTCCCAATATCACCTGATCTTTGCTGCGCAACGTGATCACCTTTCTGCGCTCGCTGCTGGAGTGGCCCTGGTTGCTCTTGCTCAATCTCTGGAATCATTTTTATACCTTTGCGCTCTGGTTGCAGGAAGTGCGGCAGTTTTACCGCTACCCGCCGCTGATCAAAGCAGATTTGCTCTGGATGTTGGACTACGCTTTGAGCAGCCCCTTTGCCTTGAGTCGCAAAGCCACCCAAAAAGAAGCACTCCCAGAAGATCTGACCGTTTATGGCGAAACCCCCTGGACCACTTTGGAAACCCTCTGCAATGATGTGAACCTCAATTCGAGCGATCTCTTTGTCGAATTGGGCTGTGGCACAGGACGCAATCTCTTATTTGTGCCGTTGATGTTTGCCTGTAAGGCCCAAGGCTACGAATTGGTAACGCGCTTTGTCGATAAACTCCGCTGGCTGCTGCATGCCACCCAATTGGACAGCAGCGTGGAAGTCTTCTGCCAAAACTGGTTTGAGGCTGATTTGAGCCAAGGCACAGTCTTTTTTTTGGTGGGTACCTGCTACAGCGATGCCCATTTGCAATTGGCCTCAGAAAAATTGAAAGAGGTTGCCCCTGGCAGCAGAATGATGACGGTCTCATGGCCCTTGCCAGAGACCGAATTTGAACTATTGCAAACCAAAGAATTGGCTTTTTCTTGGGGCAAAGGCACAGTCTATATCCAACGCCGCCGCTAAAAAAACAGTGGTAAAACAGTCCCAAAAGCAAAGCCCCCGGTGACGAACAACCGGGGGCTTTTATTAAGGTGGGCAGTACAAGATTCGAACTTGTGACCTCCTCGATGTCAACGAGATGCGCTACCACTGCGCCAACTGCCCATTTATTTAAGAAGTATACGACATCTTAACATGTATGCGCTCATCGCTCAAGATGATTGGAGCAAATGCGATTTAAGCTGCTTGAAGCAGATGCGTTATAATGATCACGTTGAAGCAACTCAAGACAGATAGAAAGAAGGCCGTGCGTGAGTAAAGAGGACACTGTACAACAGCTACTCGATAGAGGCCTGCAGGCCATGCAGAAAGAAGATATGGAAACAGCCCGGAGCTGTTTTCTGGAATGTCTCCAAATCGATGATTCAATTGCCTCTGCTTATAATAATTTGGGACTGCTGGCGCTGGGTCTAGGCAATTTGGAACAGGCCAAAGAACAATTGCAAATTGCGATCGAAAAAGATCCTCGCCTGTTCAGTGCTTATACCAATTTGGCAGCCATCGAACAGAGCCGTGACAACCTCTCCGATGCCGAACGTCTCTACCTCAAATCCGTTCAGCTCAATCCCAATGCATCCGAAGCCTATTACAATCTGGGCCTGCTCTACGTCAAACAGGAAAAACTGGTTCAGGCCAAAACCGCCTTTGAAAAAGTCACCCAGCTCAACCCCGACAATTACGATGCCTTTTATATGCTCGGCAATGTTTACGGCACCTTGCAAGACTATTACGCCTCAATTGCCAATTTTCAGTATATTGTCTTTCACCTGCCCGAAATTCAAGAGGCCCGCGTGGCCTTGGCTGAGATGTACCGCCGCCAGGGCAAGTACCCCCTGGCAATTCAAGAACTGCGCGCAGCCCTCGACTTGAGCCCCAATGATGTCGATGTCTTGCAGCATCTGGGCCTGATTTTCCTCGAAACCGCCAATGGCGAAATGGCCTTGGGGGCCTTTGAGCGTTTGGTTGAACTCGATCCCAACCGGGCTGACGCCTATGAAACCCTTGCCATTCTCTACGATTTGGCTGGGTTGGGTGAAGCAGCACTGGAATCCTGTCGCAAGGCCATGGAATTGGACCCCGAAAATGAACGCACCCGCGACACCTATGCTGAGATGCAGAAAAAAAATGCTGAAATGGCTGCATCGCTTGAGGCAACAACTCCCCCAAATGCACCGGAAGCAGAAATCCCAGCCACAGAGGAAGTCTAAAAAATGTTTAAAGTTTTGTATATCGTCACCGGAGACACCTCTTTTGACGAAATGCTGTTTTTGGATACCTTTATCAATCAGTTGCCCAGCAAAGAGATTGAAAACTGCATTTTGGCACCGCCTCTGCCTTTAAGCCACGTGGTACTAAAAAATCGCCAGGTTCGGATTGAACAGGGCACCCGTGCGACAACACGCGAAACTTGGCAGGCCTTGCTGGCAGAGTTTCAACCCCAGGTGGTAATTCTCTGTGACCCCGCCATTTTGCTCAGCCCCGATGCGCACGCACTGAGCTATTTTGAGATGGAGTGGCTGGAAGATCTGCCCTGTGCTCTGAGTATTTTTGACTTCCGGGCCAATTTGCTCAAAGCCGAAAATGGCGAACTGGCACACAAACGCTATATTCTCAACGATATAGAACCCCCTGCCACCCTTGACTATGATTTTTTGATCAAAATCTGCCCACCCCACGATTATACTCCCAGCAGCAACCCCAAACTGATTCACTGGCACAACCGCGACTTGATGCCCAAACTCTCAGTCTATGCAGTCAAAGATGAAACCCGGCAAAAACTGGGTGTGGACAAAGACAGCAAGGTGTTGACCCTGGTTTTCCCAGTCGAAAATATCATCATGGCCAGCGAAAAAGGCCTCGGAAACCACTTTCAATTGGTCACCGATCTGATGATTCACTACCTCAATCAGCTCAAGGGCCATTACCACCTCTATGTGGTCAATATGAGCCCTCCAAGCGAAGAAACAGATTTTGACAATGTCAAAGTGCGCTATTTAGAAACCCTGGAAATGGATCTGCTCGACTCACTGCTCAAAGCCTCCGATCTCTTTTTGACTGAGTCGCTGACCTACCCCTCGTTGATTCAAAGCGCCTTAAGAGAAATCCCCTCACTCTGTCTGGGCAGTTCTGTCGGTATCAACAGCCAAGGGGCTTTGACCTACAGCTTTGAGAAACTCTCACCGATGGTTCAGCTCAAATTGGAGAGCATTAAAGCAGAGGCTCCCCAAACGCTGTTTCCCTATTTGTCTTTTCCGGTCGAACGGCGCGACCCCTGGCCCGGACGCACCCTGTTTCACAAACGCTTTTTCTTTTATTTGGTTGATCTCTGCAACGAAAAAGAAATGGTCGAGACCCTGCAAGAATGTCTCAATGGCGGCCCCTTACGCGATCAGTTTCAAGAAGAGCTGAAAAAATACATTCAAACCAAACTGGATGGCCCCCGTGAAGCTGAACAGGTGATTCGCAAATTGAGCACAGCCCCCCCCCGCTATCTCTAAAGTACGGTCTAAAAGTGCCGTCTAAAGTACTTGGCCACTCAAACGGACATATTGTTCTTCGAGAAAGCGCTCAAAGGTTTTATCCAGCATGGGCAGAGCATAGATCGCAAAGCCGGTGGCATTGTGAATCAAACGCAAAACATGGCCTGCCCGCGGCTGGGGGCACAGGGCAATAAACAGGGTATGTGCACTGCCACTGACATCCCAACTGAGGTGGTATTGAGGATCAAAATGCCCAGGCCAGCGCAGAGGCAGATTAACGGGCTGGGTGGCAATGGGCAAAAAGCGGTATTTGAGCTGCAATTTCTTGGCCACAGCCTTTAGAGCCGCAGGGGTCGGGCGCATATTGACCAAGTCCAAATAAGACAATAATTGCTCAGGTGGAATGTCATCCACGAAGCTGTCTTGGGAGCGCTTGAGGGGGGTATGGGGTTCCGGCTCCTCTGAAACCTCGATAAACTGAAAACGATGAAAATCTTGAGAATGCTGATCCATATGCTGTATTGTAAGCGGTCAGTTAAAAGGAGACAATAGTCTGATGAGCGCCCGAGTACTTGTTTGTGACCATATCCACGCTTCTGCCGTCGAAATTCTCAGACCCCTGGCAGAGATCACCGAATCTGGCCCACTCTCAGAAGCCGAACTCTGTGAACAAATTGGCTTATACGATGCCTTACTCGTGCGCAGCCAGACCAAAGTTACCGCCAAAGCCTTGGCAGCCGCTGCTGGGAAAATGAAAATCATTGCCCGTGCCGGTGTCGGCGTGGACAATATCGACGTGGCTGCCGCCACCGAACATGGAATTGTGGTAGTGAATTCCCCCGAAGGCAATACCATTGCCGCAGCAGAACACACCCTGGGTCTGATGATGGCCCTGGCCCGCTATATTCCCGCAGCGGATGCCTCGCTTAAACAGAATGAGTGGAAGCGCAAAGACTTCACAGGCAGCGAACTCTATGGCAAAACCCTGGGGATTGTGGGCCTGGGAAAAATCGGCTCACATGTGGCAAAAGTCGCCAAGAGCTTGGGTATGCACCTGATCGGCTATGATCCTTTTATCAATGCCGAGCGAGCGGCCCGCCTCGAAGTGCAGGTCATGGATCTGCCCAGTTTGTTCAAACAGGCAGATTTTATTACGTTACACGTGCCCAATACGCCTGAGACCAAACACATGATCAATGCCGAGAGTCTGGCGAGCATGAAAGCGGGTGTGCGGGTGATCAACTGCGCCCGTGGCGAATTGATCGACACCTTGGCCCTCGTGGCGGCCCTGGAGAGCGGTCAAGTGGCTGGCGCGGCTTTGGATGTCTTTGAGCAGGAGCCACTCAAGGACAGCCCTCTGATGAACCTGGGCCCCAAAGTGGTACTTACTCCCCATCTGGGCGCCTCAACCGAAGAGGCCCAGGTCAATGTGGCCTTGGACGTGGCCGAACAGGTCGCAGCGGTGCTGCGCGGTGAACAGGCCCAAAACGCAATCAATATCCCCAGCATGATGCCCCACCTGCTCAAAGAGGTTCAGCCCTATTTCCCACTGGCGGAAAAACTGGGCAGTTTTATCGGGCAATTGCAGTCCTGTGCGATCAAAGAAGTGCGCATCACCTATTTCGGTGAATTGGCCGAAAAACCCACTGACCCCCTCAAAGTAGCCGTTTTGAGAGGGCTGCTCAGCCCGACCTTAAAAGAGCGCGTGAATTATGTTAATGCCTTGCTCTTGGCCAAAGAGCGGGGAATAACATTGACCGAATCCAAATCATCGGAATCGCATGATTACGCCAATTTGATCCAGGTCGAAGTGCATTTTGAAGAGGGCCAACGCACCGTAGCAGGTGCAATTTTGGGCGAAAAACAAGAGCGGATTGTGAATATTGATGGCTTCCCGCTCAGCTCGGTGCCCCAGGGCTGTCTCTTGATTATTCCCCACCCCGACAAACCCGGCATGGTGGGCGTGGTCGGCGAATTTTTGGGCAAACACGATATCAATATCAGCGGAATTCAATTGGGTCGCCACGCCCGCCGCGGCCCTGCGGTGATGGTGGTCAATATCGACGAAGCCCTCTCGCCAGAATTGCTCAAAATCATCGAGGCCCACGCAGAATTCCGCGACACCCGCATGGTGGTGCTGAGCTAAAGCTGTGGAGCACGAAGAACAAGGCCTGCCAAGCGGTTTCAGTCAGCGTCTGCTGCTGCAACGGCTCTTGCCCTGGCTGCGTCCCCAGGCCAAGATCTTCTTGCTCTGTTTGACCCTGCTGCTGATTGGCTCCGGTTTGCGGATTTTGGGACCGATTATTTTGCAAACCGCGATCGATGGCTATATCCGCCAGAGCGATTTCCCTGGTCTACTGGCCCTCTTGGGGGGCTATATCTGCCTTATTTTGATTGGCTTTGGTGCCAATTATTATGAACTGATCCTGCTCGAAACAGCGGGCCAAAGAATCATTGCGGGCATCAAAAACAAAGCCTTTTCCCACCTGCTCCAGCTCGATTTGCCCTATTTTGACCAGACCAGCACCGGCAAACTCGTCTCGCGGATTGAAAACGATGCCAACGCCATGAAGGTCCTGTTCACTTCGGTTCTGACTCAAATTTTGGGCAATATTGTGATTGTGCTGGGCATGTTTGGGGTGATGGGTTATAAATACGACTTTCAGTTGGCTCTCTACGTGGTGGGGCTCTGTCCGCTGATTCTATTGGCAGCAATCGGCTTTAACCGTTTTATGGCACCGCGTTTGATGGATGTGCGCAAAAACGTGGCCGACGTCAATGGCTACGTGACCGAGATGATTCAGGGCATGGTCACGATTCAGATGTTTGGCCAAGAGGCCAATGTACTCAAAGAATTGGAAAAGCGCAGTCTGAAGAAATACAAACAAGACCGCGCCATCACCATTCTGTTTAACAGCTTTTTTAACTTTCTGTTTTTGATCCAGAGTATCGGGATCGTGATGGTGCTCTGGCTCGGGGGCCAACAGGTGCGCAATGGTGTGCTCACGATCGGCAGTTTGATTCTGTTTATGAATTTTATCCACCAGTTTTTTGTGCCAATCATGTTTTTATCGGCCCAGTTCAACGAGTTTCAAAAGGGCATCGCCGGGGCCGCCCGCCTGTTTGAATTGCTCGATGAGCCCCGCCTCTACCCAGACCCAGTCCAAACCCTTGACTTGCCCACACCTGAGCGCTGCCAGATTCGCTTTGAAAACGTCTGGTTTCGCTACAGCGAGGAAGGTGATTGGGTGCTCAAAGATCTCTCGTTTGACTGCCCGAGCGGTGAACATTGGGCGATTGTGGGCCCCACAGGCTCGGGCAAAACCACGCTGATCAACCTCTTGCTGCGCTTTTATCTGCCCCAAAAAGGCCGCATTTTGATCAATGGCGTCGATCTCAAAGAACTGGATTCGGGCACTTGGCGCAGACAGGTCGGACTGGTCTTGCAAGATGTGGTGATGTTTCCCGGCAGTGTCTATGAAAATTTGGTGCTCGGTGAAAGTGATCTGCCTTTGGCTGAGATTCAGCCCCTGCTCGCAGAAATCGGTTTGGACCCGGTTGTGCAGCGCCTGCCCGAGGTCTATCAGACCCATTTGCTCGAAAATGCCAGCAATCTGAGTTCGGGCGAAAAACAATTGCTGAGCTTTGGCCGGGCGCTTTTGCGCAAGCCCGCATTGCTGATTCTCGATGAGGCGACCAGCCATATCGACCCCCAGACCGAACGCCAAATGCAAAATGCCCTGCACACCCTGCTCGAAGGGCGCACGGCCTTGATGATTGCCCACCGCCTGAGCACGATCCAAAGCGCGGATCGGATTTTGGTGCTGCAATACGGCACCTTGGTCGAGAGCGGCAACCACCAGGAGTTATTGGCCCAAGACGGGGTCTATGCTGGCTTGAATGCCTTGCAGAAGGTCTAAAAGATGCACACAATTGCATAATTCAAACAAAAAGCTCCCTGCATGGTATGATCTCTGCGGGGAAACACCATGAATTTAGACACGCTCTATCACTGGCTCGAAAACCACTCTCTGCAAGCATTGTTTGAGAGTGGCTTTTTGTCGCGCTGCCTGACCCAAGAGCTGAGCCCGCTCCAAAAAGGGGCGATTTTTTTGATGGCCATTGGTTCAGACACCGCAGCCCCCATTTTAAGGCGACTCAAAAACAGCGAAGTGGAAGCTCTGACAACAGCCCTGATAGAGCAGCCAGCCATCGATCCCCAAGTGCAAATGGCCGTGTTGGATGAATTTGAACACCACCTGCACAATCCGCTGCTCCAAGGCGGCCCCGATTACGCCCAGCAATTGCTCAAACGGGCGTTCCCCCAGCAGGCCGAGCGTCTCTGGCAGAAACTCCAGCCCAAGCCAGAGGGCCATTTTGGCTGGATGGCCGCCCTCAGTGTGCGCGAGTTAATCGAACTGCTGGAAAAAGAGTCTGCTCCACTCCAAGCAGCCGTCTTGGGCAGTTTAAACCCCAGCCAAGCCGCTGGATTTTTGGCGCTGTTGCCTTATGCTCAGCAACAGGAATTGGCCTTACAAATGGCGCAGCGCAACGCCATTGGTGAAGAAGTTTTGAAAATGCTGGACGAAAGTTTAAAAAACAAACAGACCCAACAAGGCCAGACTGTCGCTTTACAGGGACGCAAAAACCTGGCCCGCTCATTGGGGCATGTCAATCTCAATGTGCGCGAACGGGTGCTGGATTCTTTGGCGATTCACAGCCCCGAATTGGAAAGCCAAATTCGCCAAGACCTGCTTACGCTCGAAGATCTTTTGAAGTTTCGTGGCCGGGGCCTGCAGCAATTATTGGCCCAAAGCGAAGATCAGACCCTGGCTTGGGCCCTCAAATTGGGTTCCACCCGTCTGCAATTGCATTTGCTCGCCCACCTTTCCCAGCGGCGGGCAGATATGGTACAAGAGTATAAAGCGCAATTGCCTCCGACCCGCCGCGCCGAAGCAGAGAAACAGATTCGCACCCTGCTCGAAGATGTGATTCAACTGCAGCATCAGGGCCTCTTGCCCCACCATTTTGCAAAGGAAGAACCTTGGATTGACTGAACCCACCCGCATCGAAATCACCCCCGGCCCGATTACCACCCTCACGCTACACTGCGAGCGGGGCTTAAATTTGCTTCAAACAGGCACCATTACAGACTTACAACAGGCGTTGCAGGAATTGCAGCGCCAAAAAGATTTGCGCGTGCTGATTCTCAGCGGTGGCCTGGGCAAATCTTTTTGTGCGGGTGCAGATATTGGCGAGTTATTGAGTTTGGACAATATCCCCTATTATGTTGAACAGGGCCAACAACTGATGGAGAGTCTCTTTCATTTTCCCGTGCCCGTGATCGCTGCGATTAATGGCTATGCCTTGGGAGCGGGATTTTCCTTGGCCCTGGCCTGCGAATTGCGGGTGATCTCCGAACAGGCCCGCATCGGTCAATTGGCTGTGCGCAATGGACTGACACCCCCCTTTGGCAATATTCAACACCTGTTGCAGGCGATTGGCCCCGTGAAAACCAAAGAATTACTCTATACAGGGCGGGTTTTTTCTGCCAGTGAGGCCGAAGCAGCGGGTTTAATCAACCGGGTTGTGCCCCATGCCGAATTGCTCAATGCCGCCCAACAATTGGCCGAAGAAATTTGTGTCGCACCAGGCCATGCGATTAGCTGGGTAAAACGGATTGTCAATCGCACCATCGAAGAAGGGCATGCGGTGGGTTATTTGACCCAGGAAGAGGCGTTGATTCAGTGCCTGGGTGACGAGCGCACCCGCAGTATTTTGGAACGCTTTCTCAAAAATTAACCGGCAAGCTCAAACCATTACGTCTGGAGAGAGTCCGCCTTCATCGCGCACCCGCTCGATCTCAGCAAAATAATGTCCTTCGAGCACTGTGTGAATGCGTTCCAGCAAACGGTCATGCACGATGCCATTGGAGGCCACAACGCCATCGTGATTTTTGATTTGTTGAAAGCTGTAGTCCAGCGGGGTGCCAGAAAGGTTACTGACACGCCCCCCCGCCTCTTTGAGAATAATTTCAGGTGCGCAGGTATCCCAACAACTGGTCATACCCGAAAGATTGAGGTAGAGATCGCAGGTCTGATGGGCAATCATGGCCAGCTTGAGCCCCACACTGCCAGAGCGAAGGATCTCCGTAATGCCCAAACGCTCGTAAAGATCGCAAAGCTCCTGGGTCAGGTGGGAGCGACTGGCTGCGATACAGAGCTCATGAAAGGACTGGCGCTGGGAAACCCGCAGGGATTGTAAATGCTGATCTCTCAGCGAAAAGGCCCCTTGTCCCCGGGAAGCCCAATAAAGATAACCTGTCACAGGTTGGTAAACCACACCAACGACAGGCACCCCTTCTTCCACCAGGCCAATCATGACCGAAAACTCGCCATTGTGTTTGATAAACTCTTTGGTACCATCCACCGGATCAATGATCCAAATCCGATCATGGCTCTGTACCCCGCCGGGCACTTCTGACTCTTCAGACACCACGAGATCGCGGGGAAAAGCTGTTTGCAGGGCATCAACAATAAAACGGCTGGACGTTTTATCGGCTATGGTCACGGGCTCTTGCCCGGTTTTCATTTGAACAATATAATCCGTATCGTAAAACGACAGGATAATTTCTCCGGCTTTTTGAGCCACTTCGCGGGTAATATCCAACTCCCGCTCAAAATGGTGCATGACTGCAGACATGTGGAAACCCACTTTTAATGGTGAAAATAAACGGCGTGATCTTTATGATAACACAGGGATAGAACTTGAATCAGAGAGCCTGCGCACAAGCGAGACAGATGCATCACCGTTTAGATCAGAAATTTGGGCCTTCAGAAATTAGAGTTTGCGGGCTTGCAAAGCCTGACGGAAGGCCTGCCAATCGGCCCCCACCTGCTCGGCATATTGATCTGACCAAGTGGGCAAAAGCGCTTGCCAGTTTTTGCTCTCAGCCAAAATGCGGGCAGCCTGACCCGAGCGGGCATGGGCCCGTGCGCCAATCAGCGCGACGGTATCCAAAAATTCGAGATATTCCTTGGTTTTGTTGAGCTTGCTCAGATCGACGGTCTCTTTGGGCAAAAGCTCACGCACATAAGCGGGCAAATTGTGAACCCGGGTCACGCCCAGGAGCGGATCGGGCTCGGGCACAAAATAGCGAAAGGCCTGAATAATTCGGGTGGCTTGGTCGGTGCGTGAAGCGGCAAAGGCCTCCGCAGAGGGCACTGCCGCCTCTTTGATTTCGAGCAAAATATCGTCCAAAGGACTGAGGGAAGGCCCTTCGACCAAAAGGGTATAGCGATAACGCCCCAAACTGCCTTTGCCGGCAACCCGCGCAGCAGCGTCTTTGACCTTATAAAAAGCGGGACCTTCCGGGCGAGAGCGGGCATAGACCGCGAGTCCGGCTTCGGCCTCTTTGCGCATCACAGGGCTGAGCGCCAGCATTTTTTCGGACAGGCGCAAACGCCCACCCTGGGTCATTTCAGCGATATATTCAGCGCGTTGAAACTCAGCCGCTTTTGCCACCGCTTTGGCGGGTTTTTCGCTTAAATAACGCTCAGTCAGCGGTTGGGCCAACAACGACGAACTGCGGGAGACCTGGCCCAGATGGTAGAGATAGCGTTCGAGAAAATGGGCCACAAAAGCCGCCCGATCTTCCCCTTTAAAGCCGGTCTCATCAGCGGCCAACTGAATACTGGCAGACAATCTCGCCAATTCCCAGGTATACGGCGCTTGCACGGCTTCATCAAAATCATTCAGATCGTAGGCATACCCGCCCCGTTGGGTGCGGTAGGTGCCCATATTCTCCAAATGAAAATCACCCTGGGTCCAGAGCTTGAGTGGACTGGCCAATGCTGTCTCACGGGCCATGTCGGCATAATAGAGAAAGGCCGTGGCCCGGTAAAAGGCAAAAGGCGACTCAGCCATGGCTTGGTATTTGGTGCGAACAAGCTCAGGTGCACGCTGAATGAGATCTTTGTGAAATTGCTGAATCAAACTCACAGGATCGCGGGAGCGCGTGCTGCGGGCTTTATTGGCAGCTTGAAACAAAGCAGGGCCTCCCTGAGGGGATTGAAAACGCGAGGCAAAACCAGAGGAAGCCGCCGAACAACTGCTCAGCAATAAACCAAGCGAAAGCGCCGTCAATACCTGAATCCGTTTTAACATCTGCCCTCCAAAGTATGGTTCATTGCCTTAATCTTCCCTGCTTGAATTTCATTATAAACGACCAAATTGCCCACCGGCTTCGATCAGACGTAAAAAACTGGGCCGCAATTGGGTCCACATGCGCTCTACGTCGGAAGCGGTAGGTCGAAAGGTCTGGCCCACTTCGAGGGTCATGGAGAGTGCACCATGCTTGCCATAAGCATAATCACGGGTGGTGGCGGTGGTGGGGTAGAGAATTTGGGTGCTGGTACCGCCTTTAAAGCCCAGGGACTTGACCGTCTCTTGGTAGAGCTGTTTAAACACCGGGGTATGGGGCACATCTTTTTCGCTGTAGCCAAAGGGCCAGAGCATCAGCTCGCCATAGGCATGAATATCCGCGAAAATGGCGGGTTTTTTCCGTTGCATCAGGGCCTGAACAACCTGGGTCTCGGGCTCAGAGGCGGGTGCAGTGCCACTGTAGATCTCGCCATTGGGATCTGAGAGTCCGCGCTTCCAACTGTCGGGCACGGTTAATCCTTGGTAATTCCAATGGTTGTCAAAATTGCGATTGAGGTCGACGCCGGTGCCGTGGGTATTTTTGCGCTGCCAGCTATTGCCTTTTTCGACCTGTACCCGGCCATCAACGTTGACCATGGGCGCGATCACCACTTCGTGGGTATTGAGCAATTGGGTAATGCGTTCGTCTTTGCCATATTCACTGGTGAGCAAATCAATCAACCGCATCAGCAATTCCACAGGCGCCAATTCGCGGGCATGGACGCCGCCTGTAAACATCGTCACGGGTTTGGGCGAACGGTTTTGGCGATTGGTCAGGGTCACGACCCAGATATCGTGATCGGCTTTGCCCTGGGTCTTTTCCCAGGTGTCTCCGCCATCTTCGAGCAAGACCAATTGGGGATATTTGGCCGCCAATTCCTGCAATTGTTGCCGCAATTGGGTATAGGTACGGTACCCGGCAGGCAAGGGCTGCCGCGCATCTTCCATGCCTCTGACTTGGCTGGCATCAAAGCGAATTTTGCGTTGGGTCAGCTCAACCACTTGAGCCGGGGTAATCCGGGCCTGGGCGGTTTGCTGTTTGTGGTCGATGCCAAAGAGGTCCATGCCACTGCCCGCGAGTTCTGCCAATTCAGCAGGATTGCGCCAGTACAAACGCACCACCTGGGCCCGCCCGCTATTGGTACCGGCACTGTTTAAGCGCGCAGGTGAAACCGACTGAAAGGTTTGGGGCAAACTACAGGCACTCAAACTCAAAAATGCCGCGAGACCCAGTCCCCAGGAGCGAAAAACCAATTTAGAGAGCAAAGGCATGCAAGGGATAACCTCAAATTGAACTAAAATTAATTTAATTATAACACCTAAATCCGTTTTTTCAGATCCGCCTTGGCCCAAAAGATCGTTTTTTCGGGCTGTTTTTGACCCAAGTCGGAGAAGGCCTGATTGACAGGGCTTTGTCGACTGGATTAAGTTAAAGACGGAGGATATACATGAATACCCGCTTTGCTATGGCCACGCACATCATGCTCTATCTGGCCTTTAGCCACGAACACCAGTCAGCGACTAACTCCGAGTCGATCGCGCAAAAAATTGGCACCCACCCAGTGGTGATTCGCCGTCTGATCGGCGCTTTGCGCAAAGCAGAACTGGTGCGCACCCAACTGGGGGCAGGGGGCGGCGCCCAACTGACCCGCTGCCCAGATAAAATCAGCCTCTTGGATATTTACACAGCGATTGAACCCCCGGCAGAACAGGATCTCTTTGCGCTGGGCCACCTCTCGCAAGAGGCCCATTGCCATACCGTCGGCGCCAGTATTCAAGCCACACTCGAAGCCGTCTTGGGAGAAGCCGAGCGCGCCCTGCAACAGCAATTGGCACAGACCACTCTGGCCGCGCTGATTGAGCGCATGCAAAAACAATGGCCCGGCGGCTGTGCCGAGCACGACAGCTCATCAAAGAGCAACACCGACCCCGCTTAAATTTAACCAACTTGACAAGTTCCCTGTCGAAGGCTTTTAATTGTAATCAAACAGGTTACATATAGCTGCTCTTTTTTTTCGCGGTCATATGTAACCAAAACAGATACAAAAGGAGTTCAAACCATGACTAAATTTCGCTTGGCTTATCTACTCACAACCGGTGTGTTTGCGCTGGCGCTAACAGCCTCAGGTCTGATGGAATTGATGCAGCATCCAGAAATGATCAAAGGCTTTCAACATCTGGGTTATCCCAGCTATTTATTGACGATTTTGGGGGTGGCCAAATTATTGGGGGTGGCTGCTCTGGTCTATCCGCGCTGGCGCACGCTGACAGAATGGGCCTATGCCGGATTTAGCTTTGATCTACTCGGGGCCAGTGCTTCTCACGCCTTTAGCGGCGATCCGCTCGCAAATATTCTCAGCCCCCTGGTATTTTTGGGCCTCTTAAGTGCCTCTTATTGGCTCTTTCACCACCAGCCACAGGGCCAATCAGGCTGTGCAGCAAACGGCACTTGCTTAAAGAAAACAGGCAATACTCAGGTCTGTGCCAAGAACAAATCCAGCTCAGCGGCTGAAGACAGGCGCAAAATGCCCCGGCGCACCAGATAGGGCAGCCAATCGATCAGGGCTGAGAGCTCCAAGGACGGACCTGCGTATTCAGCCAAAACAGATTCGACAATCTGAGACCAAAAGCGCTGACCGTCGACTTCAGCCAAACAGGCCGCAACCAAAGGATGCAGGGTCTCAATCCGGGCCCCGCCCAAATCGCGGGTGAGCAAATAGGTCTGCAAGGGAAATTCGGAACAAGGGGAAAGGGCTTTGCCCAAGCGCAGGCGCTCCAACACTTCGCTCAAATGGGGGCCGGCCGTTAAAAGACAGGCCCAATCTGCCCAAGCAGGCCCCTCACCCCACGGATCGGGCTGGGGCAAACGGTGGTACTGGAGTTTGAGCACCGTGATTTCGTATTCCAGCACCTGGGCCAGATGGGGAATGACAACCTCTTCAGTGGCCAAAACAGACTGAAGCCCCACCAACAAAGCCAATTTAAAATCGCTTAAACCAGCGTGAGACGTCAAACTTAAGGGCAAACGCGCCAATAATTCCGAGGCATAATCCGCCCCCAATAAAAGCCCCAAACGGGGGGGCAAATGACTTAAAAGATGGGTGGTTCGCCCCAAACGAGCCGTTTGCAACCACACTTGGCGTTCCGAAGGCACCAAAACAGGCAAATAGCCCCCTTCTGACAAAGTCAGTGGCACCGATTCCGCTGAGCGGTCATCCAGCAAAAGCCATTCTTCCCAAGCTTGCTCCCAGGCATCAAGTCCAGTCATAAATGTGCCTCCATCAGCCAGTGTTGAGCCTGGTCCAATTGCGCAGCCAAGGCCCACTCATCGGGAGCCGTCACCACACTCAGGGCTCTGATCGGGGATTGACGCAAAACCTGACGGGCCAGACGCCAAGCTTCAGCATAAACCGGACTGCTTGTGTCTGCCGGTAGCCGCAAAGCCATGATGCGTTCGGGCGCCAAGGCCCGCAGCCATTCCACTGGTTCAAAGCCCTGCAGAGCCCCAAATTGACACAATTGGTTGAGATCGAGCGAAAGACCACAATCGCAATTTTCGGCCAAACGGTTTAAAAGTTCACTCTCAGCCAAGCCCAGAGAAAGCGAAGCCACACTGTTTTCCAATAAAAAAGGACAGGAAACCTGGGCACGGATTTGCACCAATTGGGCTAAAACAGCGTCCCAAACCCGAGGAGAAGGAGGCAAAGGCAAAGTTAAACCACTCTGCAAACTCCAAAGTCCCAGAGACACAACCCAAAAGGGGGATTGAGTACGTGCCAACAAACGCAACAACCCTGGCAAAGCCGAATCCAAAGCCGTTCCAACCCCACGGACCCTGAACAGCACTGGCGTGGCTTTCAGCAATTGGAGCAAGGCGCGATCTTCTGCTGGGTCGAGCCAGTCTTCGAGCTGCAACTCAACATATTGGGGAACTTGAGCCGTTTTTAACTGGGGTGACCAGGACCTGTGCCAAGCAGACCCCGCACCCAAAGCCGAAAATTTGCGTGCAGAGAAAGGCTCTTTCTTCACTGATTCGGGCTTGCGAGCCACAATTTGACTCATATGTCGGCCTTCCACAACTTCAGGCCCCCGCTCTTCTGGCGGGAAGCCTTCGAAGGCCCAACCCTCAAAGGCAAAGAGTACCTGCCATTCACTTAAGCGCTCATGTAATTCACCCAAAGCCAAAACCCCGGTGGGACGCTGATCGAGCCGGTTGATCGAGGTGGCCAAACGGAGCTGGGCAGAGGGGTCAAGTAGGGTATAGCCGGTCAGGATCAACAAGCCACCGGGTTTAACCGCCGCTTTTAAGCGGCCAATCAAACGGGCCCGCTCGCCATGGGGAATATACGGAAAAACGTTGAGACAAACAATGGCAGCCTGACTTTCACGATTCAACCGATGGGCCCGAATATCTTCGTGCACCCAATCGATCTGTTCCCCATAAGATTTGCGGGCAGCGCTCAAAGCAGAAGCATCCACATCCAAGGCCGTAACAGGCAGGCCATAAGCCGCCATCGCAGCCGAGAAGTGGCCTTGACCGCAGCCAACATCCACCACTGGCCCAGCAGGAATCCAGGGCAGCAGACCCAGTAAATCTTCCAAATGTAGATGTCGGTTAGAAAAGGGGGTATTTGGCATCATGCCTTTATTCTAGCAGAGACACGCCCAAAGCTCAGCAATAGAATCAGCAGAAGAATAACCGAAAAAAAGCACAAAAAAAAGGCGACGGCCGGAATCGAACCGGCGAATAAGGCTTTTGCAGAGCCCTGCCTTACCACTTGGCTACGTCGCCTGAAAAACATCAGCACTTTAGCACAATCCAGGGCCAAAGGACAATACAACCCCAATGGCTTCTGCTACAATTAAAAGTCAGAAAAACGCAAAAAATACGCATTCCGAAATGAAGAAAGCCCTCTGCCCATGCAGTTTTCCTTTGAAAAATATCAAGGTCTTGGCAATGATTTCATCCTCTTAAAGGCCACAGATTTGCCCCCAGCTACCGATCTGGCCGCGCTGGCCAAAGAGCTGTGCAATCGCCATTTTGGCATTGGTGCCGATGGAATTTTGATTGTCCATCCCAGTTCAGAAGCGGATGCCCGAATGCAGGTGATCAATGCGGATGGCAGCGAACCCGAAATGTGTGGCAATGGCCTGCGCTGTTTTGTTGCCTATTTGCATCAGCTCAGCCCAGCCCCCCAAAGCCATTATCGCATTGCCACAGGGGCAGGCATTTTGGACGCCGATTATAGACCCGAAAGTGGTTGGGTCCGCGTGAATATGGGCCCGCCCCGGCTGGAGGCCGAAGCGTTACCGGCCATGGGATTTGCAAAGAGCCCGGTGTTAAAAGAAAGATTGGAAGTAGCGGGACGCAGCTTTGAAGTTAGCTTGGTTTCGATGGGCAATCCCCACTGTATTATTGAGGTGGATTCTCACTGGAGCCGGGCAGACACCCTGGTCTGGGGGCCCCTGATTGAAAGCCATCCCCGCTTTCCCATGCGTACCAATGTCGAATTCACCCTGTTTGAAAGCCCTGATCGCGCAAAAATCAGCGTCTGGGAACGGGGAGCTGGCGAGACCCTGGCCTGTGGCACGGGCGCTTGTGCTACTCTGGTAGCAGGAGTCTTGCTCGGGCGTCTCAATCGAGAAGCTGAACTTCATTTACCTGGAGGCCCCTTGCAGATCTGCTGGGAGGAAACGTCGAACCAGCTTTGGATGGAAGGCCCCGCACAGAGGGTTTTTTCTGGGAGTTATGAACGAGAAGGAAGTAGCAGATGAGCGACGATTTTAACATTAATCAAAAGAGCAAAGAAGCGGCGATTCGCGAGGCTGAAGCCGAACAGAAATACGAAAAAGCCACAGCCAAGTTTGAAGTCGGGGATTATGACGAAGCCCTGATGCTGCTGCGCACCTGTATTTCAATGATGCCCCAAAGCTGGAAATACCATTATAATATTGCGTATATCTACTGGCGCAAAGACTTGCTCGAAGTCGCAATCAACCATTACAAACTCTTTCTCAAATACGCCCCCGCCGGGGATAACGACCGTGAGCTGATCAAAGGGCGTATCCTTTGGCTCGAAAGCGAAATTAAAAAGCGGCGCCAACTGAGATGAAAGCGCCCGGTTCCTGGTTCTTTCCGGGCTGGGAAACCCTCTGCCAGGCATTGGCAGCAGAGACAGACACCCCCACTGGGCGAATACGGGCCCAGCACCTGACACCTGCCTTTGTGCCCAAAGAAGTGGAACAATTGCACCGTTTAAGCCAAGAGGCCGAAAGAGCCCTGGATCTCTGGCCCACACTGACAGGCAAAGCCCAGCAATCGCTTTTGAGCAATTTGGAAAAACCCGCTCAACCGCTTCCTTTGCTACAGTTACAAGCCTGCCGCGAATTGCTCCAAACCCTGCGGGAATACAAACAGGCACTGCAGCCAAGGCAAAAACTGCTGCCAGCTCTGTGGCAACGTCTGCAAAGCCTATCTTGGTCCGAAGATTTGGAAAGAGGCCTGGCAAATAATGGCAGCCTCGACCAGAAACAGCGCCTGCTCAGCCAGCGCTGGCGACAGGTCCAGGCCATGGCCCAAATGCTGGCGGAATGGGATTTGCTCAGCGCCAAAATTAAACTCGGTCGCAAATACCGGGGGCAATGGGCCGCCTTCAGTCAGGCCCAAGAAATGCACCTGCCCGGTTGGAAAGAGCTTCTGCCGCTTTTAAAGGCCCAGGCCTCCGCCCACGGCGATTTGCACTGGCCCAACCACACCCATACCTGGATTTTAAGCGGCCAACACGGCAGCGGCAAAACAGCCCTGATTCAAAATCTGGGCCTGGCGGTCTGTCTGCATCAAAGTGGTTTGGCCCTGCCCACCCAAGCCCCTGGGCGTTTGCCTGTCTTTACGGGGCTGCAATGGGTGCGCGAAGATCTTCCCCTGCGCACGCAGCTCCAGGCTTTACAACAGGTTTTTAAACGCGCCCAAAATCACCCCTTGCTGCTCTTGGATAACCCCTTGGCAGGCAGCAATCCGGGGGAGAGCTACGCCTTGCTCAGGGCCCTGCTTCAGGAATTGGTCGGTAGCCCCTGCAAAGTGCTGATCAGCACCCACAACAGCTTGCTCGGACGTTTAAGCCAAGACTATCCAGGGATTGTCAAAATGGCTCTAGAAAAACAGGGGCCAAACTGGCAACTCAAAACAGATCAATGGGCGCCATCGGAATTGCTCAATCAGGCCCAACGCGCAGGCTGGCCCTCTCAGGTCTTGCAACAGGCCGAAAAGCGCTACCAAGAATTGAAGAGCAGCTCCCCCAAAACCACAGCGCCCAAAATCCGCCCGCCCAAAGCCAAAATCCCTGTTGTGGCGCCCTCGGCCTTAGCGGGCCTCTCTCCAGGCGTCAAAACCGGTGCCTGGGTCTATGTCGAAACAGTTAAAGCTTACGGAGAGCTCTTAAGTTTGCCCGATCCCAAAGGCGAGGTGGCTGTTTTGCTCGATGGAAAAAAATGGACTTTTTCTGCCCGTTACGTGCGTTTGAGCAGCCACCGCAAAGAAAAAAAAGGTGACACCACAGGCGTTCAGATCTTGGTGCATTCAGTGGCATC
Organism: Candidatus Sericytochromatia bacterium; assembly: GCA_044356335.1. Lineage (GTDB taxonomy): Bacteria > Cyanobacteriota > Sericytochromatia > UBA7694 > UBA7694. The sequence continues at coordinate 44,610 of JBIKWL010000029.1, forward strand.
GCAGTTCTGTGATTTACACAATCTGCGCGTGCACGAAGCCCTGAGCAGATTGGATAAATTTCTCGATACCGCCGTCCACGCTGGCTTACGACAGGTCTCGGTGATCCATGGCAAAGGCGAAGGACTGCTCAGACAAGCGGTTCACACCCATCTAAAAGAGTCCCCTTATGTTCAGGGCTTTCGCCTCGAAGACTATGGCCGGGGCGACACTGGGGTGACCGTGGTAGACCTAAACTGAATTAATAATGGGGCGGTTTTTCATTGGGAATTTTTTCACCGCTCCCATTTTCCTGCAGGGCTTTAAAACGCAGCAAAAGATGTTCCAAGGTAGCTTCGAGCCGATAAACCTGTTTTTGCTGACTGGCGCAGAGCGCTTTTAATTTGAAGAGTTCATCATCCTGAAAAGCCAAACGGGTCTCCAATTCAATCAGACGATCTTCCCAGACTTCAGAATGCATAGGCACAAGCTCAGCGCTCGGGCATGACAGGCGTCAAAGGCTCGTCTTGTTCTGCCGCTTGGGCCGCGGTGACTTTGGTCATCAGCTCAATCAGGGTCTGGGCCACAGCGGCGGGTAAAATGACCCTTTGACTGACTTTGATCGGCTCCTGTTTGAGCAATCCCACTTCAGAGCTGTCCAGCGGGGGAACATAGCCCAAATCCAGCACGACAAAATGGTTTTCGGCACGTACCCGACAGATATTGGCAAAGGTCGAAGGGGCGTTAAAATCTTTGGCAAGGATTTGATCACTGCTAAATTCAGCCATGGTAGGCCTCCTGAGGGATTCTTAAACAACTGTGTGATAATAACATATCTGAGGCAGCTTGGCATCCACAGGCCTACATTTTACAAAAAAGAAAATTAATCTTTCTTTTTACAAATGCAGCGCGTATACTGTTAAATGGATTCGATTCGCGTCTGGAAGGAAATGGCCATGAAAAAAACACTGTATTTATCCGCCCTGGGACTCTCAAGCTGGTTGTTGATCGGCTGCGGCCCTGCAACAAATTCACCAACGACCCCCAGCGCCAGCCCCAGTGCCAGTGTTGCAGCCAGTATTTCACCCGTTGCTTCCCCCTCCCCTCCCGAACCCCAGGCAACAAGCACACCAGAAACGCCATCGACCACTCCCACGCCGAGTGCCACGGGTCAGCCCTCCTCCAGCCCCAGCAGCACACCCGAACCCTTGAACAGCCCAGTGCCCACACCCAGCCCTACTCCCAGCGCCGACGTCTATTCCTACCGCGACAATTTCTTTAAAAATTATGGCGTAAACCCCTTTGTTGAAACGGCTACCGATCGCCTCTCAACCTTTGCCGCAGACGTCGATACCGCTTCGTATACCCTGATGCGCAAATTCCTCGAACAAAACAAACTGCCCGACCCCAGTGCCATTCGCACCGAAGAATTCCTCAATTTCTTTAATTACCATTACTCCCAGCCTCCCAGTGGCAAATTTGCGATTCATACCGACATCGCCCCTTCGTATTTTGGCGATCCCCAAAGCAATTTGCTGCGGGTCGGCCTACAGGGCAAAGAAATTCTGGCCCGCAACCGCAAGCCCGCAATTTTGACCTTCGTGATCGATGTCTCGGGTTCTATGAATTTGCAAAACCGGCTCGAATTGGTCAAACAGAGCCTGTTTTTGCTCGTCAATCAGCTCAATGCCAACGACAAGGTTGGCATTGTCATCTA
>JBIKWL010000276.1:0-3958 GCA_044356335.1 Candidatus Sericytochromatia bacterium
TTTTCGTTCCAAACTTTTGCCTCGCGCCCAATTATCAAAGAGGGTATAAAAATCTGCTTTGGCTTTGGGGGTGCGATAAGCAGTGCCCAAGTTTGTAACCGCACCATAGGGTTCAATGGCAATTGGGCCAATATTGCTGTCTTCTGCTTCGGGATACCAATTATCGATGGTGCGCAAGGCATTTCCGATTTTTTGGGAATGCATGCCTGCGATTCCATTGATAGCATAGAGAATTTTGCTTTTTTTATCTTTGCTTCTGCCTTTATCCAAAACCAATTCTTCACTTGGATAAACTTCTTGAGATTGTCCTACTTGTGCATAAGCAGTGACTTTGAGTAGTAAAAATGAACCTTTCCCGGAAAGGGCATTTGCAATTTTTTCTGAAAGACTTTTGATTTGCGCATCTTCATAGTCAAAATGCCTTGTGCTAATTGACAGGGCATCTTTAAAACACCAAATAGCGTGGGGATCTGCATTATCTTGGATCTCAATTTCCATTTTAGCGGCTCCCACTCGGTTGCGCCACAGAAACCGACCATTGGCAAGATTTATAGCATAACGTCGGGCCAACTCTTTGAAACCTTCTGTTGCAATGTAATTTTGGGCTGCTGCGGTATAACTCTGTTGAAATTGACTGTTGTTACACGCAGATGGGTGTTCAACTCCAGGCAATACTTTTAAGGTAAATACAAGCTTTAAAGTGTCTTGATCGGTTCCCAATGCGCAGCTGTCTACTGTTTGCAAATTGGGGTTTTCAATTGCTGCATTTAATTTGGCAGGATCGTCTTTTAAAGCGGGTTTTAAGCGGTTTGAAATAGTGCCTCGCACTGATTTCGCTTGTAGTTGTAAGGGAGATGCATTTTCCTTTCTCTGTCCCCAAGTTGTTCCATAAAAATACCCATCAGAGGGAACCAGTTTTTTTTCAAATGCGAGAACAGATGCAATATCTTCTTTTTTAGCCATTTTTTTTCTCCTTAAATGTGTTTTGTTGGCAAAGGTAAAGATTTTTTTCTGAATCAATGTGGTAGTGCCACAGCATTTCATCCAAATTCGAAATGCGGTAAGGCATCACAAATTCACCCAATGTGATGACAGATTCTGCAAAACGATGCGGGGTTTCTGGGTCTCGCTGATTTTCTGCTTGACCCAATGGACCAATACCGTGAAAACCTGTTGCTATGGGCACAATCCATCCCTGTGTTTTGCGCTGACTGTGCCAGTTAACTTGACCTGACTCATCAACTTCGCTGCTGTGATTGACTTGTAGATAGCTCAAGATTGCCTCTAGGGCATCAACACCAGAATTCATTGCCTCTTTCATCAGCAAACGCCTCTCCAAAATCACATAGCCGGGTGTCAACTTTTGAAGTAATTTTTTTAAGCTTTTTTCATCATTTGCATCGGTTGGCTGTGGACTTTGAAAGCGAAGAATATCTCCACCAGCAAGTTTCAAGTTGCTGTGAAGCAGTTTGGATACCAGCTCAGTTAAATCTTCCATTTGGTGTATTTCGAGCCCTGTATAGTCCAAGACCAGAGATACCTCTAAATGGCAGCGGGCCTCTTCTATAAATGCAGGCCGGGCTCCAGTTTTATCAAGTGGGTTACCTGTTCCAATGATCGAATAAACGTAGTCGCCCCGATTTTTATACGTCTGAAGATTCATTGAATGACAACACACCGCGAGACTGTTGCAGGTAAAGTCTGGAAAGCCTTTTTGTCTTACCAACCGTTGCAAAGCATGTGCTGCACCCAACCAAGCTGACATGGCTGGAAATCCAATTGTATAGGGGCTCGAAAGCGCATTTGCATTGTGAACTTGTATATGTGGTAAAAGTAAGAGTTGTCTCACCGTAAATCCTCTCGAAATTGATTGATTTCTTGGCGGAAGATCCGAAATTCATCATCGCTTAGCTGAATCGCTTTGGCTGGCGTTAGAATTTTTTCATAGGCCCGTGTGAACCAAATTAAAAAATCTTTTATAATTCCATCAAGCCATTCATCCTGCTGGTCACGCTCTTTTTCATAGTGATCATCCAACCAAATCTTTTGGTGCAGGGGCAATGCTACATATGTCTCTCTTTGACTCCAACCAGTATTGGTGTCGCCGAAATGAGTGGATGTGCGCAGTTCCCAGGATTTTTGAATGATTTCTTGGAATAAAGCAGCCAAAAAATCTTTACGTTTCTGGCGCGTCTCCAGATTATTTTTCCAATCGTTCAGAATGCGGTGCCAGACCCAAAAATCTTCACGAAAATGTTTTAGCTTAAGGGTATCTGCGAAGAAGTTATGTTTGGGGAAATGAATCAAACGCTTTTCTAAAAGGGGAGGTAAACTGGGTAAAAGATATGCTTTTCCGCCATGTTCGTTATTTAAAACAGATATATTTTGAGGTTTGGTTCCTCCATAGCCTATTTGCGCCAAACCATATAATTCTGAATACCCATTTGGATGATGTACATTGTGTTTTTTTGCATCCCTTGCTGCTTGAGTCTCTTCAGAAAAGCGCAGGGTTTGAATCCGATCTGTCAGCTCATACATCAAACCTGAAGGCGTGAGGACAGAAAGTAGGTTGTATGAACCATCAGGAAGTGGAAAATAGACCTGTTTGACTTTGCCATGGGTAATTTGGCTTGTATCTTGCTCGCGGATGCTCAGCAAGCCTTGTGAAATATCTTCAAACGTAGCTGTGGATATAGTCAGTTCAGAACGGATCAATTCTGTCTCTTCCAGTAGATGTTGCAGAATGCTTTTCCCATCTTGGATCTGCAAAGATAAAAATTTATTTACGTCCAAAGCAGCTGCATTTCCCAGTACATCTGGTTCCACTGCTATGTTGCCGCTGTGTAAAAAGCCGTCAGGCTGGGGGTGGGCTTCAGCCAATATCATGCTGGTTTTGGAGCTGGGATGACTAAATTTGCTTGGATGTGTGGTTTGAGAAAGTTGCCCTGCCCGTTTGGCTGCATCTGGTAACCATTGTTGCAATGCAAATTTTTCAGTCGCGTCTTCTTCAATAGCAACTTTTTCTGCTTCCGACAGATTGGCTGTTAGATTTTTTTTTAACCAACTTTCTTTTCGTTCATCTAGGAATTTTTCGATTGTTGCATTCATGACAACACCTCAGAAATTTTAACCATTTTAATTTTATTTTATTAAACAGTTGTATACAAAAAATGATACAAAATTCAATTCGTTCTGTCAAGCATTGAATATTTATGAATTAATACTTATTTTAGTTAAAGAATTTGAGAACCTTAAAAAGCCTTGTTAAAATCTAATTACTGCTGAAAAAGCAGCTTAGAAAATTTTTATTTTTTTTTACAACAGGTATTCACTGCCGAATAGGCAGCTTAACGTTGGGCTCTTTTTTGTAAGCCAAATTGGTCGGAATAATCAAAACGGAGATTGGGCTCCTCGTCAGAATAGACCTGGATGCTGATTTCTCCATATCTTTCAGCGGCTTTGTTGAGTGAGATGTCTTTGGCTTCGGAAATGATCTTTAAAAGTTCCGCGTAGTCCCTGTTCAACCAGAGGCGGTGGGTTTGTGATGACTCAATGGGCTGGAGAGGCTGAATATCGTTCATGAGACTTCTTGGGATGAGTTCACCTTGGGCTGTTTTTTCGGCAAAGACCCAATCATCCGACTTTCTGTCTCTGATACGGTAAAGTCGAATTGACTGGTTTCCCTGTCGAAAAGGACTCAAGTACTGAGGTAATGCTGTTAACCACCAAACTTGTTTCAGCCAACCTTGCAAACTTTCTGCTCCCACTTGGTCATATTGGGTCAGTAAATAAGTCATCGTCTGATGCTCAAGATCTACAAGCCGTTTCGAAGGCATCAGCATAGGACTTTTTTGAATGCGGGGAATAGCCGTAATGCTTTTTTCAATTTCACACCCCAATAGAAGTTCGTTTAAATCATGGGTTTCGAGTTGGAGTTGGCCGTTTGCATTGCCTGGGG
>JBIKWL010000030.1:0-46112 GCA_044356335.1 Candidatus Sericytochromatia bacterium
TTCATTGGGACCTCCTTAACGGGTGGGACTGATGAACTTTATCTCTTTTTGGGGGCTTTTGTCTGCCCTTAAACCTTGATAACATTGCCTCTTGGGCTTTTGAAATTTATTTTCTGGATGACTCTAAAGCAATTACTGTGGGAGCACTTTGGCCAACAAATACCCGTCAAATTAACATTTCAACAGGTTTGGCCTTACCTTCCAAAGAAGGTTTATTGGTTGCCGATTTTTCAAACTGGGGCACAGACTTGATTTGGGCCCCAGGGGACGAAATATATGTTTCTGAAGCGGGTAATGCCAGCAATACGGCTCAATATTTGGGGCCCAACGCTAAATTTTTGGGAACCAGCGCAGCAGCACCCTTTGTGACGGGTGTTGTGGCATTGCTTAAATCGCGAAATCCTGGCTTAACACCCTCTCAAATCAAACAAATTTTAAAAGAGGCTTCAGCCTCTGGATTAGAAGCTGGCGCGCCAGCAAACAATTCGGTTTATAAAAAATCCCAATTCCCAGCTTCTATGGCTCCTGTGCGCATGTTAGATGTTTCTGCGGCCCTCCAACATTCACTTGTTTCAACTTCTTCTCGCAAAGCAGAAACATTCTTTGGATTGGTTGAAAATGGCAAGGTCTTAAAACTCAATAAATCTGTTCAAGGGGGTTCTAACCCTGCTCCAGCCAATGAAGAGAAGAGCAAAACGCTACTCGAAACCATTGGCGAGACAGTCTGGAAGACAAATTTAGCATCTGACAACTTGGTCAAAGTCAAAGGCTGGAGCGACATCAAAGCCGGTGACAGACAGATTGCCAAAACAGAAATCGAAGTGATGGACGGGATCCAAATTTGCAATGCCAACGATTGTTCCGACCCCGGAGCCTTCAAGCCGCAACTCACCAAAGTCACCTACTCTGCCAACCCGGAAGCAAAAAATGGCTTTGAGCTGGAACTCGAAGGCCAAAATCTGGTGGCAGATATTCGCACAGGCACCAATGTTATGCCGATCAAACTTGTGTTTAAACACGTTAAATCGACGGCTCCAACGCCCGTCACGCCTTTGCCTGGAGATAAACCCGTGGATATCTCTGCAAATCAAATTCTGGATATCCGCAACGACGGCACGTATGTCAAGCTCAAAGTCGATCCCAACCAAGTCTCTGCCAGTTTTGATTATCAAATTGCTTTTCAGAGTGGGATTACAGGTGTCGGAAACTTTGCCAGCAATTATGTCCAAACAGGGGGCGGAGCGGCAAGAGCAGATTTTTCCGTCAAAGCAGAGGGTGGTGGAAGCACAGGCAGTTTTACCATTCAATCTATCAGCACCACCCCTCCCCCTTCACCCCCTCCTGCTGTAGGCGTCTGGATCACCCGCGATGGGCAGCGCAAAGCCGTCAATCCCAGCCAATTGATCGGCATCGGCATCACGGGCCTTGACCTCAGTGGCATTGAAATTGTGGTAGATAACAAGGTCATGCCCATTCAACAGGTCGCAGCGAATTATGTCACCTTTGGCCTGACACCCACTCTCGCTCCGGGTGTCAAAGATATGTTGATCAAACTTGCGGGCAATACGGTCACTCTGCCCGAAGCCATTGAAGTATTGGCCATGCCACCTTTGCAAGAAACACAAACCTTGCCCACGGTCGGTGCGCTTCAACCCGCTCCTTTTCAGATCAACGGGGAGCATTTCTTGGCGATTCCCAATTATTTTAACGGCCAATCTTACCACCTCAACTCACAGATTTACAAATGGAACGGCACTCAATTCTCCCTGGTTCAAACCATTCCCACCTTTGGGGCCTACGACCTGCACCCCTTTTCGGTGGGCGACCAGCATTTTCTTGCCATTGCCAATTTTGACCAGAATGTCTATGCCGCCAATTCCGAAATTTACAAATGGAATGGCTCACAGTTTGTCCCTTTTCAAACCATTCCCACCACCGGGGGCATTGATTGGGAAAGCTTTTCGATAGACAACAGACACTTCTTGGCATTGGCCACCCATTACAATGGCAGCTTTGAGCGCGAATCGCTGATCTACGAGTGGAAGGGGACTCAATTTGTGCTCTTTCAGAGCTTGCCCACCCGAGGGGCTCACAAATGGACCCATTTTCTCACGATTGGCACTGAGCGTTTTCTGGCTCTCACCACCTATTTTTATGTCGGCAGCGGGACAGAAGACACCCAATCGGAGCTGTACAAATGGAATGGCAGCCAATTTGTGTTTAATCAAACGTTTAACACAGATTTTGATCTGGACTTTGATACCTTTACCATCAACGGTCAGCTCTTTGCCGCGATTATTAACAACAGCCGCATCAGCAACACGGTCGATTCCAAGATCCTGAAATGGAATGGCAGCCAATTCGTGGATTTCCAAAACATACCCACCACAGGCGGGCTGAATTGGGACTATTTCACCGTCAAAGGTTGGCATTATCTGCTTTTGACCACCAATACCACCCTGCCTCAGATTTACCGCTGGAATGGGGCTGATTTTGAGCTGTACCGGGTGCTGGCCATGGATAAAGCCTGGGGTTCAGCCCTCTTCAGCACAGGTCCGTTGGAAAACTACCTGGTTCTGGGCAGTCTGATTGGCCCGCAAGGCTATTCATCGCCCAGCCGGGTTTTCAGGTTTGACTAAGAGAGGCTTGAGTTTTAAAAATCAATATAAATAAAGTTCGAGCCGCCACTGGCAAAGAACAGCGCCAGCAGACAAAGCAGCGCTGCTCCCACGCCGGTGGCGGCGTCTTTGAGCCACTCAGCCATTTAACTCACCCCCACTAATTTGGGCAAGAGCCCCATAAACCGGCCCACGGGCATAATAAACAGGCCCCAGCCCAAAGTCACCAAGACAAAGGTCAACAGGGTAAAGAGCGGCGTGGTGACCCAGCGCAGCTGTTCGAGCCAGGGCAGACGCGGGGCCACTTTGTCTTTAAAGACGCGGTGAATCACCAGCATCGCGCCGTGGTAAAGGCCCCAAACCAGAAAATGCCATTCGGCCCCGTGCCAAATGCCCGAAACACCCATGGCCAGTAAGAGATTGAGCAGCAGACGCGGAAACTTGACCCGCGAGCCCCCCAGCGAGATATACACATAGTCGGTGATCCAGGAGCTGAGTGAGATATGCCAATGCCGCCAGAACTCGGCAATATTGCGGCGCAAATAGGGCCAATTAAAATTCTCGGGCACGACAATCCCAAACAGACGGGCCGAGCCAATCGCAATGTCTGAATAACCCGAAAAATCTGTGTAGATCTTGAGCGAATAGGCCAACAGGGCAATCCAAAGCGTGGGGCCCGAAGCTGCGTTGGCGGCATTTTCAGACATCAGCGGCTGAATCCAGAGATCGAGGGAATCGGCGATGATCATTTTTTTGCCCAGCCCGATGCAGATCCGCAAGAGCCCGATGCGCAAATGCTCCCACTCAAAGCGGGCTGTGGATAACTTGGGGACAAAGTCCTGAAAACGCTTGATCGGCCCAGCCACCATAGTCGGAAAAAAGAGAATAAAAGCCAGGTAATCGCGAAAGCGGTGGGGGCCAATTTTGCCTTTGTAAACATCGACCAAATAGTGAATAAATTCAAAGCTAAAAAACGAGATCGCCAGGGGAAAGACAAAGCGCTCAAGCGTGGGAATACCACTGCCCGTGGCCAAATGCCGCAGCTCAAACCAAGAGCCCAGCAGCAGATTGCGGTATTTAAACCCCACCAGCAGCGCCACAGCTAAACACAACAAAAGCGCAAAGATGCGTTTGTCTTGGCGAAAGCGCCGAATCGCAAAATAGACCACAGTGGCTTCGATCAAAAACAGCCAGACAAAGGGCCCGCCATACCAGGCATAAAAGACAAAGCCTGTCAGGGCCAGCCAGCCCCCGCGCCAGACCACCGGCACCGCAAAAAAGCCCAAAACTGACAAGAGCAAAAAGACCCCATAGAGCGCCTCGTTAAAGATCATCGCGGCGCTCCCTGTTTGGACAAAGTCCTTCGCTCTGTGCTGAGCAATGGCCCCAATCGCTCAGCCACGCGCTCCCCAAAGGCAATGCCCCCGGCGTTGAGGGTGTGGGTGATGTCAAAGAACTGATCGGCGGGCAGAGAGGCCCCGCGGTTAATATCCAGCAATTCAAAGCCCCCTGCGGCGATTGTGGCGCGAATCGGCGTCAGCACAGCCTGGTATTTTTTCCAATCGAGGGCCTCGTAGGCATCGAGGGCTTCGACATTGAGCGGACCCATCACAAAGAGTGCGGGTTTGCCCGCCTGTTTGAGCAGATCCACCGTCGCTTGAAGCATTTGCAACTCGGAATTGTCGGGGCTGAGTGCAAAGCCGGCATTTTGGCCATAGCGTTTGAGCACCATCATCTGCTGGGCTGGCTTGAGATCGAGAAAAGGCGTGGACCCCTCCATTTCAGCGGCCTGAATGCCCTGAGCCTGCCGAAGGGCCTTTTCGTATTGGGCAAAGGCCCAGCCTTCGGGGGTATGCCCCAGCCAATGGGCTGCCAGCAGCTCTTTGCTGCGGTAAAAGGCCCAAATCTGGCTCAGTCCCTGGCGCAGCCAAGCATTCAGTGGAAGAGGGGGGCTGGGACGCAGTCCCAACAGAGCGGCCTCCACTTCAGAGACCGGAACACCGAGCTTTTCGGCCAATTCAGGGTGGCGCATGCGTGTGCCTTTGAGCAGACTGGGGCTGAAGGTGTGGTAATTGAGCTGAATCACAAAGGCCTCGCCGTCAGGCAGGGCTTTTTTGAGCAGATAATACTGGTCTGAGAGCAAAAAACCCTTGGCGGAGAGGTTGTAACTTTGCCAATTCGCAGCCAGCCCCTTTTTTTGCAAAGCCCTGAGCGTGGCCACGGGAAAGGTCTGATTGGGATCGCTGATGCGAATGCCATAGGTGGGAGACGATCCCAGAAAGACCAGGGCTGGGGAGGGATTTTGAGCCAATGCGCTCAGGTAAAAGGGCAGCCAGGCCATTTCCTGGCCTTCGGGCAGGCGATAGCTGGCGCTAAAATCTGACTTGAGCTGGGGCAGCAAGGCCTTGATGACCCAGATGTCCACGAGCACAAGTGTCAAGATAAAAAATGTCAGCGTGCGCCAAAAGCGCGCACCAGAGCGGATGAGAACGTGCATACCCAACAGCCTGCCAGATAGACCCACACTTTGTCAGTGATGTTAGACCCGCTTAGGTCTGCCTGGAACCCGTTGAAGCAAGCTGGACCTAGTCGCGGCCTGAATCGGCAAAGAGCTCGGCAATTTCGTGTTTAAAATGTTCGTTGATCAGGCGGCGCTTGTATTTAAGCGTGGGCGTCAAAAAGCCATTGTCCTGGGTGAGTTCTTCTGCGATCAGAATAAATTTTTTGACCTGCTCGTAACGGGCAAAATCCGCCATCATGCGGTGAATCTCTTTGTCGAGAAAGCTGTGGATCTCGGGGTGGGTCAGCAATTCTTTGCGGCTGCCCACTTTGATATTGTGGTTGCGGGCATATTGGTCCAACAGGTCGAGACTGGGATGGATCAAAGCCGCCATGTATTTTTGGTTATTGCCCAGCATCACCGCCTGCTCGATATATGAGCTGGTTTTGAGGGTGTTTTCTATCGGCTGGGGTGCCACATTTTTGCCATTGGACATGACGATGATTTCTTTTTTGCGATCGGTGATCTTGAGATAGCCATCGGCATCGAGTTCGCCAATATCCCCGGTGTGGAACCAGCCATCTTCGTCAAGCACCTCGCGGGTGGCATCGGGTTTGTTAAAATAGCCCAACATAATATTCGGGCCACGGGCCAAAATTTCACCGTCGGGGGCAATTTTGACCTCTACGTCTTCAATCACCTGGCCGACATAGCCAAACTTGACCCCACCGGGGCGATTGCAACAGATCACGGGGCTGGTCTCGGTCAGGCCATAACCTTCGTAGATATTGATCCCCACGGCAAAGAAAAATTCAGCCAGCTCGCGCATCAGCGGCGCGCCACCGGAAACGGCAAATTTGAGGTTGTCCCCAGTGCGGGCGCGCACCTTGGCGAAGACCAATTTGTCTGCGAGTTTGTGTTTCCAAGCCAGAGAGCTGGGAATGGGTTGACCTTGGCTGGTATACACCGCCGCCTGTTTGCCAATCCCCAGACCCCAATAAAAGATTTTTTTCTTGAGCGGCTTTTCGTTTTCGACGTTTTGAATGATGCGGTTGTAGATCTTTTCAAAGACCCGGGGCACGGCCACAAAGGCCGAGGGTTTCACTTCCTGCAGGTTCTGGGCAATGGTGTCGATGCTCTCGGCATAGGCAATCGTGGCGCCACAGTATTGCAGGGCATAATTCACAACCCGCTCCAAGACATGGGAGAGCGGCAAAAATGAGAGCGAGGTCTGAGAGGCATCAAAGCCCAAAGCTTTGACCGCGCTGCGGGCATTGCTGGCAAAATTGCGGTGGGTCAACATCACGCCTTTGGGGTCACCCGTGGTGCCTGAGGTGTAGACAATGCTGACCATGTGGCTCTCATGAACATGCATCAGGCGTTTTTCCAATTCTTCGCGGATGCCGCTGGCCCCATCGGCCAACAGCGCTTCCCCTTCGGTAAGCACCTGCTGAAAACTGACAACTTCAATATTGCGCAGCTCGGGCAAGGTCTCTGGTGGGTCTAAAATCACGACCCGCTTGAGCGTGGGACAGTCGTGGTGAATCGCTGCAATTTTATTGAGTTGGGCCGCTTTGGAGAGAAAGATCACCCGTGTGCCCGAGTCGTTGAGCATATACAAAATCTGGTGGCCCGTCAGGGTGGGATAAATAGGCACATTCACCCCCCCTGCGGCAATGATCGCCATATCCGCAATCGGCCACTCTGGCCGATTCTCTGAGAGCAGCGCCACCCGATCCTGGGCCCCCAGGCCGTGTTGGATCAAATAAGCAGCCACCTGTTCAACCCGCTCTTTCATTTCCTGGTAGGTGACAGAACGGTAAATCCCGTTCTTTTTCTCCATCAGGGCCGCTTTGCTGCTGTATTTGGCAGCACTGTCGTAGAAATGTTTGGTTAAAAGGTAGACATCGCTCATGGTGGCGCTCCTGCTCAAATCTTAAACGATGGCCTAAAGGCGCATGACAATAGCTTCATCCACAGATTCGTTGGGGATGATCACGCCATACTCTTTGTTTTTACCATCGAGCTTAAAGATAATATTCAGATCATTGCTGTCCTGGTTGCGGAACAACAAGAAGGTGTATTTGAGCAACTCCATCTGGGCTGCTGCTTCTTCGGGGCTCATGGGCTTGATCGCCAAACGCTCGTTTTTGACTTTGCGTTTGACAGGGGCTTTGGCCGCGGTCTTTTTCTTGGTGACAGCCGTGGCTGTTTTTTTCTTGGCAGGTGCCGCTACTGCGACGCCTTCTTCGGCCTCGTCTTCATCGTCTACCATTTCACCCATGGCCACAGCCGTTTTGACAGCAGCACTGCGGTCGGTGCGTTTGCGCTCGTATTTGATCAACTGGCGTTCGAGTTTGTCTCCAACCAGATCAATGGCAGCATACATACTGACGCTGGACTCTTCCGAGCGCAACATCAGGCCATTGACAGAGGTGGTCACAGTTACCTGCTGATTGTTCTTGATACGCGGATTTTTGGCGACACTCAGCTCCACATTGACATCAACAATGTGGCGGCTGTATTTCTCCATTTTGCCCAGCTTGGTCTTAACATAATCGCGCAGGGCGTCGGTGACTTCCACGTTTTTTCCATGAATAATAAATTTCATCAGCGCTTGTCCATCCTTTTCGAGTACTAAAACTTGGGGAAAAAGATGTCTGCTCCTTCCTTATGGGTGTTTTGGTTGAGTTCTTGAGAGACGCTTTATTATAACACGAAAAAAAGCGCTCTTCAGCAGACTAGAGTTTACGCAGGACGCTCATCCCGGTTAAATTTTGGGTGATTTCAGGTGTGCCTTTGTACTCCAGTTTGCAGGCCCCGGCAGCGCTGACCTTGAGCTTTTTTTCCGCGCGAATACGCGCCGAAGCCGCGCCACTGAGCTGAATATCCACATTTTGGGCTTTGAGCATCAGTGATTCAAGCTGGGCTGCACCACTGGCTTTGATCTGCAAATTCTGCAAAACGCCCCCCACCATGCGCACCTGGTGGCCGCCCTCGAGGTTGAGCTTGAGTTGATCGCCCTGAATACCGGTAATCACCAAGCGGGAAGCGCCTTTGGCATCGACATTCTGCAAACTGGGCAGAGACAGGAAAACTTTGATCGGATTGTTGGAACTCAAGGTTTTGCCAGGTTTATTGGCAATTTTGAGGGTATTGTCAACCACCTGGGTATCGATCAGGGGCAGCAGATTTTCATCCGCTTCGACGGCAATGCTTTGGGGTTTGCCGGTTTCGATCTCAACAATAAAGCTCTGACTCACATCCACGGCCTGAAAGGCATTTAAAGTGCGCTCTTCGCGTTTGAGCGGCCCCTCGCCTTGGACCGTTTCGGCGGCACAGCTGCATAACAAGGCTGCCCCAACCAATCCCAGCAGAGCGGCTTTTAAGTTCAAAGAAAAGGGACGGGTGGCTTTGTCGGATTGAATCGGCATTGGAGATTTTCCCTCGCTGGCGCTTTTGCTTTGAGCATAGCTTATTTCCCGTTCGCTCTTCAACGCAATAGCAAAACTTGGCTGAAGGGGCTTGTAAAGTTCGATTGTACTATTGTATTATTTGACTAGTACAATAGTACAGAATACGAAAGGAGCACCCGTGCTGATTATTAATCCCGAAAGTGGCACTCCCCTTTATCTCCAGATTATGGAGCAGATCCGCCACGCGATTGCCCTGGGGGTCTTTGCCCCCGGAACCCCGATCCCCACGATTCGAGAACTGGCCCTGCAATTGCGCATCAATCCCAATACGGTGGCCAAAGCCATCAAAGAATTGGAGCGCGAAGGCCTGTTGATCACCCGTGTGGGCAAAGGCAGCTTTGTGAGTGAGTCGGCCCTGGCTTTATCTGCCCAGGATCGCAGCCAACAGGGCAATGAACTGGCGGGACGTTTTGGTAAAGACATGGCGTGGTTGGGCTTTAACTGCCCCGAAGCCGTTGAATTGGTAGAAAAAAACTGGCAGGAGGTAGCGAATGTCTGAGATGATCATCGAGACCCATGGACTGATCAAGACCTATGGTGCTCACAAAGCCTTACACAACCTAAATATGCAGGTGCCCACAGGCTGCGTTTACGGTTTATTGGGGCGCAACGGGGCTGGCAAAACCAGCACCCTGCGGATTTTGATGAACCTGATTCGCCCCAGTGGCGGCGAGGCACAGGTCTTGGGCCACGCCCCTGAGCGCTTGCCACTCAATCTGCGCCAGCAAATTGGCTATAGCTCCGACAGCATGCAGCTGATTCCCTGGCTGCGCGTGGATGAATTGCTGGCCTACAATGGCTCGTTTTACCCGGCTTGGGACCGCGACTATGTGCAGCAATGGCTCAAACGGCTGGAACTGGATGCCCGCAAACGGGTCTTTGGCCTGTCGCGCGGCGAAAGACAAAAGCTGGCCCTGATTCTGGCGATTGGCCACCGGCCCCGGCTGCTGGTGCTCGATGAACCCGCTGGTGGGCTCGACCCTTTGGCCCGCAAAGAGTTCCTCGAAAGCATGATCGAGCTGATTCACGAATCGGGCAGCACAATTGTGATCTCCTCGCACCAGATGAGCGATTTGGAGCGCATCGCCGACCAAATTGGCCTGGTCGTAAACGGGCAAATGCGCCTGGAAATGCCCCTGGAAGAACTCAAGGCCCGCAGTCGCCGGGTGGTGCTGATCGACAAAAATGCTCAGGTAAATGCCCAGGCAAGCCCCCAGGCCGAAGCACTTAAAGCATGGCCCGGTGTGCTGCATTTGCAGACCCGTGCCGGTTATTTGGAATGGATTCATGAAAACTGGAGCACCGCTGAAGAAGAAAAACTCCTCCGGCGTTTTCCAGAGGCCCGCATTGAGCAAAGCCCCCTCTCACTGGAGGAGATTTTTATTATCTACACGTCTACCCTAACAGCCGGAGGTGCGACATGTCCAGCCACCCCGTAAGCCTCTTTCGCCAAAGCCTGGGCCAGACTCTGCTGCTGACCCTGGGCCTGATGCTCTTGGGCAGTAGTTTGGGCCTGATTCAAGGTCTGACTGAGCCCGCCAACGAATGGGGCTATCGCAGCTTCGACCTGATTCGCTGGGCCCTGAACAGCCTGAGCGGCAGCTTGATCGCCGCGCTCTTGGCCCTGAGCCTGCCCTGGCTGCTGCTCTCCTGGTTTGGCGAGTGGCTGTATACCCGCGCCTTGAACCGCCAAGACCTGTTCAAGCTCTTTTGGGGTGAATTTCTCAAATTTTGGACGCCCTTGAGCCTGCTTTTACTTGGCATCTGCAGTGCCAGCCAATGGATCAAATACGATTCTGGCCGCGAAATCCCCTGGGAATTGGCCCTGTTTATCCCAGCCTTGAGCCTCTTCATGGCCCTGCTCTTTGTCGCCAATGGCGACTTGTTGCGCCAGCTGCTACTCCCAGGAATAGTTCTGCTGGGCTGGCTGCTGACGGGTGATGGCTGGGGTGTACAGGGTTTGCCTGTGGGCCACGGTCTGACCCTGCTGGCAGGCGCAGGCCTCTTGTTTTGGCTGCAGCGCCAATTGGCCCAAGGACTCAGCGATCTCTCCCTGGAAGTGCCGGGCCGGGTCGATGATGAGTACCAGGCCATGCAGCGCAGTTGGCTCTTTCGCAGCTTCAATTGGCTGGGTGCCCACTCGCCGCTGATGCTCTCACCGGCCCGTGGGCCGTGGATGGCCCGGATCAAACTGCTGAGCGGGCATCCGTATATGCTGTATATGCAACTCTTGGCCATCGTCGGCCTGCTGGGCTTTTTGCTCTCCCTGTTTTTGGGTCGGGCCGCCTTGGAAAATCTGCCCATGGCCAGTGCCCTGTGGATCTTGGCCTGTGCCCTGGCGGGGGGCTGCCTCTTGCTCCTGCCTGTGCGCTTGGCTGGCAATAGCTATTGGGAGTTTTTTCGCACCCGGCCTTTGCCTCGGATCTGGCAATATGCTGTGAACTGGGGTGTGCAAAGCGTGTTTCTGCTGGGACTGGTGGCGCTGGGCCAGACCCTGCTCTGGAGCCTGCCCGAAATTGCCCAAAACCTGAACTTTGCAAATCTGGCCACAGCTCTGCTCTTTCTCTGGCTGGCGGGAGAACTGGGCGTGGGATTGCTGCTGCTCTTGCTGGCCTTTGGCTTTGGCACGTCACCCACCCTGGTGCCTGGAGCGGCAGTGCTGCTGCACAGCCACGATTGGCCAGCAATCGCCTTGTGGGGAACGGCCTTGGCCTTTCGGGCCTGGGATATCTGGCGTTTTCAGGGCCATTTCTGGGAGCCTTTGGCCCTGCCTCGGATGCGCTTGTTGCGGCTGTTTGGCTATTATTTGCCCCCTGCTTTTGCCGCGTTCATCGTGCTGGTGCTGGGTTTCAAAACCCAGCCTCTGGCGGGCTTTGTGGCCCTCAATAACAGCGAGGGGAAATTTGGTATCAGCGTGCGTGAGCAGCAGCGTTTGGCTTTCAAGACCCTGGAAGTGCTCTATGTCAAAGCCGGACGGCGTTTGTATTCAGAAGCCCCAGAAGATATATGGACGGCGTCTTTTGCAGAGATGTCGCTGCTGCGGGGCCTGTTAAAGGAGCCCCACAGTGCCGATCTGGCCCAGCAATTGGCTGAGCACCTGTTGCTGACGGTCGCCACCTCTGACACCGACAGTCGGACATATACCCTCCCAAGCCAAGACAACTACCAGGGTGAATATGCCGCTTATTATCTGGCTCAGGGCAAATATTGGCTGCGTTTCGCCCCAGCGAGTGACAATTTGGCCTATATCAAAGCCCTGATGGCCGAAGCCCAAGGGGATTTTATCCAGGCCCAAGCTGAAAATGCCGAGGCCTTAAAGGCCCAACCCGTTCAGGCCGAGTGGCTGATGCAAAAAGCCCGCTTGGAAGGCTATTTGCTGCGCTATGCTCCCGCTCTGGAAACCTACACAAGCATTGCCCAACGCTTTCCCGAGAAAAGCACCCTGGCGTGGCGAGAAGCCTATGAGATCGCGCTCGAAAGCGGCCAATTGGACTTGGCCTTGGAATACGCTTTGCGCTCATTGCAGGCGGGTTACCGTCCGTATACGAGAGGCAGGTTCCGCTCCAGCAGTTTTGAATATGTGCTGACCGTGTTGACGGAATACCGGAATGGGCTCTGTCCACAATTGCCAAGTCTCATGGCGGACTTTCAACAGCGCAACATCGCCCCGGCCTGGTTCCCCCAATTGGCCAGAGATGTCGAGTGGAATTGCAAGCAAGAGCTCAAACACCTGATTGCTGACCCCAAAGAATACTTCAGAGGCAGCCGTGAAGATGGGCTCTGGCTCTTGGAGCATGGGCACCCTGCTCTGGCTGCACAAGCCTTAAGTGGCCACGATAACCGGGGATTAAAGGCCGAAGCCCTCTGGCAGGCAGGCCAGCGATCTGAAGGCTTGGCTTTGGCTCAAGCCGTCGCCACCCCCTGGCAAGCCCTGCATGGGTCGGTTTATTATTACCCCCTGAGTGAGTTGTATTACAGAAGAGGCAACAGCCCTGAATACCTGGGACACCGGATTTTGCTCAGAGACGGTCAGCCCAGGGGCCTGGACAGCGGGTATCAGGTGCTGTTTATGAGCCGCGATCCAAGCCAAGAATGGCCACTGGTAGAAAAGGCCTATGCCAAAGCGCCCGCGCAATTGTTGCAATTGCAGCAGCTGTATCAAGCGTATAACACGCTGGCAAAAGCCTTTGCAGCCACAGGCATGACCGGAGCCGAGCAGCGACGCAGCTTGAAAAAGCTGGAGATGATGGTCTTTCTGGCCCACACGCTGCCCACTGAGCTGCAGACCGCTGAGCTGAAAGCGGCTGTACAAACCTTGCGCAAGGGGCTGTATCGCTAGCCGCAGGCGCAAAGCCAACAGGCCCCTGAAGTGATTCGGGGGCCTGTTTTGTTGGGAATACCTGATTATTGTTTAGCAATTCGCTTAAAATACGCACGCAGTTTTAAATTTGGCGATTTTGACGCTTTAAAGAACGGGAAAATTCCCCTTTGCTTCAACGATTTGTTATACTCAGGCCAGTTCGTGACTCGATACTTCGGTTTGGGGTCTTGGCCTTCTCGGGGGATTTTTTTAACTCAGCATTCATGCAACAACGCCGCCCTATAAACTTAAGGAAATGACCTTATGAAACCGTCAACTTTTACTTTTTTCCTTGTTAATATACTTTTCCTGCCCATGACTGCCTGGGCTAGCCCAAATGAAGACCTTCTCAATGGTATGGTCGAAGATAAATTGGAGCTGGTCGAAAAAGCTATATTGAACGGCGCAAACCCGAATCAGGTGCGTTTAGTCGGTGAGGAAATGATTCCACTGCATTGGGCTACCAGTAAAGGCTATCTGGAGCTAGTGAAACTCTTGTTGGACAAGGGTGCTGACGTTAATCACAAAGATGATTTTGGTTCTACGGCCTTGCAGAATGCAGCTCAGAAAGGACATCTGGAAATAGTCAAGCTACTGCTGGACAAGGGTGCTGACCCGAATGACAAAAGTGATTATGGTGGTTGGACACCTCTGATATGGGCAACTGAGGGCGGTCATCTGGAGCTAGTGAAACTCTTGTTGGACAAGGGGGTTGATCCCAAGGCTAAAACAGGAAATGGCTATACTACCCTGATGTCTGCAACGAGAGGCGGTAATCTGGATGTAGTGAAACTCTTATTGGACAAGGGGGTTGATCCCAAGGCTAAAACAGAAGATGGTTGGACAGTCCTGATGTATGCAGTCCTTGACAGTCATCTGGAAGTAGCGAAACTCTTGCTAGAGAAAGGTCCTGACGTTAAAGACAAAGACACTGATGGCAATAACCTCCTGATGATTGCAGCAAGCATAGGTAATATAGAGTTTGTTCCCTTTTTACTGGAAAAGGGTTTAAAGATAGACGATAAAACAGCCGATGGCGGAACTGCTCTGATGAAGGCATCCTACAATGGTCATGCTAAATTTGTTCAAATGCTTTTAAACAAAGGTGCACAGGTCAATGCTCGCAAGCAGGATGGTAGCACGGCTCTGATCTGGGCGGCTCGTCAGGGAAAAACAGATGTGGTGAAAATACTGTTACAGAATGGCGCTGACGCCAAAATCAAAGATCAGTCAGGTAAATCAGCTCTGGGTTATGCCAAGGAGCTTGATCATAAAGATCTCATTCAACTTCTATCTGCAGGTTTTTGATCCGCACTTGGCATAACAGTTTTAGAGTGGGTTAAAAATCGACAAAACCATAATTCACCCCCCCGTGAGCAACATCAGCCCGCTCTGCAAAACCCCAATCACAAAGCCCAAAATCCCGCCCAGGCTCACAATCATGCCCAGTTCCTTGCGTGAGACCTCCATGATAATCGCCTCCATGCGCAGGGGTGAAAATTGGCGAATTTTGGTGGCTATCACACCTTGGATATCTGCCACTTCGAGAGCCTGTTCAACCAATTCAAAGAGCTTTTCATCCAAATAACGTTCTAAAAAGCGGGTGATCTCTCGTTTGGCCGATGCCACGGTTGCGGGCGGAATATCCTGTGGATGGAAGCGCCGGATCAGATCTTTGACCAGCGCAGGTAAATCCATTTTTTCGACCAAGGGAGGGATAATTACCTCGTAATGGTGAATCAGGTAATCGTGAATCCAATGCACGAGATTTTCTTTGAAATGATTGAGATCTTCCCAGGACATTTCACGCGGATTAAAACGCAGCAGGGCCCGCGAGATCACATCATCAAGCCGCATCATCGAGAGCACTTCGTCCAACATTTCATTGGAGCGCTCGGGATCACTCTCCAAAAAATGGCGCAGCTTGCTCAAGACATCGGGCAGATTGAGAAAAAACAGCACCACCGCATACCGGCCTGTCATTTTGGCTTTGGCCAATTCGTCCAGGGCGGCAATATTCGAAGGCGTGAGCAGGCTGATCAGGCTCACCCGCACATGCTCAGGGGTCAAGACAGTTGACATGATGCGCTGGCTTAAAAATGCCGCCATCGCAGGTGTAACCTTGAAGTTTTCGAGAACACTGTCCATGATCCGGTCCAAGACCTGGCGGATGCGCTCGGGGGTCAGGCTCTTGTGGGAGAGGTGTTCAATCAAACCCGGCAGGCTGCGCTCAATCAAATTGGAGAGCGCACCGCCCATGTCCTCCGAGAGCAATTCCAGCTTTTCGGGCTGGCCCATTTCTTCGAGCAGGGCGTCCACGCTACGGTTAATGGCCTGCCCGAGGCGGTCGTTGGTCAATAATTGCCGGGCCAAATGTTGAAAATCTTCGCGGGTCAAAAGCGTCTCAACAATCAAGGCCGAGATTTTCTCAGCCAGACGGGCTTGCTCAGCAGGCACCAGCCCCGGCGTAAAAGGCAGCTTTTTGCCCCAGAGATAGATCGGCTCCAGCGGGTGAAACAACATGCGCACGGCGATATCGTTGGTAAAATAACCCACGCCCGTGCCAACAATCGGCGGAATCAAGAGTTGTATCCAATTGGCCATACTGCTAATTTAACACAAAGCAGCCCCGCTAGGGGAGTTCGTCCTTCGGCTCCGCTCAGGACGCACCAGCAACAACGCCGCTCAGGAAACCTTTGGCAGACCTTCCCTGTTTGGCCAAGGGCCTGAAAAGAGAGGGCATTAGGAACCCCGCCATGCCAGGAGGGCAAAAGGCGGGGTGACTGGCAGTGAGCGCGCACACGACGTGCACAGCGAACGGCCCGAACGTCAGGCCCTTGCGCCAACCG
The DNA here is from genome assembly GCA_044356335.1 of Candidatus Sericytochromatia bacterium. GTDB lineage: Bacteria > Cyanobacteriota > Sericytochromatia > UBA7694 > UBA7694. Next base: position 15,804 of record JBIKWL010000030.1, read on the forward strand.
GGGCAGATCTTCTTATTAAAACTGCCCCGGCTGTTCTCAGAGAACGGCTTTAGTCCGTCAATTTAAACGCCACTTTGCGCTGTTCCAGCTCTTCGACATTGATGCCCCCAGCGGTCAGCCCTTTTTCGAGCTTGCCATTTTGCACCCAACCCGTACCAAAGAACGGTTTGTCTTTATTGGCCATATCTTTGACCCAGCTATTGCTGTCTTTTTTGAGCTTGGCAATCGTCGCCGGAGAGGCTTTTTGGGTCTTGGCGGGGGCATAACGCACTTCCCATTTGGGACTGGCAGCCAGGGCATCACCCACAGCGGCGTTGGCATTGGGATGAAAGCCCGCGAGGAACTGCGCATTCACGTCGGAACCTTTGGCCACGTTGAGCAGGGCCGTGGCAGACGCGCTGCTGTTGCGGGCCAGCTCTTTGTGGGTGGCGGGATCGGTTGAAACGGCATCCAGGGCCAGACTGGGCGTGCGGGTGTCTTTGGCCAAGCTGACCTTGCTGGCCGAGCTCAGGGGCTGGCTGACCACTGTGCGAATCATGTCCTGGCTGGATTTGGGATTGCGTACAATCGCCAGACGCTGAGCGTCGTTATCGGCTTCGCTGGCGATCCGGCTGAGCACAGGTGCAGGGGTGGCCGTGTTTTGGGCCAAAGACAGACGCGCTTCGGCGCCGAGGCCTTTGTCCAGAATCGTCTTGTGCAAGGCAGCAGGCACCGCGCTGTTGAGGATCAGGCGCTCTTGTACGCCATCGTTTTCGGCCTGTTTGGCGAGCAAGTCGAGGGCCAAGGCCGGGGTGCGATCGTTGCCTGCCAGGGTCAATTGCAGCGACTCACCCAAAGGCTGGGCCATCACGGCGCGGATGGTTTTTTCATTGCCATTGGGATGGTAGATCAAACGCTGACGGGCCGCATCGGTATTGGTCTGGCCGCTGAGCTGTTCCAGGGTCTCGGTGGGTGTGCGGCTGTCTTCGAGCAATTGGCTCAGGATTTCGGGGCTCACCCCTTTTTCGAGCACCTGTTTGCGCACAGTGGCATTCAGGTTCGGGCTGCGCAACACGGCAAGCCGCACGCCGACTTCATCATCACCCGCCAATTTGCTCAGGGTCTTTTCGGGGGTATTGCGGTGAACCGCCACACTGCTGCGAATACCGGCTTCTTTGTCGGAGCCCAAAGCGGTGAGAGTCGCGGCCGTGGTATTGCCATTATTGGCCACGGTGCGGCGCACATTGGCTTCGGGATCTTGGGCCAATCCGGCCAGGGTTTCACCTTGTTGGGTACGTCCGGCCACAATTTGGCGAATTTCAGCAGAGCTGTCTTGGGCCAAAAACGAGAGCTGGCTTTCGCTGCCGGTGCGGTTGGCAACAGCACGGCGGATGCCTTGATCGCGATCTTCGAGCAGGCGGTCATAGACCTCAGCGCCGCTGTTGCGGTGATTGACCACAGCCAAACGGGTGGCTGGGTTGGGATCTTGGCTCAGGGTGATCAGCGCCCGGCTGGGGGTGTTGCCATTTTGGACCACGGCACTGCGGACATTGGCATCGCTATCAGCGGCCAAGAAGACCAGCATCGCTTCGGTGGCTTTGGCATGACCAGCCACGCCAGCGCGAATGCGGCTGTCGGTGTCTCCGCCCATCTCTGAGAGCACAGAGGCATCGGTATTGCGGTGAGCCAAGACGGACATTTGAATCGAAGAGTCGGGGTCTTTGGCCATGCGGCGCAGCACGTGCACAGGCAAGTCGTTGCGCTGAACCATGGTTTTGCGGATGCTGCTATTGCTGTCGCTGGCCAGGGAATCCATCACATCGGGAGGCAGATTGGATTTGCTGGCCATGCGCAGGCGAATATCTCCACTCGGGTCAGCAGCCAGACGGCGCACGGCATCGCTGGGCAGATCGTTGCGGCGGGAGATGATATCGCGCACGCCGGTATCGCGGTCGGCGGCCAATTGGGTCAGCGTGAAAGCTGAAGTCGCACCATTGGCAGCCACTTGGGAGCGGATTTCGGGATAGCGGTCGCGGGCCAATTGATCCAAAGTGGATTGGGGGGTGTAGCGATTGCCAGCAACCGCTGCACGCACGCGTGGGCTATCGTCTTGAGAGAGGTCGTTGAGACGGCCGCTGTCGTAGGTATTGGCGGCATTGCGGTAACGGTCTTCTTCGGTTTCGGCCGGCACCACGGGAGCGGTCGTATTTTGTCCAGGTTGGGGGTTAAACGGATCGACGCCCACAGCGCCGCCTGTGCTGGTGTTGCCATTGCCGGGTTTGGGTTTGAACGGATCGACCCCTGCATTGCCGGTGGCAGAGCCATTGCCGGGTTTCGGCTGGGTTGGCTGAGTGGGCTGGGTGTTAAAGGGATCCGTGGTGGCGGGAATTTCTTTGCCCACCAATTGTTTGGCCTCGTCGATCCATTTCTGAACCGTGGCCGCAGAATAATTTTCCTTGGTAATGCCGAGCTTTTGATTGGTCTGATTGAGACTTTCCGCCAAATTTTCGGGATTGCGGCGGGACAATTCCTTCATGCTGGTCACACCGACTTTTTCGAGCAGTTCAGCGCGTTTGGCCCCAATCGCAGAGTGTTTGCCCACCAATTCATTTTGACTGGCATTAAAGCCATCGGTCGCACCGAGGCCACCTGAAGCGGGTTTGCCTGTGGCAGGCTGTTGGGGTTTGGAGTCTGCAGCGGGCTTGCCTGTAGAAGCCGGGCTGGTTTTAAAGGGGTCTTGAGTGGATACGGGTTTATTAACTTGCATGCACATGGTCTCCAAGGAAAAACATTCCCCCTCATTATCTCACGAAAAAAGCCAAAAATCACCCCCTATTTCGCGTAGAATAGTAAAATACAGCAAACCCATCGGGAGCAAAGAATGTGGCCGAAATAGAACTGTGTGGGGAGCCCGAAGCCTTGTATCGGGCTGTCTTTGAAAACTCCCGTGATGCCATTGGCCTGTCTTACGCGGGTACCCATGTCATCGTCAACCCCGCTTATCTCAAGATGTTTGGCTATGACAGCAATCAAGAATTGCAAGGCCGAAGTATTCTCGATCTGATCGCCCCCTCAGCACACGCACAAATTTTGGCCTACGTCCACCTGCGCAACCAGAACAAGAATCCGCCCAATTTCTACGAAACCAAAGGCCTGCGCAAAGACGGCAGCGAGTTTGATATGGAGGTCAGCGCCTCTGAATACAGCAAACTTGATAAAATTTACACCCTGGTGATTTTAAGAGATATTTCAAAGCAAAAACAGGCAGTCCAAAAATTAAACGATAGTGAAGCTCGGTTTCGTATTTTGGCAGAATCTTCTCCAGTTGGAATATATTATCAAGACAATGAAGGCAATTGCCTTTATGTTAATAGTAAATGGCAGGAAATAACGGGTCTGAGTTTTGAAGATGGGGTCGGTCTCAAATGGATGGAAAGCATTCATCCCGACGACAGAATTGGGATCTGGCAAGAATGGGAAAACCAAATCCAGACAACAGGAAACATGAAACATGAAATGCGTTTTATTCATCCCAATGGGGCTGTACACTGGGTAGCCATTCAGGCCAGTAGTATTTCCAACCAACAGGGAGAAATCCTCGGTTATGTTGGCACCCTAGAAGATATTACCCACCGCAAATCTTTTGAAGAACAAATTAAATCGTCACTTCAAGAGCGGGAAATATTGCTACAAGAGATCCATCACCGGGTCAAAAACAATTTTCAGGTCATGTTGAGCATGTTAAATCTACAAATGCGCAAGCTCAATGTGCCAGAAGCTTACGACGTTTTGCAGACCTCTCACAACCGCATTCGCAGTATGTCTTTGGTGCATGAATTGCTCTACGACTCACAGAGTGTGGCAGAGATTGACCTGCGCAAATACCTCAAAGAATTGGCCCGCGAACTGTCCTCGCTCTATTTGAACGAGCAGCCGGTACAACTTGAATTTGAATTGGAACCGCTCTCACTTTCTCTGGAGCAAGCCATGCCCTGTGGCCTGCTCGTGACAGAAGTTTTAACCAATTCGTTTAAATACGGCTTTCGCCCTCCTTATACAGGGCAACCCCAGGTCTCAATTCACTTAAACAGCGAAGGCAAAACGCTTTGTCTGACCTTGAAAGACAATGGCCAAGGTCTGTCCGCAAATTTTGACTTAGACAGCAGCCCCGGCCTGGGTTTTCGTTTAATCAAAGCCCTGATTGCACAGCTCAATGGCCGCTGTCATCTGAATTCAGAGGCAGGGGTCTGCTGGCAGATCTGGTTCAGTCCCACTCAGGCGTGATAATACTCTGAAGCCGGTTGCATGGTGCCAATCGGCGTGCTCAGATTTTGCAGACGCGGCGCGGGAGACTGAACCTGATTCTCGACAGGCTGATTGAGCCAATCGGGCACAGGTGAATCGAGCAAAAGATAAACCTCTTCGAGATAGCGTCTGAAAGCGGCATCAAAGAGCGCGTCATGGGAGCTGCTGTGCCCTTCGCCAAACCACCAGAACCAATCACTGCCTTCGGCGATATAGATGCACTCCCAGGCCTTGGCGCGGGTCGCTTGATCCAGTTTGGCTTCGTTCTGCACCAAAAAATCGCGGGTGGTCTTGAGAAAGTCCCAGGCCAGATTTTTGGTGGGGTCGCCAATCCAGGTGCAAAAGTCTGAATTGATCCAAGAGCCACTGTGCAGCGTCTTGAGCGCCTGTTGGGGCGGAAACTGCTCCAGATATTCAGAGACGGTAACCGACTCCAAACTGAGATCATTTTGCAACAGGCCATAGAGGGTGTTGAGAAAATGGTGTCCGTCTTCGTGGTAATACTCCCAGCAATTTTCACCGTCCAGGGCAATGGTGAGCAGATAGGGGTAGGGTTCTTTATCCGCCAAGCTGGCTTGAATCTGTTTGATATGTTCATAGAGCTGGTAGGCGTTGCTCGCATTGTCCCCTTTCCAACCATTGAAGCCGATCCAATCGGAGATAAAAATATCCCGAAAGACCATGTTCAAGGCCTGACCGCCCACCTGCACTTGGTAAGGCCGATAAAGGTATTCAGCCAAGTCCAAGACATGTTGGCTGTTGCGGTGGGGCTGGGCGCCAAGGGTGTGCCAGAGTATGCCTTCGCTGCTGGCTGCCCAAGTAAAGCCCTCTTGGGCAATCCGGGCCACAATTTCCGGGCTCAGACTCTGCTCTGAGGGCCAGACCCCACGCGGGGATTGCCCAAAAATCCGGGTAAAATACTCCCGCCCTTTGTGCAATTGGGCAATCGCGTCTTCGGGAAAAGCATAATGCTGCTCGGGCAAACGCAAATGGGGCCGGGCCACGAGGGCCGAGGCAGAGTCGGTTAAAAGCGGCAGAATCGGGTGATAATAAGGCGAGGTGGTCAATTCAATTTGACCTTTAGCCTGCAGCCGCTGATAAGTCGGAAAGATCTCCTGAATAATCGCCTGTTGGGCTTGTAAGACATAGCTGCGCTCTTGAGCGGTAAAACCCTCTCCTTTGGTCTCGATCGCTGCCAAACGGGGGTCGCGGCGGCGGATCACAGGATCAATCCAGGCCAAATTAAACCAGAGGGTGAGATCGAGCATTTCCTGTTCGCTGAAATGTTCACCCACTTGGTAATAGTTTTGGTAGTGCTGAAAGAGTTTGACCCGTTTCTCTGCCAGTTCCAAATAGCGGGGATAGGGCCGGATCATCTGTTCCCAATTGAGGTCAAAAAAGCCACTCAAAATCTCTTCTTTTTCGCCTTTGTCCAACTCGGCCACAGGAATTTTACTCAGGTTCAAATAGCGGTCTTCGGCCTCTCCCGAGGCGTAGTCTTGCAATTGCTCCAACAGCGAAGGCACCAAATTAAAGGTCTGATGCAGGCGGGGATAATTCTCCAAAATGCTGGCCATGTCGAGATAGTCTTTGACTCCGTGCAAACGCACCCAGGGCATCATATAATACATGCTTTCGGGATCGCGGTAGAGCGGTTGGTGCATATGCCAGATAAAAGCGATATAAAGCGGGTGCTGGGCGTGCGACATGGATAATCCTTTGCTTTGGCCTGTCTCTTGGGGCAGGGCTATCCCCCGATTTTAGCGGAAAGCAGGGCTTGGCGTCAAAAGGATTGGTCGCCAAGAGGGCTGATTCGCTATACTGGGGCCATGCCAGCCAACCAGCGCAGGAACAAATGCAGGAGTAAACGCGTATGCCCCGCCTATCAATCCGATTGAACAAAGTTATCCCGCGCAAATATGCCGCCCTTTGCCTGGCATTAACGGCCTCTGCTTTCGGGTTCTTGGCCCCCTTGCATCCCCCCATCAATCAGACCGCTCTTGCCCACATTCAGCCAGAGAATCAACAGGCACAACTGCCCGCAGCCCAAACACAGCAGAATGCCCAAGCAGCAGCCGTCTTGCAGGTCCAAGAAAGCCTGATTGCCGCCGTGCGCAATCCCCAATTGGACCCAGCCGAGTACCGGACCTGGCTCAAACAGACCCAAGCAGAACACGAAAAGACCCTGGCCCTTTCAGAGAACTTGCGCCTGACACTCTTTCCAGCCCCGCCGGTCAGCCGCAATACCCAGGGCCATTTTTTAAACAATTACAAATTGGAGCGGGCTCTCAGCCCCGCTGAGCGGGAAGCGGCTTATGCCCAGGAACGCCAAGTCTATTTGGCCAAGCCCTTGGGTACACCTCAGCCTTTTGACCTCAAGGCCTGGAATGCTGGCCCAGCAGAACAGGGATACGACTTTGTGCTGCTGCCCACGGGCGAAGTACGCCTCTCGCCGATTGAGATGCGCGATAGCGAAATTGAAAAAGAAACAGGCAAATGGCCCAATCACACAATCTTGGCCGAAGGCGGCCCTGTGCAAACGGCGGGCAACCTGTTTCTGTTTCAAAAAGACGGCAAACGGGTGCTATTTTTGGCCAATAAATCGGGCCATTATCTGCCGGATTATGCCTCGTTGCAGCTTTTGCGCCAATACTTGATTCAAGCAGGGATTCCTGCTGAAGAAATCTACCTGATCTCAATGGGTGGCTATTATGCCAATGTCGCTTATAAGTTTTTTTATGCCCAACAAATCGACTTTCAACAGCCCGCGCTCAGCCCCAACGCCCTGCACCAGCAATACCTGGAGAATTGGCGCAAAAACTGGCAAAGCCTGAATCTCAAAGCGGTTTTAACTGAGCTGATTGCCCACCCCGAGAAGCCGCTTTCGGCAGCACAATTTAAAGCCCTCAAAACCATGCGCAAACAGGCCCTGTATCTGGGATCGGTCTATTTTTTAATGGATCAGCGCCACAGCCCACCCGCACCGTTTGAGAACTATGTCAACGAATTTGGACTTTTAATGGACGCGGTAGCCGCCCAACAGCCCGCCACAATTTACAGCCGGGCCTTGAGTCTGCAGGCCGTCTTAAACGCTCAGAACATAGATAGCACGGTGCAGGATTTTCGGCCAGTGTCCCGCGCAGATCTACAAGCTGATCTCAGCCGCAGAGCCGCACTGATTCGCCAAACCCTGGCTCCAGAGACGATTTCTGTGCACGACATGCACCTGATGCGAATTGAATTTAAACACCTGTTGTTTTTGTATATGACCCTGTCTCAAAGCCAGCCCGAGCGGCTTTTGCCTGAGCTCATCCGCTTTTATTTGCAGGCCATTACCGATCATTTGGGCGATTTACATGATCTTGCTGTGCAAGCCGACTTAAACGGCCAAGCGGCTTATGCCGAAGCCACCCTGCGCTTGGAACCCAAACTCAAAAAATACCTGCAACAGACCCTGGAGAGAAGTCTGTCCCAGCGTTTTTAAAATACAATTAGCAAAATTCAGATTTTTATAGTTCAATAAAATGACTGCGTGAAAAAATCCTCGGGCTCACATGCCACAGGAGTACAAGATGAAAAATCAAAAGATGGATAGAAAACAGTGGCCTATATTGGGACTTTGGGGGCTTGGTCTACTTTTTCTATTCGCTTGTTTGCCAATCGCTCCCACTCTGTCGCCAAGCTCCCCACCCAAAACCGCGGTGGTATCTCCCTGGAGAGATGTGGTGTTAGGTAGCCCCAATCCCACCAGCACAGTCCAGCAATCGGAAGCCTCCCTTAAAGCCGACACAAACCCAACAGTATCTGATAGCTTCCAAATTAGCACTTCGACCCCTCTTTTTGCTCCCAACGAAAAACCGCTCTTGAACCTCAAGGTTATTCCCAGTAACGCCAAACGCAAGTGGCGTCTCAAATTAAAAACAGTCGAAGCGCTGAGTACCCAATGCGAAAAAATAGATCGACAGATCCTCGAAGCAATCGGCCCCCAGCCAGAGATTATTTATGAAGCCCGTGTACCCGATGGGACCTATATTGCAGAAGCCGAATACCTGGACCAGGCCCCCCATCAACAATCCAAAGCCACCCGTATCAGAGCCCTGAGTACCTTTTCTCTCTCGCCGGATCAGCAGAGTGTCACGGCCGGTCAAGCGAGTGTCTTTAAGCTCCAACAGCCACTTTGCCCCCATGCCAAGTTCACATTGGTACAAGCATCGCTCAGAAGTACTGTCAGGGGTTATCAAGGCATAAAGTGTGACCCCACTGAAATTCCAGTCACACAAGAACAGGCTGTTTGGAAGATGTTTTGCAAAGGAGACGTATCAGGCCCCGTTACTGGCTTTGCAGATTTTAAATTGCAAGCAGGCGCAAACAGCTTAACGGCCAGAGTGATTATTTTGCCCGCTCCGGTCAACCCTCTTTCCGAGACAGAGAATATTCCCCGCCCCCTGCCAACGATGGGGAAAAGCTGTTTTGAGGACAATTCTTGCGAAACGCCTGAGCCCACGGTCAGACCCTGCCCTGCCAACACCGTGTGTCAGCCCTGTAATTTCGCAGGCTGTGGCACCCCCAAACCCAGTCCAAACCCAGCAGACATTCCCCCAGAAGTTATTTGCCCCCCTGATGGCATTTGCCCCCCACCTCGTCCTGTGGTGTGTCCCACGGGTCAGAACTGCCCCCAACCAAAGCGCACCCCCTGTCCCAAAGGAGCGATCTGCATGCCGGGGCCAAGCCCAACCCCGTTCTTTAACTAGTTAAGTGCGTTTACGCTGCAGGGCATCGCGCAAAAAGACGACCAATTCTTGCCCGCCCAAGGCGTTGCCAAAGAGCAGATCTTTGCCCTGCTGCAATTGGGCCCGCCAAGCCGTGCGCAGTTTGGGATCCGAGGCAAAGGCGAGGGCCTGAGCTGCGTAGTCTTCCAAAGAATGCGCCAGCCCAGTTTGGATCCCCAATTGGCCATAAAGCGCCTGGACCGAACGCCCGCGCAAAAATGGGGATGGCCAGCTAACAATCGGCACTTCAGCAGCCAGGGCCAAATAAGCGGTTGTACCCAAGCCAAAGGGAAAGGGGTCGAGCACCACATCGGCCAAAGCGAGCATATCCTGAAAGCGACTCTCAGAGACCCAAGGCAAAACGTGCAAACGGGCAAAATTTTCGCCAAGCGTCTGCTGCCACCGGGCTTTGAGTACCGCCGTCACGCCATCAGTCTGGTCTTGGAAGAAAACGAGCTGGGCCTGCGGATCGCGGGCCAGAATCAGGGCAAGAGCCGCATCAAAAGTCGGATGTAATTTAAACAGGGTAACAGGACAGAAATAGAGATGGCCCTCAGGCAAACCCGCATCCACGCGGTTTAAGGCCTGCGACTGGGGCAAAAGGGGAAAATTGACCAAAGGATGGTCAAGCAAAACCAAGGGTTCACTGTAATGGGTTTGCGCATCGGGGCCTTCCAATTGGTGACTGGAGATGTAGCCGTCAAGGCTGCTCAAGCCCGAAGTGACTGGATGACCTGGCAAAACATATTGTAAATGGGCCAAGCGACGCGATGCCAAAAGCCAGGTAAAGGGATCGAGGCCCAAATCGGTGTAGAGCAAGATATCCAGATTTTGTTGGGCAATTTGCTGAGAGGCCTGTTCCAGATTGGATTGCAGAGCGACCACCCCCGCCACGCGCATGCTAAAGGGGCCTTCGAGCAGGCTTGGCTGCGAGCCCGGCGCCCGAAAGAGAATATGCGTGGTTTTCGAAGAAAAGCTCTGCAAGAGGGGCAAAAAGCAACGCGAAACCGAATGGGGATGAAAGAAACGCGAAACCCAGCCAATCCGCAGGGGTGTCTGGGGTGAATCGGGGGTTTCAGGCTCTGTTGTCTTGGCAAAAGGAGCGGGTCCAGTTGCGGCCGGCAACGCAGGCGTAACCAAAGCCGCCAAACGGGTTAAAAGGTCTTTGTCATTTTGGCCCTGATAGGCCAGATAAAAGGGATACCAATCAATTTCGTGCAGGCGCTCAAAGCGCATGTGCGCTTGGCCTTCCAATTCAGATAATTTTTGTTCAACCCGGCTGCGCCACTGGCTGAGATCCGCTTCACTGGCATAGACCACTGGCAGATAAAGGGCATCCATCAAGGCCACTGCCCCATCCGCATCGAGACTGCGGGCCTGACTGAGACAATCCAAAGCAGCTTGGTCAGACCCCTCGCGCTGCAGGCAAAAGGCCCATTTAAGCAGGGCACTGACTGTCAATTCGCCGCCCTGTTTGACAATTCCCTGCAAGATCACACCCGCCGCCTTCAATGCCCCTTGGGTGATGAGCATGACAGCCTGTTGAAAGAGCGGCTTGGCCAAACCGGATTCGCTTTGCAGGGCCTGGGAAAAATGGTGGTTGGCCAATTCGGCCTGATTGAGGGAGACAAATAAATGCCCGAGGTTGATATGCGCCGGGGCAAAGTGGGGATTGATCTCCAGGGCTTTAAAAAAATAACCACTGGCAAGTTCGCCCTGGCTTTGGCGGGTGGCAATCACGCCGAGATTGTTGTAGACCTCTTGAATACTGGGATCGCGTTCGAGCACCTTGCTGTAATATTCTATCGCCTGAGTCAATTCGCCGCTTTGCTGGGCCAATTCACCCAATTGGTACCAGGCCTCTTTGCACTCGGGATACTGGGCCACCAAAGCCCCAAACAGGGCCTGGGCCTGTACAGGCTGACCAGCCTGCAGCGCCAAAAGGGCCTGGTGAAATTGGACTTCGAGCGGTGATTCGGTGGAAGATGACATAATAGGGTATTATAGCTTTTTTTGTTGACGTGTTTGACAGTTAAATATTTTCTGCGCAGACAAATCTGCTTAAACGCGCTCAATCGCCCAAGCCACAACATCAATCCGTTTCACGAAGTGCAAATACGCGGGCGCAGAATTGAGCGCAAGCCCGATCGGCAAAGCCAGGGTATTCAGATCAAACTGTGCCTCTGCTGGCTGGAGTGGCCAGGGCAGATGGTGAATTTCCCCGCGGTACAATTGGCCCTTGGGATCAGCGGCGTAGAGGCAATAGCGCTCAGTTAGCCAGTGTTCGAGTGTGCCTGAACGGCTCAAATAAACAGACCCCGTTGGTCGATACAGGGCTTTTAAAGCGGTGGGCTGGGCCCGGCCATCTGTGCGCTGGCTGGTATAACGCACCCAGTTCTGGCCTTCGTATTGCAGACCCATGCGGGCATTAAAATAGGGCAGGTAAAAGCCGCCGCGCGCAACCTCAACCGCCACAGGATTGCCCGCGTCGAGACTAAAAAACCAAACACCGGGTTTGCTCCCTTGAGAGGGGCCTGCCAAACGCACATACGTGCGCAAATTAAGCTCAGGAAAGGCCGAAAGCCAGGGAACAGCGGGTAAAAAACGGGGCTTGACGTTTTCCATGCGAAAGGGCACCACGCCCAGCCAGGCTTGGCCCTCAAAGGTCTCCAACTCAAGCCCGGCGGGAATCAAGGGTCGCAGGACTTCTGGCGGCACAGGCCAATGGGCAAAGAGCAGTTCGCACCAGCGCTGCTGCATCACCCAGGGAGCGGGTTTGAGTGGCCAAGGGCGGTGTTGGGTTTCGTTTAAAAAGGCCAGACTCATCGCAAATCTCCTTCAAATTCCTGCGGCACAAAATGCATCAGCGCCACAGTTACTCTCTGGCCCTTTTCCAAGTCTGGCCGCCAATGGGGCCAGCGCCGTCCTTGATAGAGAGCAGCGTCACCTGAGGCCAACATAATACCCACCACCCCTTCGGGTTTTTCCAAGCAGAGCGGCCAGTCTTCCAGTGATTCGGGCTGGGGATCGATCATCATCGAAATATTCCAGACACATTGGGGCCGGTCCGTGTGACGCGCCACGCCGGGCCCCTGGTAATAAGAGGCAAAGCTATACGAAGGTTTGATCGCTTCAGGCACCAAGGCCTGAATAAAAGGCAAAAGCTGGTGATGCACAAAACGCAGGGCCAAATCGTTGTGCAACCACTGCCGAAAGGAGACATCTATATTCTGGGTGACGAGGTAATTGGCGGCTTCGAGACGGCGGTAATAATCCCGAAAAGCGGCCACCTGGAGCGGATTGAGCAGGTGCTTGAGAATGACGTAATCCTGTTGCTGCAGCGCCGTCTGGGCCCCTTGGCAAATGCGTTGACTCAACTCAGCTTGTAACTGAGCATCAGCGGGAATCACAACCTGGGCCAGCGCCAATTGATGAAAGAGTACTTCGGGAATATCTGGGGGAATCACCCCCTGTTCAAACAAGCTTTCAAGCCAGGGCAAAGCTGCCTGTGACGGGCAATAGGGAAAAACCAATTGGTAAAAAGGCTCCTTGACCCAGAGCAGACGCTGGGAGAAGTCAAACCACTGGGTAAAAGGCAGGGATGGATGTTCTTTTTCCAGGGGCCGCCATTCCAATTCTGGATTGAGTTTGAATTGCTGCAACAAAAGCCGGTTAAACGGTGGCAGGGTCTTTAAAAAAGTTTCAGGCAAAAGAGCAGGCCAAGCCAAATCCAGCGGACAAAGCAGACGCACATGCCGGGGACAGGTCTCTTCGTTGACCAAAATGCCCTGAGCCAAAAGATAATCTGCCAGTTCTTCTGGCAGTTTTTCCATCTGCAGGGTCCAGTCATTTTCGGGATGCAGCAGAGCCTCACTCAACCAAGCAAAGAGCAAAGGCAATTGCTGTGGGTCAATCTGGCTGTGGCGCAGCAAACCAGGATGAACCTGGCTTTCCAGACTCAGATGGGCTTTGAGGGTGGGGTTGAGTTGCAACATCCTTTTAGTATGGCATGGGCCAATCCGGCGCAACAAGCGCCAGCCTGCGAGAATGGCCAGAGAATGTTATGATTTTGATCAGCTTTTGAATTTTGTCTGCGAGAGGCCACACCACCCTATGCCACGCCCCTGCTTTTATTTGGCTCTGATAGCACTCTTGACCCTGAACCCAGCACCTGCGTTCAGCCAGTCATCGGCCCGAGAACAGGGCCCCACGATCTCCTCTGGCAGTGAAGATACTCTGGGCATGATCTCGCTGCCGAGTAAACACAATGTCCAGGTCACAAGCGAGCGCCTCGAACGTTTGATCCGCGAAAAAGGCCTGTCTTTTTTTGGCAAAATTGACCACCGCGCCAATGCCGAAAGGGCCAAACTCTCTCTGCGTCCGACCATCCTGATTCTCTTTGGCAATACCCACAGTGGCACCCTCCTGATGCACAAGAACCAGACCATCGGCCTGGATTTGCCTTTAAAGTATTTGGTTTGGCAAACCTCTGACAAAGAGGTGTATATCACCTGGAATAACCCTTATTATTTGGCTCGCCGCCACGGCTTGCCCGCCGATCTGGAATTACTGGCCAAAACCAGCCAATTGCTCACAGCTTTGGCCCAACAGGCGGGAAATTAATTTTTCAGACAAATTGCCGCTCAAAATTGCGGCTCAAATTGCCGCTGATCGGCAGACCCTGGTATCCTGCGATCAGACTAGAGTACCAAAGGAAAAAGGCATGTTGATCAAACAGACCCTGGTTTCGTTATTCATGGCAGCTTCACTGAGCGACGCGCAAGAGGCGATGCAAGCCCTTGACTATAAAAAGGCGGTGACGCTCTACCGGGAATATATCAGCCAAAACGGCAATCAGGAATATGAGGCCCGTTATGGCCTGGCGCGGGCCCTGGCCTTTGCGGGCGAATACGAAGAGGCCTTAAAAATCTACACGGCCATTCTCACAGATTTTCCGGGAGATCCCGATAGTTTGCTCGGACGCGGGCGCGTCTATGGCTGGCTGAAACGCTGCGATTTGGCCGCTGCCGACCTGCTGCTCTTGCTCGAAAAAAAGCCCGACTACAGCGAGGGCTGGAGCGCTTTGGCAGATACCTACCGCTGGGGCCGCCAATTTGAAAAAGGTGAGCAGCATGTGCAAGCCTGGCGGAATAAATTCCCCCAGTCCCCAGAAGTGGCTCTGGCCCAGGCGGTCTTCTACCGCGATTTTCGCCGCTTTGCCCAGGCCCGCAGCGCTGTGGCCGAGGCCCAAAAATTGGGGGCCTCCAAAAGTGAAACCGACACCCTCTTGAGCCAGATTCAACGCATGCCAGGCGCCTTGCCCTGGGAATTGCAAGGTTTTTACGAATTGCAGGCCTTTGCGCCCAGCCGCGCCCCTTGGCACAGCCTGACTCTGGGCGTTAAACATGAGTTTCCCCAGGGATCTCTGGCCCTGCAGAGTCTGACCGTGAACCGCTTTGAACGCTTCGATCAGGCCTTTGTGCTCGATGGTTATCTCGGCCTCTGGCCACGGGCTGCTGTCAATTTGCGCCTGCAGGCTTCGGTCAATGCCGACGTCTTGCCCCGTCTCGATGCGCTGGGAGAGGTCTTTCAAGAATTCGGGGATATCTGGGAGGGCTCACTCGGCTACCGCTATATGGGATTTACCACAGGGCCTGTGAATTTCTTTCAGGCTGGGATAGGCACCTATCTCGGCAATTGGTATCTGCGTTTGCAGCCCCAACTCTTTCTTTCAGGTGAAGGCCCCGGCCTTCAAGCCGCGCTCTGGGCCCGCTATTTTTTCGACTCGGCAGATAATTTTGCCGAGGTCCGTGTTGGCGCGGGCCGACAGGTCATGCTGGTGGGCGGCAATGCGCAACTCCAGGGCCAAAATATTTTCTTTGGCCTCTTAAATGGCCAGTATTTTATCACCCCGCAATGGGGCCTGCTGGGCACGATCAATTATAATTATTTTGATCAGTTCCCCAGCATGTTTGGGTTTACAGTCGGCAGTAAATTTCGCTGGTAAAGGAAAAGACCATGAAAATAGTCAAAAAACAGCTTCTCTTGCTCGGCAGCTTCGCCCTCTTGGCAGCGGCTTTGGCCCAGCCCCTCCAGGCCGAAGGACCCGCTGGAGCGCCAGATCAAGAGCCGATGGCCTGGAGCTGCACCTGGAAAGGTACCTGGGGCGAAAAAGGCAATCCCAAAACCGATCCAATGCTGATGGCGGGATTTCTGCACGCCGGAGACGGCGGACTGATCTTGAGTGCCAATAGCAAAGACAGCTTTGGCCCCTCCCGCATTCGCGGGGGCTGTGGTGCTGGAGAATGCTGGGTAGAGCAGAAATACACCACCGGCAATATCAAAGGGCAATCCTATTATTTTGCCTTAAAAGAAAAACCCGGTCCCTTTCAAAACGGCAGCAAAACCTTTGACTATAAAGGCACCTGGGGCAATAAAGACGACGCCAAAACCCACCACGGCACAATTCAAATGACAGGCACCTGCAAACCCTTTGATCTCGGTGAGAACGAAGCTGGTTATGCCGAAATGGAAAAAGCCCTGGGCTGGAACAGCGAAACGTATTAATCAAGCAGACCGATTAAGGTATTAACCGAAATTTAATCTTAATTAATCCGCTTTTTAACCATTAACCCTGCCTTAACAAGAACGATCTCACCTTAACCTCGGGATAATAATTTTAACCATATAATTGGATAATTTTAATCTTCCCTGAATCAAAGTGAGGTTATGCCCATGCCCCTGCAATTGCAAACATTGAAAGCCCTGCAGACTCTGGATTTGGACCGCAACCGCAGTCTCTCTGCCCAGGAACTCAAAGCCGTAGACAGCAATAGCGATGGCAAAATCTCCGCCGACGAAGGCAAAAAAGTCGGTTTTGACAGCAAAGACCTGCTCTTTTTGAACAGCCGCCTGCAAGAAGGCCTCCTGCCCAAAGCCAGTGCCGTGATTTTCTCTCAAAATGAAATGCGGGCCCATGGCATCGCCAGCGAACTCAACGCCCGTTTTGCCGAACTCGACCGAGACAGCAATGGCCTGATCTCCAGTGCCGAAAGCGCCAAAGCGATTGGCAATCCCGCATTTAAAGGTGAAACTGCCGCCTCTGTGACCACCTTGTATAAATTGGTCAGCGATTTCCAGGGTTTTTCAGACGATACCAATGTCTTGCCCAAATTGCCCCAACACGCCTGGTTGGACAAATTCCCGCTGCAAAACTACGACGAACGGGGCCTGAGCCGCAAAGACCTGGACGCCTTTGTCGAAACTGCCCGCAAAAGCCCCAACGATGCCCGTGTCAGCGAGGTCTTTGGCCGCTTTTCCATGTCGAGTTATCCTGCGGCGGGCATGAAACGCGAACTCTTCCCCAAAGGGATTGAGAGCATTCGCCCCGACCACATTGAACAGGGTGAAATTGGCGACTGTTATTTTCTGGCGGCTGTGGCCTCTCAGGCCAATACTGCCCAGGGCAAAAAACAGATCATGAATATGATCAAAGACAATGGCAATGGCACCTATACCGTGAACTTCCCCGGCAAACAGCCGATCACCTTCCACGCCCCGACTGAGATGGAACTCTCGCTCTATTCCAATGCCGGTCAAGACGGCATGTGGCTGAGTGTGCTTGAAAAAGCCTATGCGGAAGTGACCAACCGCGATACCCTGATTCCCCTGATGCAACGCAGCAATCCGTACGATAAAATTGGCAATGGGGCCCTCTTGGGCACTGGCGTGAAAGCCGTCAGCGGCACATCGACAGATACCGACGTGCTCTTGATTACCTCTCTGGATAGCCTGCGCAGCAAACTCAAAACCGCCATGGCCAGCCAACGGGTGGTGACTGCAGGCATCAACAAAAGCCTCAATCCCTGGAACGAAGGCCGCACTGCCAATGGCCTGCCGATGGCCCACGCCTACAGCGTGTTGGACTATAACGCCAAAACAGATGAAATCACGATTCGCAACCCCTGGGGCCACACCGAAGTCAACAATGCCCAGGGCAGCACCCGCGATGGCAAAAACGACGGGACCTTCAAAATGCCCCTGAGTGAATTTAAAGCAACCTATTCGATGATCACCTACCAGGCTCGCTAAGGGGCCAGGAGACAACTCCTCCCCCAGGCTAAACTGAGCCACTGAATTTAACTTTCGCCCCCGCTTCGGCGGGGTTTTTCTTTTGGCTGCCTGCTGGCAAGCGCTTTAAAGAGCCTTAAGCGAGTTGGGCTTTGATCAAGGCCGTTTGCAGGGCAGATTCTCCCCCGAGCAGACGGATCTGCTCCTGCACCGCTTTAAAATCGATCTTCTGGGCCTTGGCTTTGTCTTTTTCAAAGAGCTGCTGCTGGAGCTTTTCAGCGGCATCACCTTCGAGATAGAGGCTCATCTCTTCGTTAAAGAGCACATGCCGCTTGCTGCCATCGGGCATGTCTTCCTGAAAAGGCGAGCGCAGGGAACGCGGCAATAAATTGGCCGAACCCACCACAGCCCGCAGGCCATCGGAGCTGAGGGCCTTGGTATGCACGGTGTGGGCATATTTACCCGGATCGCCGGTATACAACCAGGCATTGACCTGGCCTTTGCCCAATTTTTGCTGGGTCTCCATCAAATCGCGGATCTGCGCCAGGTTGATAATATCAAAGAGTTCTTCGTCACTGCGTTTGGGAACGATCAGGTCGATCGTCACGCCCCGCGCCAGGGCCCGTTTGAGCGCCGCTTGTACGGGCGGATAGAAATAATAGGCCTGCTCTACCGAGATGCTGCCGGTGGCCTTTTCGATCGCGTGGAGATAGGCCGCTTCGATCTCGGTTTTGCTTTCGTCGGTGGTGGCCACAGCCACGCCTGTGGCTTGCAATTTGTGCTGCCGAGCGTAATTGTCGCGGTGTTTGCCCAGTTCTGACACCGACTTGGTATTCCAATCGCTGCGCTCTTGACCCGTAAAGTCTTTCCAATTTTCAATAAATGCGCCCTGCATCTCGCGCACAGCGGGCCCATTCAGCTTGAGCATGATATCGTGGTAGCTGTCTTGCTGCAAAAAGTGATTGCCCATATTGATCCCGCCGGTATACGCCGTTTTGCCGTCGATCACCAGCAATTTGCGGTGATCGGCTTTGGCCACGCCGCGCTCCAGCGAGCCCCATGCGAGCTGGGTTTTGAGCTGTTGGGTATAAGCGGCTTTGGCTTTGTCGGGCAATTTAAGCGCAGCGATCTCAGCTGCGAGCGCCGTGACTGTGGCCTCAAATTGACGAATCGTGGGCAAAGCCCCTTCGTGGTTGAGCTTGTTGTTGTTAAACAGCACGCGCACGGGAATGCCTTTGGGCGCGAGCGCATCCCGCACCAATTGGCCTTTCTCTTCTTTCAGGCCCGCCGCTTTCAGGGCCAGGGCCCGCATCAGCACTTGGGTTTTGTCGCCGGCATACATCAGAAAGGTCTCTTGTTCGATGCTCTCACGGGCCCCAGCAATCGCTTTGAGCATTTCGCTATTGTAATTGGGGCCGCCAATCACCGACTCCACCACATTCTGGCTCAGGGGAGGCGTATAAGGTGGCACCGGGCGGCTGGCCGTGCGTACTTCGAGCTTGAGACCCGATTGGGTATCGAGGGAGACATCAATTTGGTCGGAGACGATATCATAGCGGCGGCCTTGGATTTGGGCATCTTCGATCCGCCAGTGATTGCGGCTCTCGGCCTGCACATTGCCTTTGGCATCAATGGCAATATCGCTGTCGATCTGGGCCTCCAAACGCGCCGAAGTGACCCGTTTACCCAGATTCTCGCCACCAAAGCTGATCTGCTGGGTGTCTTGGCTGTCGAGATCGAGGCTGATGCGGCCCTGGGCTGAGATTTCGCTGCGTTTGTCTTGGTAGACCTTGCCCGCGATCTCCAATTGCGCGGTGTCGGCTTTGCCTTGATTCGCAGCTTTGGGGCCGTGGGCATCGGAGCTGCCAGAGAAATGCAGACTGTCGAATGTCACCTGTAAATGGCCGCTGCTGTCAATGTTAAACTTCCCGGCCTGGGCCGTATTGAGGCCATCGATCCGCAATTGCTGGCCTTTGCCCAGCGGCACCTGGATGCTCTCCAATTCGGGGGTGAGGTAGAGTTTGTCGCCCTCGCGGCGGGTATTGAGCTTGAGTGAGACCACGTCCTGCTGGCCATTGATCTTGTCTTTGAGCATGCCCTGCAAGGCATTGGACACGCGACTGATCACCGAACTGTTGGGAGTCCAGTTTTCGTTGACCTGCAAATAGAGCTGGCCCTGAGCATTGGTGCGGATCTGCAACTCCAGATCGTCTTCGATAAACCAAAAGACATCGGCTTTGAGTGAGAGTATATAACTGCTGCTTTTGGCATCAAAGCGCATACCTGTGATGCTGGCATCGCCTTTTTTGAGCCCCACCAACCCCTGCAACGCGCTGTGTAAGACCTCTTTTTCAATCTTCACCTGGCCATCGAGGGTGCCGGTGATGTCTTCGCGGCCTGTGCGATTGAGGCCATTGCGATCACTCACCGAGAGACTGAGTTCGCTGCTGGCCTGAACCGGGCTCAGGTTCAGCTTGGCCTGGGCCCGCCCGCTGGGGGAGGCGTTTGTCAGGGCCGCGTTGTCGGGACTGGCCGGGGGTTGGGTGGATTGAGCGGCTTTGCAGACAGGGGCTTCAACTTCAACGGGTTTGCAGACCTGCGCTTCGGGTTTTAAAGGCAAGGCAAAAGGAAAAGCGGGGGCACTTGAAGATGAGGTTCTGGAAAGCTCTGGGGAAAAACCATCAACCATAAAAAAACGATCCTTTCGGGAACAGGCCTGCAGGGCTGAAATAAGGGGCTTGCAGCATTTATCTTTGCCAAAAGAGGCAAACTTGTCTTTTAGTCTGGTTTTAAGCGGAATTTTAACCTTCATCCGTTTTGCTGGTTGGGTCAGTTTTGCCCAGACAGCAACAAATGCGCTTAAAATACAAAGAAGGCCCTGCCCGAACCTGACCGAACCTGCCCGAGAAGGTGGAACCCTGCCCGTGTTTAAAACCAGCTTGATCTTTTTACTGCTCTGGACCCTGGCTTGGCCCGTCTGGGCTGAGCTCAAAACGTTTACAGTCAAAGCCCAGGCCTTTATTGGCGACAACCAGACCAAAAATGAGGCTCGCCATCTCGCCACCCTCGAAGCCAAACGCCAGGCCCTCGAACAGGCGGGCACCTATGTCGAATCGCTGACCCTGGTCAAAAATTCGGTCTTGAGCAAAGACGAAATTTTGGCCTTTACCGGCGGGCTGAGCAAAACCGAGATTATCAGCGAAAAGGCGATCACCCATGACCAGAGCTTTGGCCTGGAGATCGTGGCAAAAGTCACGGTGGACAGCGCCCTGGTGGAGAACCGGATCAAACACTTTGCCGTCAACCGCGAGACGCTTGAAAAGGAAAAAGCGCTGCTGGCCCGCAACCAGCAATTGGAACAGGAGATCCGGGCGTATCAGGCGCAATTAAAGAAGCTCAAAGATCTCAGCCAAGTACAGCAATTGCGCGCCAGCACGGGGCAAAAGCTCGAAAACAAATACAATGCCACCGACTGGTTTCGCAAGGGCTACGAAGCCTATCTGCTCAAACAATACGACACTGCGTTGGGGCATTACAATCAGGCCCTCAAGCTCGACCCCACTTATGCGGCGGCCTATTTAAACCGGGGTGTGGTCTATTATGAGCGCCAGCAATATCCCCAGGCCTTGGCCGACTACACCCAGGCGATCAGATACGATCCGCAACTGCTCCAGGCCTACAACAATCGCGGCGTGCTCTATAAACAGCTCAAGCAATACGACAAAGCCTTGGCTGATTACGCTTTGGCCCTCAAACTCAACCCGAAGTATGCCAAAACCTACAACAACCGCGGCACCGTTTACAGTGAACTGAAGCTATCTGACAAAGCCCTGGCCGATTACAACCAGGCCCTCAGACTCGACCCACAATTTGCCTATGCCTACAACAATCGGGGCAATATTTACTCTCAGCGCAAAGCCTACACCCAAGCGCTCAGCGACTACAGCAAAGCCCTCAGTTTGTTGCCCAACTACGCCCAGGCCCTGAGCAGCCGGGGCGCGGTCTATCTCGAACTGCAGCAATACCCCCAGGCCCTGGCAGACCTGAATCAAGCCCTGAAGCTCTCGCCCAATTCTGCTGCTGCCTACAACCACCGGGGGACAGTTTATCAGGCCCTGGGGCAACCCGAGAAAGCCCTGGCCGATTGGCGCAAAGCCTGTGCGTTGGGGCTGGGTTCGACCTGTGAATGGTTGAAGCAGGTTGGGAAATAAATTTTTGAAGTTTATTTTCTAAAAACTTCAAAAATCACACCCAAAAGCGTATACTTGTTTCAGTGCAGGTAATCGAAACGTATGAATATTTCCCGTTATGTCCGAGAAGCCGTCGTCCAGTGTGAAGCTGGCAGCATTTTTACTTACAGGGATTTTTCTGTATCGCCGGAAGGCCTGCCTTCTTTGATTAAAGCCTTAAGTGCTTTGTATCGCCAGGGCATTTTAGCGCGACTTGCCAAGGGCATTTATTACAAACCTCGTCAGACAGAGTTCGGGGTGCTTTTGCCCGCGACAAGAACCTTACTTGAAAAGCTGTTGAAAGAGCAAAAAGACCAAGTCGCTTATTTAACGGGCAATAATACCTATAACGCGCTGGGACTAACCAGACAACAGGCCATGGAATACGTGATCGCGACCGACCGGCCACGTACACCCATAACGCTGGCTAAAACCACCATTCGCTTTGTTCCTGCGCGATTGAAACAGTCCCCCAGTACCCCCTTGCTGGCTCAACTGCTGGATGCCTTGATGGAGATTAAACAGATTCCAGATAGCGACCCCACACAGAGTGCCCTGATTCTCTTAGCGCACTTCAAACAACTATCGACAGCACAGCGCCAGGAATTGGTGGCAATGGCGAGATTCTACCCGCCTTCTACCCGTGCTTTATTGGGATTGTTATTGGAGCAATTGCCTGACCCAATTTTAGCCAAAACGCTTTGGCAAAGCCTGAATCCCGTGACAAAATTTAAGCTCTATCTTGATCCCAAGTATTTCCCGAATGCCTCGCATTGGAACATGGCATGAAACTTCACACCCACCCAAAACTCTTTGATACGTTAATGGAAGCCGTCCAAGCCGCGACAGGCATTGATGCTGCCTTTGTAGAGAAGGATTATTGGCTGACAACCGTATTGTGGGAGCTGTCCCGTTCACCCCATCAGGCAATGACTGTGTTTAAGGGCGGAACCTCCCTCTCAAAGGCCTATGGTATCATTGAGCGCTTTTCAGAAGATGTGGATCTGGCCCTCACTGTCGAAGGCTTGAGTGGGAATCAGGTCAAAAGCCGTATGGACAGTATTTCCAAAGGAATTACGCGCCACGTTCCAGAAATTGTAAAAGCTGGCATCACCAGCAAAGGCTCTCGGTTTCGCCGTACAGCTCACCCCTATTCAGCGCGGATGACATTGCCCGAAGCAACACAGGTCTCCCCTGACGTGATTCTGGAGATCAATGCTTTTGCCAACCCATACCCTTTTGAAACCCGTGAAATTTCATCCATGGTCGGACAGCTGCTGCAAACTCAGAAGCGCCAGGATATTATCGTTCAATATGAACTACAGCCCTTTGCAATACAGGTCCTGAAGCCAACCCGAACCCTGGCAGAAAAAGTGCTAGCTCTGGTGCGTGCATCTTATCACCCACAGCAACTGGAACAACTGCAAAGCAAAATTCGCCACGCCTATGATCTCTATTGTTTGCTGCAATTGCCGGAAATACAGGCTTTTGTGGTCGGCGCAGATTTTTTCCCAACCCTACGTCTGGTGCAAGCGGATGATGCAAAAAACAGTGAATTTCAGGGGGAGTGGGCCAATAAACCTTTATCCGCAGCCTGGATCTACCAAGATGATCCCAGCCTGTGGAAACAATTGGAGTCAACCTATACTGGCACATTCAAAAGTTTGGTGTATGGGGAATTGCCCGATTTTGCAGATATTCGCAGCGTGTTTTTAGAACTGGGCAATCGCTTAAAAGCCTTTGATCGTCAGGTTTAGGGTGTTGAAGATTATATTTTTATTCTGAAGCACTGACACCGACAAGGCGGGTCTGTAAAGACCCGCCTTGTCGGTGTTAAAATTTTGTCACCCCGTTGTAATTTTGTGCTATTTTTAGGGTGTCTTAAAACGTTTGCTGCTGCAAAAGGAGAATCTTATGCCGCGACATTTGCGCTTCCACTTACGATGCCAAGGGAAGCCACTCTGGCCTCTCTGGCTGCTGGCCCTGTTTTTGGCTTCGTGCCAGCTCATTCCCAGTGCTGCCCCGCCCCATTCACAAGCACCCAAGACAGAGATCCTGCCCGCTTTCGCAACGAAGTCGGAGACCCCTACACCTGAAAGAGTCACTTTCCCCAATCAGGTCACAATGCAAAAATTGGAGGCGGTGAGCCCCCCACTCAAAACGGGTGAGTGGTTCAAGCTGCATTTCAGCACCCTGCCCCACAAAAAGCCCAACAAACCCAAACACATCCAGGTGCCTGAGCAAGGGGCCTTTGAGCTGACCCTGCAGCCTGGGCCCGAATTTAAGCTGCTCGATGCCAATGCAGGTGATGGTCTGGCGGTGGTACAGGTGCCTGCCGATGTCTACCAGGGCTATCTGCGTCTGGCTGGCGAACCCGCTACAACAGGCCCTCGCAGCTTGGAATACGAAGACCCGCTCTATTATGTCAAACACACCCTGGGCCGCAACGACAACGAGCCAACACGTAATGGCAGCTTTACGCTCTTGGCCCAGAAAGACAGCAAGCTGCAGCTTACTTCGCGCTGCTCTCCCGAGCCCGAAAGCCACCGCATTTGGCAGGTTCACAACCCCACAGCCCAGCCTGTGCCTTATACCTGGGAGATCAAAGACAGCGACCAAGAAGGTAGCGAAGTGGCCCCGCCTGGAGATTCTTATCTGGAGACCCAGACCGAAGAGAGTGGCAAAAATGCCTTGGTGCTCAAGGTCAATGGCAAAAAGCAGGACAGTTTGGCGAGCAAACGCGACCGCTGTGCGCCGGGCCAAGAGCCCGCTGCCCAAACCAGCAAATGGTGGAATTTGGGCAGCCGCGCTCTGCCCACACCGCCGAGTTGGAACCTGCAGCAGAATGGCTACAGACTCAAGTTAAAGAACCAAGGCATCACAGATTTTACGGTGCGTTTGGTGCGCAGACCAGGTGAACAGGTGGCGATGCCTCTGGGCATAAAAGAGATTGGGCCAGCAGGGGGCACCGTGGAATTGCCTGGTGTTGCGCGGCTGGAGATTCCGGCTGGGGCCCTCTCAGAAAATAAGATGGTTAAATTGAGCCAGCTCTTGCAGGTCACTTCACGCAAACGGCTCTGCGGCGTGAACCCCAACGATCCCGAGTATTGCGAGAATGGCTATGTCTTTGCCACCGCCATTGTTAAATTGGAACCGTTGGGACTGGCTCTCAACCAACACGCCAAGTTGTATACCGACCTCTTTCCGCAATACGCAAATACCCGTTTTCCTTTTAAAGTAGGAACATTGACCCCCGAGAATCCGCTGAGTTGGAATTTTGGCTATTTGGGGGTGCGCGAAGAGATCACCTCACTGGATCAATTGAAGCCCAATGACTTTATGTTGGTCAAAACATTTGCCTATATTGCCAAAGAAGTCAGTTACCCTGGTTGGGAGCCGCCACAGTCTGCTGAGCCTCATTTTCGGGTTCAGGCCCAAGAGCCCAGTGGGCGAGTGATTATTAACAAAGACTTTATGATTGAAGCTAAAACAAATAATATAGAAGCGGGGGCCCTTGAAAACGCTGCGGGTTATTTGCAGGTAGCTTATGATCATTTTACCTCTGAATTTGTCGGTTTAAAGCACCCGCTCAAGTGGGTTCCCGATGATGTTCCTGCGCACCTGAGAAAAATCCCTGTAGAATTGCATCCACAACTTTATGTGGATGGACAACCAGCAAGTGGAACGGCATCCCGTCCAGTTTTTTGTGATGCCCCCACTGCTCAGGCAAATTGTAAACCCAGGGGTACGCTGATCAAACTCACAACCTGTCGTCCTTTTTGCGATTTTCACTCCCAGGAAGCCGCAGATACAAGTATTCACGAATTGTTTCATGCCTTTCAAATGGGTTATGCCAACAAAAGCAGTGAATTTCCTGGAGCAGATGATAACTGGTTTATTGAAGGCAGTGCGGCCCTCGTTGGGCCCTGGGTTGTGTCTCAAAAAGCCAGTACATTTCAGCTTGTCTTTGACGCAAAAGAATTGATCTATCAAGACAGGGTGACGAGCATCAATACATTGTTCGTCCCTTTTGTTACAAGAGAAACCTTAGGCACACCTGGGCCTTATGAAACAGTCTCATTTTGGGGGCATTTGGGGCTTACCCATACGTTAGATATTGTCTTTGATTTGCTCAAAGAATATGGCCTGAATCAAAAGCAAAAAATAGGCGTCACACCCCGTATCAATCGGGCGTTACACACGATCATCCAAAGAAAAAACAGCAACAATTCCCTTGACCTCGCTTATAAAAATTTTGCCCAGGATGCGCTGTTTAAACAAAATCTACAGGTTTTTGAGTCCTCTGACTTTCGCCAAGCCCATGTTAACCTCATCCAAACGCCCCCCATTAGTACTCAACAGACCTCAACAACACCTTTGCTGATTGATCAGAGCATCGACAGTTTGGCGACAAAATATATTCTGCTCACACCCAGCCCTGATTTGCCCGACAACTCTGTTCTGAAAGTGCATTTCAAAAGTATCGACAAAAGAGAAGCCTATCCCAATGGGCCAGCCTCTCCGATCCAGGTAGTGGATTATCTCAAGCCTCAATTGATTGGTATTCAAAACCCCGAGGGCCAAGGTGTTTTAAGAGAAGGAAATCAAGATATTGTCCAAAAAGTGGGCGATTTTTTACCCATCGAATTCGAGCAAGAAGTGAGTCTGGCTAATTTTGGCCCTCATTCAGCAGCAAAATCCGCTGTCTTGTTAATTCCAAATGCCTTGTGGCAATTGGATTCAAACAATCCAGTAAAACCCGTGTTTGAAGCGTATATCGACTCCCAACCCCAGCCCACCATTGATAGCCCCATTCAATCTAATATCCGCGATGACCAAACCCCATCAGCACTTTCTGTCTCTGGACAAAATCTGCAACTCATCACAGGTGTTTTCTTTCGCGGGGCAAACGAAGCACAAGGTATCACAGGCTACGCCAGCGTGACTGTCAATCAAGACGGTACTTCGCTGACCTTTACACCACCTGTCAGGGCTGTCGGGAGTTATGGCATTTTCGCACTCACTGAGGGCTGCTCAAGCAATGAGGATTGCCCTGCCGCTCTGCCCATGGGCCTGTTTAAAGTCACTGACCATTGCCTCTACGTTCCAGACCCTGCTTCCACTCCTCCCACGATTGCGCATTTCTTCCCCTTTCGCTTCACAAGCACTTTTCAGACCTATACAGTTACCTTTTGTGGTCAATTCTCTCCAGAGCTCATGTTTGAATACACGGGTAATGGCCGCACAGAAACCAATTTTGTCGCGTCAGGTAATGCAGCAGGCCTCCACCGCTTTGAATACTCAGCACGCGTGCCAGCTCTCTACACAAAATCTGTCAAAGGATTTATCTCAGCCACTTTGGTACTCAATTACCCCAATGGCAAGGTGCTCAGATCCAATCCTGTCTCTTTTGAGACTCAACGTATTTTTTAGTTAGTCCCGATTTCCAAGTCAATCCGCTAAAAATCCCTGTCACCGGAGCGGCCTGTAAAGGCCGCTCCGGTGGTGTTAAAATTTTGTCACCCCGTTGTAATTTTGTGCTATTTTGGGGTGAATCTATCTCTCGCTGCTGCAAAAGGAGAATCTTATGCCGCGAAATTTGCGCTTCCACTTACGATGCCAAGGGAAGCCACTCTTGCCTCTCTGGCTGCTGGCCCTGTTTTTGGCTTCGTGCCAACTCATTCCCAGCGCTGCCCCGCCCCATTCACAAGCACCCAAAGCGGATATCCTGCCTACCTTCGCAACCAAGTCTGAGACCCCGGCGGGCCTGTATGAAATGCTGACCTTTCCCAGCCTGGTGCCACCCCAAAAGCTGGAGGCGGTGAGCCCGCCACTCAAAACAGGGGCGTGGTTTAAACTGCATTTCAGCACCCTGCCTCACAAAAAGCCCAACAAACCCAAACATATCCAGGTGCCTGAGCAGGGAGCTTTTGAGCTGACCTTGCAGCCGGGGCCTGAATTTAAGCTGCTCGATGCCAACGCAGGTGATGGTCTAGCAGTGGTACAGGTGCCTGCCGATGTCTACCAGGGCTATCTGCGTCTGGCTGGCGAACCCGCTACAACAGGCCCTCGCAGCCTGGAATACGAAGACCCGCTCTACTATGTCAAACACACCCTCGGGCGCAACGACAACGAGCCCCGCCTCAATCAAAGTTTTACCCTTTTGGGGCAGAATGACAGCAAGCTGCAGCTCACCTCACGCTGTTCACCCGAGCCCGAAAGCCACCGCATTTGGCAGGTTCACAACCCCACAGCTCAGCCTGTGCCTTATACCTGGGAGATCAAAGACAGCGAGCAAGAGGGCAGCGAAGTGGCCCCGCCAGGGGATTCTTACCTGGAGACCCAGACCGAAGAGAGTGGCAAAAATGCCTTGGTGCTCAAGGTCAATGGCAAAAAGCAGGACAGCTTGGCGAGCAAACGCGACCGCTGTGCGCCGGGCCAAGAGCCCGCTGCCCAAACCAGCAAGTGGTGGAATTTGGGCCGCCGCGCTCTGCCCACACCGCCGAGTTGGAACCTGCAGCAGAATGGCTACACCCTAAAATTAAAGAACCAGGGGATCACAGATTTTACGGTGCGTTTGGTGCGCAGACCAGGTGAACAGGTGGCGATGCCTTTGGGCATGAAAGAGATTGGGCCATCAGGCGGCACCGTGGAATTGCCGGGTGTGGCCCGGCTGGAGATTCCGGCGGGGGCCGTTTCGACGCCCACCGTGGTGCGGATTACACAGGCACTTCAGGTGGAATCGACGCAGAAGAGACTTGTGACGGGCTTCCATCCTGATTTTTATGGTGATGAAGCACCTCCAACCGAAATTATGGTTCCCGGCATGGATTTTATTACCCCTGTTGTCAAGCTGGAGCCTTTTTTACTGGAGTTACAAGAACCTGCAAAACTCTATTTGCCAACAGATGCAGCGCGGGTGGGGAATAATGACCCACAAATTATTGAGCATAAAGCAAGCGCAACAGCACAAAATGGAACTTGGGTTTTTCGACCTTATCTGAGACCCTTAGGAGTACCAGAGTCTGAAGCGCATATTCAGGAAGAAATAAAGGTCAAACAGTTTGCCTATGTCGCCAAACAGTTTCCTTCGAATTATGGCCCGAATGATGGTTTTGTTCGACGTTACTCAAATAATTCAGGTTCAAATAATTTTCAGATTCAACAATCTGTTCAAGCAAAACCAAATATTTTTTTCGATCGCCAAATTCTTCCTCCTTTAGAGACAAGTAAGATTGAAAATATGATAGAGGATTCAATCACAGAGTATCTCGCTTCAGGCTTGCCTACTCCTATTGGAACGTATGAAAGTGGTCGCAGTGGAGAGGAAAAGCAGATCCGTGTAAATATTTTCCAAGTTCCCAAGCAAATGGGATATGGGGACAATGTGATGGGTTATGCAGAGCCTAAATGGGATGATTGGACAGGAAAATACAAGGGGTCCAATTTGTATGTGACTCTCTGCCCCCCTCCTGATAAATCTACAACCTGCAATGGGCCGCGCAATCTCGAAAACGCTGCCCATGAAGCCTTTCACCTTTTTCAACAGGCCTATTACCACGATCCTACTAACCAATATCCTCATCTCAAAAAAGAACACTATGAAGATAACTTTGCCACAAAAGACAGATGGTTAGCCGAATCCACAGCTTCGTATATGGGCGCTTTTCGCGTCAAGGCCCAAGACCAGAATTTAGACCCCAATCTACTGGGCTATTCTGCACGTTTTTTAGAAAGCCAAGATGATTTTGATAAACCTTTGCATCTGCGTGCTCAGCAGGGTTATCCGCCTTATTATGGCAATGCCCTTTTCACCAACCTCGCTTTGACGGCTCAATCCAGCCCAGAAAACCCTGTGATCGCCGTCAACAAAGCCTATGCCAAAGATTTAAAACTCCCCGATTCTGCCATTCCCAACCACACGACCCGTGGTCTCAAGGCTCTCAATACCGCTATTCCAGATCTCAAAACCAAATTCCCCAGCTATGCCCAAGCCGCGACCACCGTTGATCACCCCAGCATCAACCTCTTCAGCAAAGAACGCTTTAAAATCCCCCGCCCCCAAGCGAGCAGTCTGTCCACAGTCCCCATCAACCCCACCCACACAGCCACCTCTCCCCAGCCCTTAACAGAAACTGTGAACAATCTCGCCAGCAAAGTCATTCTCTTGCAACCCCAGGAGTTGGCATCCGGCTCCAAACTTGTGCTCAAATACGCTCCCCCAGCAGGCGGCTCTGCCGATTATTTTAATCCTATTAAAACACCCGTCCCCAATGGCACAGCCTTACAGTCCAAGGATTATTTTCAGGCGGTGGCCCTGGCCTTCGATGGCGAGTACACAAGCTTAGACACCCAACTTCTGAATGTTTATCCCGTCACCGCTGAGGGCGTTGAAATCCCAAATTTTGGTAGAGAAGCGAAAGCGGTCGCGCTGGTCTTGAGCAATGCCTTGAATGTGTTTAAAGACAACAAGCCCATTACCGCTTCTTTGCAGGCTTACACCACCAACACCCAACCCCAGCCCACCATTAATAGCCCCATTCAATCTAATATCCGCGACGACCAAACCCCATCAGCACTTTCTGTCTCTGGACAAAATCTGCAACTCATCACAGGTATTTTCTTTCGCGGGGCAAACGAAGCACAAGGTATCACAGGCTACGCCAGCGTGACTGTCAATCAAGACGGCACTTCGCTGACCTTTACACCACCTGTCAGGGCTGTCGGGAGTTATGGCATTTTCGCACTCACTGAAGGCTGCTCAAGCAATGAGGATTGCCCTGCCGCTCTGCCCATGGGCCTCTTCAAAGTAACTGACCATTGCCTCGATGTTCCAGACCCTGCTTCCACTCCTCCCACGATTGCGCATTTCTTCCCCTTTCGCTTCACAAGCACTTTTCAGACCTATACAGTTACCTTTTGTGGTCAATTCTCTCCAGAGCTCATGTTTGAATACA
>JBIKWL010000141.1:0-13578 GCA_044356335.1 Candidatus Sericytochromatia bacterium
CGACCTGATTCTGATCAATCCCGATGATGAACTCAGGTCCTTGGTTGCAGATCTGCCCTGTGAGGTGTATGAATTGCCGCAGCTCTTGCAGAGTATAGACCAGAGTTCAAGCCAAAATATGAGCCGAGGCTACCGCTATCTGGTCAGTCACCATTATCACGGTATGATGAAGCTACACCTGTCTGAGAACCCTGAAGACAGCGTGTATTATCCCCTGATCAAATTTCTCGGGCAATACAATATTCGCCTGATGTATGGCCTGGGCCACGACCATTGGAATCTGGCAGAGTGGAACCGCTATTACGATTTGCACCTCTGTTTTGGGCCCTGGCAGGTGGAACGCCTGGCAGCATTTCCTGAGAGCATCAAACTGGAAGTGGGAGTACCCAGGTATTCAGACTATTTTACACAGGCGCAAGACCCCGCTCTGCGTAGCGCCTTGCGCCAGAAGCACGGCCTCAAGGCCGAAGATCGGGTTTTGGTCTGGCTGCCCACCCTGGGGCCCGAAAACACCCTGCCCATCTATTTGCCCCTAATTCAAGCCCTGATGCAAAACACACAGCAAAACGGGGAAGATGAATTTTGTCTGCGCATTAAACCCCATCCCCTGAGTTGGCACCAAGAGCCTGATAAGCTGAAGGGCTTGGCAGATTTGCCCCCTGAATGGGTGATCAAGACCCCTTGCGACAATCAAGAGCTCTTCTTAATTGCCGATTATATTCTCTGTGATTATGGCGGAGTGGCCTTTAGCGCCGTTTATACCGACCAAAATCTGATTTTGCTCAATCACCCCGACAAAGTTTTGGCAGAAGAGGAAAGTGATGCCCTGATGCGTCAGGCCCTGCCCGCCCTCTCTCCCCAGCACAGTGATGAACTGAGAGCTCTCTTAAACAATCCCCACCATTGGCAGGCCCAAGCAGCCCAACGCGCAGCCCTGCGCAAGCGTTTTTTTACGCCTTATAAAGCCCAAAGCGCTAATATGGCTGCCAAAATTCTCAGCAATTTAGCGGATTATCTGCCATGAATCGGTGGCTCGCATGAGCAGTTTGGGTCATTTGCTTTTTTCTGGGCAGGACGATGCGGGTGAAGTACAGGTCTATGACAATGGCGCACGGCGTTTACTGGCCTTTGGCCCCGGTGATGAGCAAAGTGCCTGCCTCAAATCTGAACCGGGACTTTTGCTGTTTGAATATACCCAGGCCATGATGCTGGGCTTGCTCTATACCTCCCCGCGCAAGGTGCTCTGCCTGGGGCTCGGCGCAGGCAGTTTGGTCACAGCTTTGCTCAGCCATTGCAAAGGCGTCAAAATCACCGCCGTGGAGCTGCGTCCGCTGGTCTTTGAATTGGCCCAGCGCTATTTTTATCTGCCGCGCAGCAAAAATCTGCAAATTCAAATTGAAGACGCCGCCACTTTTATCAGCCAAGACAGCGGCCACTATGATTTGATCTTCTGCGATCTCTATACTGCCACAGGGGCTGCGCCTGTGCAAAATGAGCTGGATTTTTTAAGGGCCTGCCGCGCCCGGCTCAAACCCGAAGGGCTGTTTGTGATCAACAGCTGGCGCCAAGAAAAATTGCCCAATCAGTCAGATCTTGACCAGCTTAAACAGATCTTTCCCAGCCTGGGGGCCTGTTTGACCAGCGAAGGCAATTGGGTGCTCTTCGGACGCCGTTTGCCATTTTCGACGACAGCCCAGGTCAAAGCCCCAGCCCAACAATGGTCTCGCCAATTGGGGTTTTCGCTGATCAAACACCTGCGCAATTTCAGGGTTTTGAATGAATAGCGCGATCATAGCCCGTCAGTTCGACATACCCTTTGCCACTCAGGCCCTCCCCACGGACCTGCACAGCCCCTTCCCAATAGGCAAAACTCAGGCGCAATTCCTGGTCTTTTTGCCGTGGTTGCAGCTCCAATTTGAGGGCGTATTTGGGCAGTGATAAACGCCAGCCCGAAGGGTAGACCACGCCGGTTTGGGGGCTTTTCCATTGGCCCAACACCTCAAGCTGAAAGTCGGAGGCCCGAATGACTGTCGTTTTCCCGTCTTTGTCGATCAAGCTGCCCGACGAGATCGGATCTTTGCGCTCGTTGCGTTCGTTGCCAGGGTCGCGGTTGCGCAATTGGTAGAGCATGAGTTCGCGCCCATCATCCAGTTGAAGCGAAAACCAGTCCCAGCCCACCTGTTGTTTGGACAAAACACTGGTACTCCACTCCCGATCGAGCCAACTGAGGCCTTTTACAGCCCATTTCTCTCCGTTGATCTTGAGGCTGCCTTCACTCTGTAAGCGCGTTTGCGAATAATAATAAGAGGCATTGCCTGCCTGCGGGCTTTTCTGACTCAGTCCCGCTTGACCTTGTAAAACCACCGGCTTAAGTGAGCTGAGCTTTAAGCGTAGTTCAAAATCCTGATTCTGGGCCTGCAAATCTGTGCTGCCATCGGCCAAAGTCTGCACCTGCCAGTTTTGTAGCCAGACCCGAAAGGGTTTGGCCTGTGCGCCTGCCAGTCCGAGACTGCCCCGCTGCCAGCGCTCTTGGGCATAAAACTTTTGGTTTTGCAGATCACTCAAAGCCAAATGAGCGAAATAAATCTGGTGGGTGGCCCAGGCATTGTCTTTGCGAGCCACTCCGGGTTTGAGGCCGCGCCGAAAAAAGGTCAATTGGTAGCCAAAATCACGCCCCGCAGACGTGCTGAGGTTCCCCGTATAATACCACCACTCGGTTTGAAAATCCGGGTGTGGGCCCGCATCCTGGGGAAAGACAAAGGGCCGGGGTTTGAGGGCACGGGCAAAGCCGGGGCTGCCACTTTGGCTCGAAAGCGCCTCAATCGCACTGAGCTTCGCACTCGCCTGCTGCTGTGCGTCGGGGGGCAGACAGGCCGACAGGCAAAGGCACAAAACAGCCAAGTACCAAAAGAGACGCGGATAAGCGAAGACGTATTTGCGCATAAAGGTATTAGAAGCTCGGAAAGACCTGAGCGTCAAGGGCGATGATTTTGATTTGAAATAAAGACGAGCCCTGTGAATCCTCTCTCCCCTCCGGGCGGGCTGTGTTAAATTAGAGGCATGATTACTGTAACGCGCGAAGTCATCTCTTCTACCGCCCATCAATTGCGTGGTGTTGGCTGCCCCGAATCCCGTGGCTGTCTCAATATGCATGGGCACAATTGGCGCATCCGTGTCAGCTTAAGTGGTTCTCAACTCGATCAAAACGGCATGTTAATGGATTTTTCGCTGGTCAAACGGGTCTTGATGGAGTTTGACCACAGCTGTTTAAACGAACACGCCTATTTCCAAACCCACAACCCCACAGCCGAAGAATTGGCCCGTTATTTTTTTGAAAAGCTACAGAATTTTCAGCCCGGCATTCGCTGCAATTGGGTGCGCATTTGGGAGACCGAAAATTGTATGGTGGAGTGGAACGCCGATTGAAACAGCGCAATCTGATCTGGGTTTTGAGCCTGATCCTCGCTACCCATTTAGGAGCGGGCCCTTCTTTGCCCGCTTCTCAGGCTGCTCGACGCCCCCGGATTGCCTTTTTTATGCCCCGCAACGATGTCTTTTGGAAATTTGCAGGCGGCTTTGCCAAAGCCGTGGGCGAAGATTTGCCTGTCGATCTCAGCATTTATCCTGGCAAAAACGACTCTGCCGATTACCTTGCGTCGATCCGCAAAAGCCTTGAGAGCAAAAACCCACCCGATGGCATTTTGTTTAAGAACTTCAGTAATACCGGCCCCGAAATTATTCGGCTGGCTGAGAAGCACAAGGTCTTTGCGCTCAATGTGGACGAAGCCTTAAGCGAAGAAGATGGGGAAAAAATGGGCAAACCCCGCGAAAAATTCCGCTATTGGGTCGGGCAAATTACCAACGATGACGAAGAGGCCGGCTATAATCTCGCCAATCAGTTGATTGATGCCGCCAAAGCCAAAGGGCTGGTCGACAAACAGGGCCGGGTGCAATTGGTGGCCATTGCGGGCAATCCTTACGAGGGCACCTCCAGTGATCGCATCACAGGGCTCCAAATTGCTTTGGCCCAGCGCAAAGACGCACTCTTAAATGAGGTGGTCGCTGCCTATTGGAAAGAGCCCCGCGGCCATGAGCGCTTGCGCGAGGTTCTGCACCGCTATCCCGAAACCCGTGTGATTTGGGCCACCAACGATGGAATGCCACTCGGAGCCAGTCGCGAAGCCCGCAAAATGGGCTTCAAACCCAATCAAAATTTGCTTCTGGGGGGCATTGGCACCGTCGGAGAAGGCATGAAATCGCTGATCGATGGCGATGTCACTCTCTCTGCTGGGGGCAATTATATGGCCGGGGGCTGGGGCGTGATTCTGATGTTTGACTATTTAAACGGCCTGGACTTTGCCACCGAATCAGCCGTTATGCGCGTGAGTCTCTATCTGTTTAACAAAGAAAAAATGGCCCGATATGTCAATAAATTGGGCTATGGTGCCTGGGGACCTGTGGATTTTTCGCGTTTTTCCAAAGTACAAAATCCGCAATTGCTCAAATACCCGTTTGGTTTTCCGGTGATGTTGAGACAATTGGAATCCGCTGCCAATTAAAGTGCTGTTGCGCGCTCCGAGGCACAATAATCCCGCCAAATCTGGCGATAGGCAGATTCCAATTCGCGGGCATAAGCTGGGCCATCGCAGACCACCGAAGTCACCACTTTTTGCCGCAATTGGCTGCGCCATTTTTGGATTTCCTGCGGTTGCAAAGCCAATTCCACAGCCGTTTTAAAGTAGTCTTCGGGGCTTTTGCAGCTCCAATGCGCCAGCCCCAAGGCCGTTAAAACACTTTCACCCACCCGCCGCTCACCGGCCAAGGAGATCACGGGCACCCCCATCCAGAGGGCCTCAAAGCTGGTTAGGCCACCATTGTAGGGAAAGGGGTCAAGGGCAATATCCACTTGGCCATAGAAAAAGGGCAAATGGGGGTGGTCGATTTCTGCTCCCTGCAAGCGAATCCGATCGGGGCCCAACCCCTGACGGAAAAAGAAGCTCTGCAAATCTGCCCGCAGCAAGAGATCGTCGAGAGAGGGGGTTTTGAGATAGAGCCGCGAGCGGGGCACAGCCTTTAAAATTTCACACCAAAGCAGCAGGGTGGAACCTGAGAGCTTGTTGATCGAATTGGAACAGCCAAAGGTCACATAACCATTGTCCAAACAAGGAGCTTCGCCACTCTCATAGGGGATTTCTGGCAGGGTCCAGTGCAAAAAGCAGGAAGTCATCCAGATTTTTTCGGGATAGAGCTGGGCGATTTCTGGCGGGCTTAAAACGGGGTCGCTAAAAAGATAGTCTGCCACCTCCAGGCCCGAAGTAAAAGGCGGATTTGCGCCCCCCAAAACAAGCAGAGGAGCAGGTTTTCGGGCCAAAAGGGGCAGACGGCCTGGGTTGATCAGCCCACTGAGGTCGACCAAGATATCCAGTTGATCCTGGGCCAATTGCTCCCAGAGCTCTTGGTTGGTTAAACTGTGGCTGTTCCGCCAGTTCTGAAAATACCCCTGTAAGACCTCGACCACGGGCCCCGTCGAGGCTGCGCTGTCGTTATAGGCATAGAAGTCAAAGGTCGCATTGTCTTGGCTCTGAAAGAGCAGGGCATAGAGCTGGTAAAACGAATCTGAACTCAGTTCATTCGAAAGATAACCCACGCGCAAACGGCGTTCGGGATTGAGATCGCGTGGAGGCAGGCTTTGGGCATAATGAGGTGCAGCATGGCGCTTGGCAAAATCGCGAATCGCCCCCATCAGGGTGGGGGTATCCAGCTCTTCGCGGCAAAAAAAGCTGAAAATCTGCAAACCCTCAACGCGTGGAATCCATTTTTGCAGAAAGGTCTGAGATTCGGCTGGTAAATTGAGATACCAAGGACTTTTGAACAGATCCGGATCGAGAAACAATTCACAGCTTTGAATCACAGCGCGGGTGTCTCCGCAAAGTGTCAATTGCTCTAACAACCAGGGCAGAGAGAGCAAATAATCCGGTCGCAGGGCAAAGGCTTTTTGAAAGGCCTGAACGGCAAGGATGTGTTGGCGCTGCATCCGAGCAACTTCACCACTGCGGTACCACGCTTCGAAAAAATCTGGTTGTAATTCACAGGCGGCGGCGTAACAGGCAGCGGCCAATTCCCATTGGCTGATCTGTTCAAGCATATAGCCCAAATTGTAGCGAATCGGTGCAGATTCAGGCAGCTTTTTGGCGCCTTCTTGCAGCAATTTGATCGCCTCTTTCTGTTCTCCCGCTTGAAAGAGGGTATTGCCCACTTGCAGCCAACCCTCTTCGCGGTCAGGGGCTCGGCGCAGGGTCTCCCAGAGCGCGGAGATACGTGCTGCGTCTAAAGTGGGGGGAGAGGGGGGGGCGGTTTCAAACATAGGTGTGCCGAGAACTTAAGGCGCGCTGCGTTTGAGGTCGCAGTCCTGAAGACTCAAAAGCTTCAAAGACGAAACCGGATAGGGTTCAGCCCCGCTTTTGCGCTCCCCTTGCAGGCTATAAGAGCTGAGTTCCACTTTGAGCAGATTGCCATCGAGCCGTTGGTGACGGCCATGAATCAGGGTTTGACCCACTGTAAAGGCTTCCAAGATCAGGCCTCCGTGGACACTGAAATTGTCGAGCAAAATCCCGTTGTTTTCGTCAATCAGCCAATGGCCTTTGGCAGCATCGACGGGCTTGAGCAGATAGTCCCGCACCTGTTTTTCGCCCGAAATGTATTCAATTTTCCACTGCCAGCGCTGATTATTTTGGGGCAATATTGTGAGATTCATTTGCACAGGGGCATAGGTTTGTTTGCCCCCGGGGCCGGTATTGCTGCAGGTGCCTCGCCACACACCCTGCCAATCTTCGGGGAAACGAAAAGAGGAACGCGTGCTACTGGCATTTAATAATTGGGTCTGCGCCACCGTTGACGAATGGCCTGAAGCAGTTGTCAGTCCTTGCGCACTCAAGACAGCAGACCCCTGACAGCCCGAAAGGCTTAAATACGGGCTCAAACATAGGCTTAAACACAGCAATAAACGGACGTTTAACATCTAAATTCTGCTCCTTGAGCCAGCTTACCATATTTGGGCTTGTTTTCCCAGTCGGGCAGGCAAAAAGTCAAAAGTCCGGTGAAACGGGGGGAGGTGTTTCACCGGACTTTGCTCCTCGTTTGAGGATAAATTAAGTATAAGCGACACACGCATCTCTGTTCAGGCGCCCGCTCACACCCTGACTGTGATTTTGCTCTCAGTCGGAGGATTGCAGCAAAGCATTGAGATCCACATGTGCCAAAAGGCGCCAGCCCTGGTGGAGTGGTTGCCAGGCGTATAATTGGCCTTCATTTTCGCGGAAGCCCGGCGTTTGCAGGTCCATCGCTTGCGGCTTAAAATCTGCTCCCAAAGGCGGTATCTCTGGGCTGCGCAGCAATTCTTGGCCCTCGGGGCCCAAGAGATAGAGACCTTTGAGTGCAGGCATGTCGGCTGGCGGTTTTAAACGCTTTTGCAGATCGTGTTCTTGTAAATCCACAAAGGCCAAACCCAAAACATTTGCAAAGGTCTGCAAGCGCAAACTGAGGCGAAAGAGAGGCTCTCCTTTGAGTTTAGACCACTGTATTTGAGGGTTTTTGAGGCTTTTTTGATACCAGTCACTGCTGCGCCAATCAGCATCGTTGAACGGTTGGCCCGGATAGACAATGCTGAGGCCTTTTGCCAAAACCAGGCCAGTGCGGGTCAAGGGAGTTTGCTGTTTGCGCAAGAGCGCTTCTGCAAGCGATGGACTTGGAAATGGCTGACCATAATTGGCACTTTCGAGCAGGGTTTGACGGTAAAGACTGTGAAGTGGCGTCAGCTGGGAAATCTCTTTGACAAATTGGGCTGGATTGCCCAGATAGACAGGAGATTTAAAATCTGACGGGTTTGGTTTGATGGCCTGTTTGTGAGCTGGTTTAAGATCTTTTTGCCAGACCACCTGAGAGATTTCTGCGGCAGATCCCGGATAGCCCTCATTCAAGGCCGCAATGGCAGGAGCAGACAGCCCTTCAAGCAAGGCCTCTTTTTCCAGCATGGATCGGCGCAGATCTTGGCTGAAGCGGGCCACTTGATTTAAAAGCGGGGTAATTTTTTGTTCGCGGGCCTGAATCTTTAAGAGGGTTTGCTGTTGAATAAAAATGCTCAAGCTCAAGCCGAACAGGCAAAGCACAAACAGGCCCAGTCCCAAGCTCAATGTGGCTTGGCGGTGATAACCCATCCAGCGCAACAATTTTTGCAATGCAGAATCAGGGCGGGCCAACACAGCTTCGCCACGCAAATAGCGGCGCAGATCTTCGGCCAATTCACGCACGGACGGATAGCGTTCACTGGGATTGAGTTGGGTCGCTTTGGCGATAATCGCCCGCAGTTCTGCCGGTATGCGTTTGCCGGGCAACGGCTCCAACTGGGCTTTGAGCACTTTTTGCAGCAGTTCAATCGAACTTTTGGCCTCAAAGGCGGGTTTGAGACAAACCAATTCATAGAGAATCAGACCCAGGCTAAACTGATCACTGCGGCCATCCAATTCGCGGCTGCGCCCGGCAGCCTGCTGGGGAGACATATAACGCGGAGTACCGAGTACCTCTCCCATTTGGGTTCGCTCCATCAAAGGCTCCCCCTGATCGGGGGCAATTTTTTCGGCCAATTCGCTGTCAAGATCTTCATCGGGATCTTGGATCCGCCTTGCGATCCCCCAATCCATTACATAGACCTCATTAAAAGGTCCGATCATGATATTTGCGGGTTTGAGGTCGCGATGAATCACCCCACGGCTGTGGGCATAGTCCAGGGCATCGCAGACCTTGAGAAAATGTTCCAGGCGCTTGGAAAGGCTGTATTCTTCGCTTTTGCTTTCGCTCGCAGGGTTTTGTTTGTCTGGTTTGCCTTGAATCAAGCGGGCTTCGCGGATCAGGTCCTTGAGGGTTTTGCCCTGAATCAACTTCATGGCATAAGCCAAATTGCCATCGCTCTCGACTTCCAATCCGTAGATGGGCACAATGCCTGGATGATCCAATTGGGCCGTGATTTGGGCTTCGGTTAAAAAACGTGAGAGCACCTGGGGGTGTTGGGCCAGTTCAGGCCGAATGTGTTTGACTGCCACTTTGCGTTTTAAATTGCGGTCTTTCATCAGGGCAATTTGGCCAACTGAACCGGTACCCACTTCACCCAGGGCTTCATACCGGCTTTGCTCTTTGCCTGCATTGAGAAGTTCTTTGGGCAGCAGGGAGTCTGACGGCGCATCAGGGACAGGCCATTGGCTCAGTTCCAATTGATCGGTGCCTTTGCGCAGCAACGCTTCATCGACCAAATTCCGTTTGCGCAGCCAGGTCAAGAAATCGGAGCCAGCGGGTTCTGTGCGCAAAAATTCGGCCTGCAGGGTATCCCATT
This sequence comes from Candidatus Sericytochromatia bacterium, assembly GCA_044356335.1. GTDB lineage: Bacteria > Cyanobacteriota > Sericytochromatia > UBA7694 > UBA7694. Next base: position 9,383 of record JBIKWL010000141.1, read on the forward strand.
GGAACGCCACAGCGGGTGGCAAGCGGCGGCGCAATTTTTCGAGATCCATCAGGGTTTTGCCTCGCTGTTAAAAAGAGCTTCGCGATCGGCTTTGACCACATAACTCCAACCGGTGGAATCCAAGCGCGAAAAGGCGTAGAGAGTTTTTCCGCCATCGACAACACGAAAGCCGCTCTCTTTTTTGAGAATGGCCGCGCGGACCTCGGCCTGCTCAAAATTGGGCAATCTGAGATCGGGAAAAATTTTGCCTGGAAACGAACGGTTGCGCTGCTCAGAATGCACCACCACCCGGCCAGCCTCATCAACCAGATAGGTTTGACGCACAGCCGGCACATCAGCCAAAGCGAGCAGCGAATTGATCAAATAGTCGAACTTCATTTCCAAGGTGGCGGTGCCCAAAAACTGTTTTTGGCTGTCGTAGAGGCCCATCGAACAGGGCAGAATCATGCCCATGCCCGCCCCGTCGATATACGGATTGCCCCAGTATTTTCCCCATTTATGATCAGCGAGGCGGTAATAGGGACGGGTGCGGGGATCATACCGCTCTTCGTAATGGCCTTTGCCAGGGTAATAGACCAACGCCCCCTCCTGTAAGACAACAGTGGCCCAGACAATCGGCCCCCCCTTTTCGGCGATCAATTGGCGCTGTTGGGCATAACTGAGAGGCATCTCTTGGCCCGCACTGCGCAACAAGAGACGTTTAAACGATTGGCGCATGGGCAAGATCTGGCGCATACGCGGAGCCAATTGGGCCTCAGATTCGTTGTAGGCAATCGCCCAGATCGGATAATCGATACTGGTGGGGCCACCATAATAATCTGAATGCGCCAGATCTGGTGGCTGAAAGGTTTTGTTGACGTAATAGGTTTCAGAACTGGCAGGGCCTTTGCTGAGATAATAGACCAAGGTCTTGCTCAGTCCTTCAAGCCAGCTTTCGACCTGCAAAAAATGGCGATCAATCGATTGGCTGTGGGTGGAGACCGCACTGAGAAACTGATTCAATTTTTGTTCACGCAAGCGCGAAGAGAGCAGGGATTGCTGGCGGTGCATGAGTAAACCCGCACTGATAGAAGCACTCAGCCCCAAAAAGACCAAGAGCCCGATCAAGATCGCTGGGCGGTGCTTAAACACCCAGCGTTGGATTTTATCATTCATGACCTCGGGAGCAGCCAGCACAGGTTCGTCTTTGAGAAAGGCGCGCAAGTCGCCTGCCAACACGTTGAGATCCGCATAGCGCTGCGCGGGGTCGAACGCGGTGGCTTTGTCGATAATCGCCTTGAGCGCCCGTGGCAAAGGGGGCGAATTGAGTGGGGCATGCATGGTTTGGCGCTGGCCTTTGCGCGCCTGATCGAGAACCCGCTCGGCACTTTCACCGTGATACGCCGGGGCCAAACAGAGGATTTCTTGGAGAATCAGGCCCAGACTGTATTGATCAGAACGGGTATCGAGATCGCTGTAGCGGCCCTGGGCCTGTTCAGGAGAAAGGTAGCGGGGGGTGCCCAGCACAGGGCCATCTTGGGTGCGTTCCAGATCAGTCCCGATCGGCAGCGTCGGTAATTCCACCTGGTTTTCAAAACTCTGGGTTTGGGTCAGCAAACAGGCGATTCCCCAATCCATCACATAGACTTCGTGAAAACGACCGATCATAATATTCGCAGGTTTTAAGTCACGGTGAATGACACCGCGACTGTGAGCATAAGCCAGGGCATCGCAGACCTTGAGAAAATGTTCCAGAAAAGTGGACAGACTGAGGTGTTCGGGAATATTTTTACTGCGAAAGCGTGCCCGGCGGGCTTCTTCGATCAGATCGCGCAGATTTTGGCCTTGCACATGTTTCATCGCCACCATCAAGCCCTCGGGACTGGCTTCCAATTGGTAAATCGGCACAATATGGGGGTGATTGAGTTGGGCCGTGATTTGGGCTTCGTTGAGAAAGCGGGTCAGTTTTTTTTTGTCCTGCAATTGCGCCTGAGTCAGGCGTTTGAGCGCCACTTGGCGCTGCAGTCGGAGTTCTTTGGCCAGTACCACTTCGGCACTGGGACCGCTGCTGAGGTTTTCCAAAATTTGGTAAGCTGGGGATTTTTGCCAACGGGCCTGCAATTCGGCAAAGGCCTCAGAACCAGCAAAAGGCGATAAGGTGCTCTCCAAATCATCAATACCGGTTAATTCAATTTCTTCCTGAAAATCGGGGCTCTGCACAGGTAACTCTCTCATACAGCATGCTTTGCGACTTGATCATGATACCAAATGCCAGCAGAGATGCTAAACAACAGTGCTTAAAATGTGTAGCCAAGAGAAGTTTCTAAGGTGGGCGCCCAGTCACTTCGTGTGGGAGCATAAACGGCACCCCCACTGATGCCCACAGTCCAACCATTTTGCCAGCGGTTTTCCAACCCGAGTTTGGCTGAAATGACTTGATAGGTGGAAGGAAAGGCATAAAGACCCAATCCCAATTCAAAAAAACCGGCCAGGGGATGGGGATTGGTATAAATCCGGCCATTGACTTGGATGAAAGGATTAACGGTTGTCACCAGGCCTTCCAGCCCCAATTGACCGCCAGCAGCTAGGTAATCCGTCAAATGATAGAGATAGCCCAGACCGACATATCTGGGTGTTTTTAAGCCCCCGTAACCGACCCCGTAAATGCTGGGCAAAGGCACCCCCCATCTAAAAACAGCTGATGGGGTTTGTGGGTTCTCAGGAGTATGCGTTCATCGAGAACAGGGGTTGTTGGTAACGGATTTGCGCTTGGGATGATCGGGTGTTTTTTCTGGTCACTTAAAATTTTATTCACCACATTGGGCACACTTTGGGTCAAAATGGTTTCCAATATGCAGATACAGTCTTCGTATTCATCCCTGACCACCCTGCCACTTTGCACATCGATGATACGCAAATTGATCGCGTAGAGATTGCCCAATTTGCTGACAGAGCCGGTCATAATTTGTTTGACAGCTAAGAGACGTCCAATTTCCAGGGAACACTCAGTATCTTCACAATTTTGCGTGCTTTGGAAGCCCTGTTCTTTGAGAATGCGCTCAATATTTTCGCGTTCCAAAATTTGGTATTGGCCGTGTCGAATCACCAAACTCCGCACGCGGTCAGTCAATGTGCTGGCTTCGGCTTGGGTCAGTCCATTTTTAGCAATGAGATCCAGCACTGCAATATTTTCAGCCGCTTGGGCAGAGTTTGCCCAAATTGCCAGACCCACACTCTGGACCAAACACATAACCAGCGTCAATTTTTTTTTGTTGAATAATTGTTGAATGCGAGAGACCATTTTCGCTGTCCTGCTCTTAATTTCACGACTTAATTTTGCTGCCAAAACCTGATTGGGAGACGATCTTGGGCCGATTACCAACGGCTGACTCCCAAGACCGAGCCAGAGCTTTGGTAGACAAAGGCCTTGATTTGATCGGCACTCAATTCGCGCACAGCATTGCCTTTGCCATTGTCAGAGGCACCGGTATCTGCCAAATAAAATTTTCCTTGATCGCGAAAGACGGTCACAAAGTGGTTTTCTGGCAGTTTTTCGGCAGGGGCACTCAAGGCGCCTGACTGTTGGTTTAAATGGACCCCGACCAAAAGCACCGCAGATGGGTTGCGGTAAAACAGATTTTTAACGGCCTCTTCGCGCTGATCGAAGGTATCAGAGGTCTTACCATGTAAAGCTGTGGCTTTGAGCCCCATTTTTTGCGCGGCTTTGACAATCTCCCCTTGCAGTTCAACCGCTTGCAATTGACCATTCGAATAGGTTTTGAGCAATTCCACCGACAGGCCTTGATTGCTGCCACCAGAGGCAAAATCATAGAGCGCTTCCTGGGCGCGGTGTACATTGCCAAAAGTCATAGTTCGCTGATCTGAGGGCAGCCCCAAGCGGCTGGCAGCCTCTGAGAAACTGCCTCCCATCAGTAAAAAGGCATTGAGCATTGAGGCTGCACCACAGCGATTGCTTTCATCATTGGTCTCGGGCAGAAGATCGCGCTGGGAGATAAAATTGACCTGTTCGCGGGGGGTGCGGCCAGGCACCAGCTCTGATTCGCTGTATTGGGGACTAAAATTAAATTGCAATTGGGTTTTTTCGGGGCCATTGAGGGTATAGCCAATCTGGGTTTGGACCTGAACGGAATCCAAAAATGGCACAATTTGCCTTGCCAGATGTGCGTCATCAGTCCTGGATTGCTCGGCTTTGACGG
>JBIKWL010000031.1:0-45980 GCA_044356335.1 Candidatus Sericytochromatia bacterium
CCCGTGCTTGAGTTTGAAGCAGTAATAGGATTGGAAGTGCATGCAGAATTATTGACCGAGTCAAAACTCTTTTGTGAATCTGCAGCCCATTTTGGTGGGGCCCCCAATACCCATGTCGGACCCGTTTCCTTGGGTTTACCTGGCACCTTACCTGTACTCAACCAGCGTGTGATCGAAATGGGGATCAAAGCTGGTCTGGCCACTCACTGTCAAATTCCCCGCATCACCAAATTTGATCGCAAACACTATTTTTATCCCGATTTGCCCAAGGGTTACCAAATCACCCAATTTGATCAGCCCATCGCCGAAAAGGGCTGGATAGACATTGAAACCGCAGGCAAAGCCAAACGCATTCAATTGACACGTATCCATATCGAAGAAGATGCGGGCAAATTGGTTCATGCCGGAGCCGACCGCATGGCGGGCTCCGTTTACAGCCTGATCGACTTTAACCGTGCTGGCGTGCCCCTGCTCGAAATTGTCAGTGAACCAGATCTGCGTAACAGCCAAGAAGCCAAAGCCTATTTAGAAGAATTGCGCAGTATATTGATGGCGATTGGGGTCTGCGATGGAAAAATGCAAGAGGGAAGCCTGCGCTGTGACGCCAATGTTTCGGTCAGACCTCTGGGCAGCGAAACATTGGGAACACGGGTTGAACTCAAAAATATCAACTCATTTAAGTTTTTACAAAAGGCGATTGATTACGAAATTCAACGTCAAATTACAGCCGTCGAATGTGGTGAGTCGTTGGTTCAAGAAACCCGTCTTTGGGACGAACAGAAAAACCGGACAATCTCCATGCGCTCCAAAGAAGAGGCCCATGATTATCGCTATTTTCCCGATCCGGATTTGGTCGATATCGAAGTCGATCCGACCTGGGTTCAAAGCCTGGAAGAGAGCTTGCCGGAGCTGCCTGCGGCTCGCCGCCAGCGCTATGTCGAATCATTGGGTCTGAACTCAGCCGATGCCGGGGTTTTGGTCGCAGAACCGGCAGCGATGGCCTTCTTTGAAGCCACCTTAGAGCAATATGCCAATCCCCGTGAAATTTGCAAATGGCTGATCGGAGATATTTCTGCTTACCTCAATGACAAACATGTGGAACTGGCTCAAACCCAACTGACACCAAGCAAATTAGCTGAAATGCTGACTTTGCTTGAAAAAGGTACAATCAGCGGAAAAATAGCCAAGACATTGATTGTACCCTTGCTCGAAAGCGATCAAACCGCTCAGGCCCTGATTGCCGCCTCGGGCATGACCCAAATCTCAGATAGTTCAGCCCTTGAAGGCATTATTGGGGAGATCCTCAACCAAAACCCCACCCAGGTACAGCAGTTTTTAGAAGGCAAAGAAAAAGTGATGGGCTTTTTATTGGGGCAAGTCATGAAAGCCACCCAAGGCCGTGCAGATCCGGCGCAAACCAATCAATTGATGCGCACATTACTCGAAGCGAAAAAAAACAGCTAAACACACATGGGAAAACGTTCCCGCAAGGCTTTGTTATTCTGTCTGGCAGCCCTTTTATGTCTGGGGGCCCAGGCACCTGTAGACCCGCTCTATCGCGAAGGACTGCGCCTGATGCAGCAGGGCTATTACAACGAGGCCCGGCTTTACCTTGAACAGGCCCAGGAAAAAGACCCCTATAACCCCGAATTGCATTTCAGTTTGGGGATTGTCGCTTACAAACAGAAAAATTACCAATCGGCCTATGGACGCTACCAAAAAGCCTTAACATTGCTGCCCTCCCCAGAACTGAAGGGCAGACTCCAAGGTGCTTTGGCAGACATTTATTTTCAGTTAGAGGATTTTAAACAGGCCGCCCAAGCCTATCAACAAGCCCTCTCATTTTTGCCCCAAAGCAAAGGGTTGCGCCTGCGTTTGGCGATGAGTTTATTGCGTTTGCAAAATAACCGCGCAGCCCTGGCTGAGACAGAAAAGCTGCTCAAAGCTTATCCGCTGCTTGAAGAGGCCTACGAGTTGCGCAGCCTGATTCAGCTCTCACAGGCCAATTACTCTCAAGCCCTTCAGGATTTTGAAAGGGCTCTGGAAAAAAAACAGCCGGACTGGGAAAGTTGGGTACAGTTAAATTGGCTCTATCGGATCAATTTGGACTTTGAACGTGCAAGCACAGTGGCAAAAAAAATTGTCCAAATACATGCCCGCGAACATCCCGAAGCACATTTAATCGCCGGAGATACAGCTTTTGAAAGCTTGCTTCATTGTCAGCGCAGCGCCCAATGCAACCCGTCCGAACAGGTACAAAGTGCAATTACTTTTTATGAAAAATATACCTTGGCAGAACCGGAACAGGCCTTGGGCCATTTTAAATTGGGAAAACTCTATCTTTGGGACAAAACCCCCCGTTTGGCCCAGACTTTTTTCAGGCGGGCAGAAATGCTTTTTCCCGAACACAGACATTATCACACTGCCCGTTTGGAAGCTGAAATTGCAGCTGGCAACCGGCAAAAGATCGAAATGCAATTAAAAGCACAGCCCCTCAACCCGCTCTACCTAGAAGATCTGGAATTGATGGTCAAACTCCAAGAAATGTATCAGGGACAAAACCATTCCAAAGAGATGCCCACAGCGCCCCCGGAAGAATGGACCCAGAGCCAAAAAAGCCAATGGTACTTTTTAAAGGGGTATTTGGAATACCGAGAGGGTGACAATATCCATCTGGCTCTGACCGATTGGGGAAAAGCCGAAAAAGCAGATCCTCAATCAGCGGGCAACGACATTATTCGGGCCTTGCGCCTGAAAGAAAGCAACAAATCGGCCTGGGCCAAAGATCTGATCCTGCAGGCCATGCGCAAATACCCTGAGTGGTGGCTGCCTTACCAATTATTGGGTGAAAGTGAATTCGAAAACAAAGCATGGAAAAATGCCGTGTTTTATCTCGATCAGGCCGTTCGCTGGAACCCTTTATCCAAAAAAAGTTTCCTGAAACTGTTTGAAGCGCAAACCCAATTAAAACTGAGCGAAGAGGCGCAAAGTACCCTGGCCTATGCCTTGGCCATTTATCCAGATGCGCCCGAATTACAAACCCGGTATTGGCAAAACCTAGAACAGAAACCCGGCTTTTAAAGACAAAAAATGGGTATAGTCAGCTGATTGCCCAAAATCCCAGTTCCAGAAGGTATATTCAATTCCTATCAGCCCCCGGCTCAAAATATAGATATCGAGCCCAGCAGCCAAAATCGGACCTGTAACCATGCTGGCTTTGTATTGTCGCTCTTTGATTGGGCTTGCAGAAGGCGTGGTGGAAGGCGTTCCTGGTATGGTTGCGGGCTTTTGTTCGACCCCCTCAACCAGGGCTTTTTTATCCAAAAAACTGCCCAGATTCAGGCCCAATGAAACATAGGGCACAAAGGGATAAAAGCCATAATAGCGGCTATAGACCCCCAATTGCCCGCCAAAGAATTGCGTGTCTTGCTGGGTGTTATTGGTCTGGGTGGTGCGCACGCCCAAACTGGCGGGCTGAATTTCGGGGTAATCCGAGAATAGAGCGCCGATTCCGGTGTCTTGGCCCACGGGTTTGGTCGGTTCTTTAAAAGTCACACGCTCAAGGGTAAAGCCCCCGGTCCAGCCGAACTCCAGATCCAGGTCACGGGAAGCAGAGAAATAGACGGGAGACTCAAAACCCAAACTGATAAATTGCTGATGCAAGCGCACCTGACGTGGATTTGCTTCGGGGGTGGTGGTATTGAGTGTGGGCAAAGAAAGCAACTCATAGAGCGCAATGCCCCGCAAAAAGACGCGGCTATAACCCAAACTGGGGGTTTCACCCCTGAGTTCAAGCAAATAATACTGACGATCACCCAAGGTGCCGCCCAGGGTCACGCCACTGTGAAAGACAGGACCCAAGCGAAATTCTTCGGGCACGGCCATGCCACGTGAAGAATAGGCCCAAGCGGGAACTGCGCACAACAGACTCAAACAGAGAGCCAGGAGGCGAATCAAAGCTCCACTTTGCGGACCACCACCGCATACCCCTGTTGGGTCACTTCTTCAGCAATTGCCAGGGCACCATCTTGCTCCTGATAAACACCCAATTGGACGCGGAATTTACCACTGTCTTCGGAGACCACTGCCGAATAGCCTTTTTCAGACAATTCGTTGGCCACTTTTTGAGCAGCATCCCGACTGGAATAAGAGCCCACCTGGACACGGTAAGAGGCTTTTTTTGCAGGCGGCGCAGTGGGTGTGGCTACCGCTGTAGCAATCGGACGGGGTGTCCGGGTCGGCGGCGGAGTCGGAGGAGGCGCCAAGGTCTCTATCGCAGAAGGTGCTGCAGAGGGAGTGACACTGGGCACGGGGGTTCCGGTGGCCACAACAGCATTTTGAGAAGGTGAAGCAGAAACTGCTTCAAGGGGAGTCGGCGTGGGGACCGGGCCATAGTCAACGGTGCGGGTTTCACCTTCGAGTTGATAGGGCGTGGGGGTCAACATCAACTTGGGTTTATCTGTGGTTTCAAAGGTGCGGGTATTAATTTTGCTTGTTAACATGTAAAAAAACCAGAAAGACCCCGTAAAAGCCAAAATAGACAGAATAATCACAATTGGCCAAAAGGGATCGGTTTTTTTACGACCCTTGGTTATTTTCTTTTTTGGAGCAGCTGGTTTGGGCTGCGGAGGCATCGGTTGATTCATAAGCTGTATTATACATGTTCAATGTCTAAAATGGTTGGGTGTTCTGACACAATCACAGCCCGATAAACAGGCTCCACCCTCAGTACCTAAGACACGTGTTCAGACGGCAACGTTCAGGCCCCAACAGCCTTAGAACCGCCACGACAGGCTGGCGAAGTCAAAGCAACCCCCGATCGGGCTTCCCATTCAGCCGATGTAAAAAGCTGCAAAGAGAGGGCATGAATCGGGTTGCCCATTAGATTTTCTAAGAGCGCATTGACCTGACGGTGGCGAGCCACACGATTTTGCCCAAGAAAGGCCTCAGATACGGCGATTACCTTAAAATGCGTTTCTGAACCGGGCCCACTGTGCTGATGACTCTCGTTGATCACTTCGAGAGAAAGGGGGGATAAAGCCTGTTCCAGACACTCTGAAATTTGAGTTTGTACCGACATATCCATTATCTCCCAATAACTTAATTAAAATGAAGCGCCAAAATGGCTGCTGGACTAACCACCCAAAACAGCCCTGTGTCTTTACAGTATAGCAAGTCCCCACCCCCTCCAGGACAGTGGTATGATGAGGGAAATCCTGCACAAAGGCCTTTGAAAATGAACGAAACCAACCGCCTGATACCCGAACGCCTGGACCGCGTGATCGTGCCCTACGTCTTTGAAAACACCCCCCAGGGTGAGCGGGGCTACGATATTTTTTCGCGTCTGCTCAAATCCCGGATTATTTTGCTCGGAGACGAAGTCGATGAGCCACTCGCCAATGTCATTATTGCCCAATTGCTCTTTTTGGAAGCCGAAGACCCCGAAAAAGAAATTGCGATGTATATTAACTCGCCCGGTGGATTAATCACCGCAGGTTTTGCGATCTACGACACCATGCAACATATCAAAAGCCCTGTCAGCACAATTTGTATTGGCCAGGCTTCCAGCATGGGGGCCTTTTTGCTGGCCGGGGGTGAAAAAGGCAAGCGCATGGCATTGCCCAATGCCCGCATTATGATTCACCAGCCCCATGGCGGCGCAACTGGCCAGGCCACAGATATTGAAATCCAGGCCTCTGAAATTGTCCGCTTGCGCCACCGCTTAAATGCCTTGATGTCAATTCACAGTGGACAGCCCATCGAAAAAATTGAAAAAGACGTCGAGAGGGATAATTTTATGTCTCCCGAAGAGGCGCTTGAATATGGTCTGATCGACAAAGTCGTCGAAAAGCCCCCTCGCGTCTAAAAGCCCCCAAGATGACCCATCCCCAACTCGTCGCGACACGTTTGGTTCAGAACCGCTATCCGGGATGTGTGCTGGCTCTTTTGGCAGGCAGTCTCGTGCGTGGCGAGGGCACACCCACCTCGGATCTGGATCTGGTGATTGTGACCGAGCAAGACCCAGATGCCCCTTACCGCTACTCGGAACAGGTGGGCAACTGGCCCGTGGAATTTTTTGTGCACACCCCAGCCTCATTGCAGACCTTTTTTCAGTCAGATATGGCGAATCGCACCCCCTCGCTCTTGCAAATGTGCAGCGAGGGCCTGGTCATTCAAGATCTCGACAACCAAGCCGAAGTGCTCAAGCAACAATGCAGAGAGTTACTTGCCGCAGGTCCCGCTGCACTCTCAGAAAAAGCGATCCGCGCCAAACGCTACCATCTGAGCGATCTGCGCGAAGATTTAAGCGGTTCAGACAGGCGCGCAGAAATGTTCTATATTGGCTCAGAGCTGGCAAAAGCGGCCGCAGATCTGTGGTTGGCGCATCAGCGGCAATGGAGCGGCAACGGCAAATGGCTGCATCGCGCATTGGCCAGGGCCAATCCTGAGACGGCAGATCGTTTATGCGAGGCCCTGGAAAAACTCTACTGCCAAGCAGATAAAAATCCCTTACTGGGCTTTGCCGAAGAGGTATTGACCCTGGTAGGGGGTCCGCTTTTTGACGGTTTTGACAGCCGCAAAGAAGATTAATTTTTCACAAAAAACAAACTAAATCCTTATATCTCAGTGTATATTAGATCAAAATAGAGCAGTCATTTAGTACTGTGCTTTCCAGTCTCAAAAAGACTGGTTAAGAGCAGATGTTGAAAACCTTGGGATATTCAGTTTATGACACAAACCCAAACTGTTTTGGGCAAATATGCATTGATCAAAGAGATTGGCCGTGGGGGCATGGGCGTTGTCTATCAGGCCCTTGACCAACTCAATCACAGGCCTGTGGCGGTCAAAGAACTGCGGCTGGAAAACCTCAGCAGTGCAGATGCCGAAGAGATGATCGCCCGCTTCCAGCGTGAAGCTCGCACCGCGGGTCTGCTCCAACATACCGGTATCGTCTCAGTCTACGATTTCGGCCAAGAAGGCCATGAACACTACCTGATCATGGAGCTCTTAGAAGGAAAAACCCTCAAAGACCTGCTCAGCGAAGGTTACGCCTTCAGCGAATTAGAGCTCTTAGATATTTTGGTTCAAATTTGTGACGCGCTCGAGTTTGCCCATCAACAGGGCGTTGTTCACCGAGACATCAAACCCGACAATATTTTGATCACCCCTCAGAGCCAAGTCAAAATCATGGATTTTGGCATTGCGCGTATGAACACAACCGAACATTTCACCCTGCAAACCCAGGCGGGCACGATGTTGGGAACGCTTTCATATATGTCTCCCGAACAATTGCAAGATTCAGCCATGGTCGATCACCGCGCCGATATTTTCTCTCTGGGTGTCATGCTCTATGAGATCTACACAGGCCGTTTGCCTTTCGAGGGCGAAAGCATGGGGCAAACCATTATGAATATTCTCTCTCAACCCTTGGCGCCCCCCCAAACCCACAATCCCAGTCTGCGCCCCGAACTCAATACCTTGATTGAGCGCATGTTACACAAACGCCGGGGCGAACGCTACCAGCATATGTCAGATGTGGCTGCAGATATACAGCAATTGCGTAGCCAGATCGAATTGAGCGAACAAGCCGGCGCCTCCAATTTGCCCCGCCCCAATCTTTTGATTAAACGTCCTACCGGGATTATGCGCAACCGCCTAACCTCAGAAACCCGAATTGGCGGTTCATACAAAGATCATACCAACCAAACCAATCCTGTCATGGGTCGGATTCAAGATGTATTGGAAGAAGAAGGTCTTGAAAACACCGATCAGGCCTTGGGTCTCAAACCCCATATTTTTAATGATCGCCCCCATGGTATCACCTTGGAGGTTTCCGCCGATTGGCAACAGGCCTGGCTCAATGTGGATCCCCTTTATGCCTTAGAAACGGTCACGCCAGACATCCTCTTGGCATTTTTACAGCGTTCAGGCCTGATTTTTGGCCTGAACCAAGCGGTTTTAGATAAAGCTGTGCGCCAGGGTTTTTTGGAGCGCGAATTGGTGGCCCAAGGAGAACCCGTCACAGATGGCCAGGATGCCTGGCTGGAATACCTGCTGGATGAAATCGGCCAAGGCCCAGTTGAAAACGAAGACGGTTCAGTGGATTTTCGCCAGCTCAATATTTTGGCCACCGTTCCCGAGGATACCCCACTTTTACTCAGACACCCACCGATCGAAGGCAAAGCGGGCAAAGATCTCAGCGGCAAGATCATCTCCCCTCGGGTAGGGGTTGACCGCCGCCTGCTCGAAGGTGAAGGAACCTGTCGACATCCTGATGATCCCAATTTATTGGTAGCCGCGATTCCAGGGCATCCCGTTAAAGGGGTGCAATCGGTGCGGATTCAGAATTTGGTTCAGATTGAAGAAGTCGGGGTCAAAAGCGGAAATATTCAATTTGATGGCTCGGTGATCATTGCAGGCAACGTTCACAGCGGCTATCAGGTGGAGGCGGGAGGAGATATTATTGTCAAAGGTTCGGTCGAAGATGCGGTTCTCAATGCCGGGGGAAATATTGTGATCCACGGTTCGGTCTTTGGCAACCAAAACACCCATATTCGTGCCAAAGGCAATATTCATGCACACTTCATTCAACAGGCTCAGATTGAATGCCAGGGTAGCTTGCATGTGCGCGAAGGCCTATTTCACAGTCAGGTCCGCACGGTGGGGCCCATTCGGGTTGGCACCCAAGAGGGCAAAGGCCAAATCAACGGGGGTCAAGTCAGCTCCGCCCATTTGATCAAAGCCCGGATTTTGGGCTCACCCTCATCAACCACCACCACCCTTTATTTGGGCGTAGATCCGATCGTAGAAACCCGTTTGGGTGATCTCGAAGAAAAACTTAAACTCAATAAACGCAAACTCGAAGAGAATATCAAATCACTGATCTATCTCCGTACCCAAGCCCGAGATCAGGTCGAACGGCAAAAAGAGCTTGAAGTCGAACGTACCCGCCTGATGATCGAAGGCAATACCCTGACCGATGAAGTACAGTTTTTAAAAGAACAGGTTAAACTTTCAGGTCAGCCTCAGCAATGCCGCATTTTGGCGCTTAATCAGATCTATGCTGGGGTGCGCTTTAATTTTTCTGGCGCCATGCGTACCCTCGATAGCGACCAACCGGGCCCCTTGCAAGCCCGTTGCCTGCAAAAAAATACCCGCGAGCGCGAAGTCAGCTTGGAGTTTTGCAGCGAACGCAATCTCGATGACTAGAAGCAACGCAATCTCGATGACGAGAAGCCCAGACGAGAAGCGCGCACTCCCTTTGGTCTGAGCTGGGAGCTATTCGCTTAAAACGGGAAGTTCCACAATGGGCAAATTCAGATTGATTTCAAGCGGCTTGATTTCAACGGGTTCAAACACCAAAGGCCCTTGGTTGAGCACAGATGGTAAAGGTGAAGGGGTTCCCGTTACATTGCGATCCAGCCAGTTTTTGGTCTGATCCATCACCACCATTTTGGCGCCTGTACCGTCCAATACCACATTGCTCAGCCGGGCCGAGGTGAAAGCAGCCACCATTCCCACCGCTTCTGCCGTAGCAGGTGGAGCACCTAACGCAGAGGCGGCCCCCGAGAGCAGTTTGTGCCCAAGATTGGAAACAGTACCGCTGACAATCGCATCCATGGCATCACTGGCTACGGCCCCGACAGCCTCACTGACCGTTTTTTCCCCAGAAATCACATCTTGCAGATTTTTACGCCCAGAGGAGATCATCGGAGCGACCGTCGAAACTGCCACCCCCTGTAAGAGAGGTCGGGGAGAGAGTGGTAAAAGCTCTGGATCTGAGCGCACTTTTTCTTGAATTGCACGCACAGTAAGAATCGTGCCTTTGACCAGGGCATCGGTCTGATTCACAATTTGGTCTTTCGAAGGCGCGGGCACTTTGATGTTTTCGTCAGAGGGGACTGGAGCAGGTAGCGGCGCTTCCAAGGGAGAAATAATAGGCGCAATCAGATGTAAGACATCGGCAGAAGAAGCTTGTCCCAAAGGCAATTGTCGGTTCGGAGGTGGGGGTTCTGTTTTTTTTTGTGAACTCGGCGGCTCGAGCAAAACGGCTTCAGCGACCAAATCCTGGGTGGCTTTGCTCAGAGGTTTATCACCCTGAACGGCGGCCTGAAGCTGATCTTTGGCCGCTGCCAGTAGAGGCATAACGGCAGGCATCGGTTTCTGTTGATTCACTGCCTGCTCCGAAATCTGAACCTGCTCAGAGGACATGGTTGGCGGGACTGTTGGCGGAGCGGGCTCAGAGAGAGATCCAGGAGGATAATTTTTTTCAACTCCCGAAATGGGCACAGCTCCAGACCAATCAATCCCTGGGTTGTGGGTGACCTGAGAGGTGGGCATAAATGACACGCTTAAAAGAACCTCATGTTTAACATCTAAACAAATTATACTGGAAACACTGCCCCGCCTTGCCTAGAAAGCCCAAAAGAGTTTCAGCAAAAAGAATTGGAGATACCGATGAGATTCAGCCTCCCCCTTCAAACAATCAGTTTATTTGGTAGACAATTGCTGCTGTTCAGCATGGTTTTTAGCTCTCCTATTCTGCCGGCCTGGGCCGAAGCCCCATTGGGAGATTATCGCTGTGTGGGCAATAATCCCGGCCAAAAAGTGCCCTATAAAGGCCATGTTCACGTCGAAAAAAATGGCCAGACCTATACTGTTTTTTGGCGTTTTGGCGCCACCACTTATATCGGCACAGGAGTCGATCACGGTGACGCCTTCGCCGTGATTTTCACCAAACCCCAGAGCAATGGCTACGGTCTGATCCTCTTTCGCAAGAACCCCAAAACAGGCCATTGGAACGGGCGCTGGACCCAACCCGGCAGCAAAACCTTTGGCCAAGAAGTCTGGGCAAAATAAATCCCAATATACCCATTGGGGTATCTGGTTCGCAGGGCTTGATATCATGCAGTATGATGTAAGTAAACCGTTTGAAAGGATCTCTGAAAGATGTCTGAAAATGTAGAAAATGTTATTATTATTGGCTCTGGCCCGGCAGGTTATACCGCCGCCATTTATACTGCCCGCGCCAACCTCAACCCCCTGATGTTTGAAGGTTATATGGCTGGGGGACAATTAATGCTAACCACCGATGTCGAGAATTATCCTGGTTTCCCCGAAGGCATCATGGGACCTGATTTTATGATGAAACTCAAAGAACAGGCCGAACGCTTTGGTACCCGTGTGCAAACCCGTGACGTGACCGCCGTTGATTTTTCACAGCGCCCATTTAAAATCGAAGTCGAAAACGAAACTTATCTTGCCAATTCGGTCATTATTTCCACCGGTGCCACGGCCAAATTAATTGGCCTGGAATCCGAACTGCGTCTGATGGGGCACGGCGTTTCGGCCTGTGCGACCTGTGACGGGGCCTTTTTTCGCAATAAAGAGGTCTGCATTGTCGGCGGGGGAGACAGCGCGATGGAAGAGGCCAATTTTTTGACCCGCTTTGCCAATAAAGTTTACGTGATTCACCGGCGAGATAAGCTGCGCGCCTCGAAGATCATGCAAGATCGCACCATGGCCAATCCCAAAATCGCATTTATCTGGAACAGCGAAATTGAAGAGATTTTGGGCGATAAAAAAGTCTCTGCGATCCGCTTAAAAAACACAGTCAATGGCGAAACCACAGAGATGCCGATCGATGGTGTTTTTGTCGCAATAGGCCATCGTCCCAATACAGATCTGTTTAAAGAATATCTCGAAACCGACGAGGTGGGTTATCTCAAAGTAGAAGGCGCCAGTAGCAAAACCCATATTCCTGGCATTTTTGCTGCAGGTGATGTACATGACCCTGTCTACCGCCAAGCAATTACCGCTGCAGGCAGTGGCTGTCGAGCGGCCATTGATGCTGAACGGTATTTGGAGAGCTTGGGTCATTAAGATCGGTTTATCCTGAAAATTATCGATAAGAGCCGGAGTTAATCCGGCTCTTGCGCATTTTTGTCGACGACTATGGCACAGATTAAGAGATCATGTTAAGATGAGGTAATAATGTCTTATACTTGATAAAACATAACAAGTTAAACCGAAGTTGAACGCAAGTTAAGAGTTGAACGCAAGTTAAGCATTTAGGCTTTTGGACTTAAACATTCGGTTTAGAAACCAAGTTTAGACCCCAAAGCTTAAATTAAATGAGTGCGCAGAAACATCGTACACAAAATGTTGATCAATCACAGGTAGAGGTAAAACGAAGCGACCATGGCTGATAAGATTCTTTTAGTAGATGATGAAGAGTCCATCGTTGAATCTATTGAATACGCTCTGAAACAAGAGGGGTTTGAGGTGGTCTGTGCCCACAATGGTCAGGACGCCCTGCAGAAAGTGCAGCTCGAAAAGCCCAATCTGATTGTTTTGGATCTGATGCTGCCTGAATTGAGCGGATTAGAAGTGTGTCGCATGCTTCGCCGTGAGCGCAATGAAACCCCTATTATTATGCTCACTGCCAAAGGTGAAGAAATTGATCGCGTGATTGGTCTTGAAGTCGGCGCTGATGACTATCTGGTCAAACCCTTCAGCCTGCGCGAGTTGATCGCCCGCATTCGGGCCCTGCTCCGTCGCAGTAAAAGTGCTGAGAACGACAGTACTCAGCCAGAAACCCATCGCTATGAAGAATTAGAGATGAATCTGACCGAACACAAAGTCACTGTACGTGGCAAGGCTGTTGAACTCTCTCCCAAAGAGTTTAAGATTCTGGCCATGCTCATGTCCAGCCCCAACAAGGTCTTTTCCCGCGAAGAACTGCTCGAGCAAGTCTGGGGATTGGATTTTTATGGCGACACCAAAACGGTGGATGTCCATATTCGTTGGCTGCGTGAAAAGATCGAGGCAGATCCCAGCAATCCTCGTTTTGTGCAGACCGTGCGCGGTTTCGGCTACCGCCTCGGGGGTTAAGCGGGGCCGTGGCCCTCGTCAACAGCGGAGTTCTCATTCTGGATCTACAGGGGCAAATTTTGTCTGTGGATCCCGATGCCCATGGGATCTTAGAAACAGGTGACGAACTCCAAGGAAAACATCTGAGTGAACTCTGGCCCGATTCTCCCTTGCCGGGGCTGTGGTCAGAAATGAGTCAGTCCAAGGCCGTTTCACATGAGTTTATTTCGACCTGGACAGCCAAACCCAAAACGCTCTGTATCAACGCCCATCCTTATCATCTGCCTGAAAACAGCGGTTTTTTGATGCAAATTCAAGATCTGACCGCTGTCAGGCGTCTGGAATCGCTGGAACGGGAATTTATCACCAATGTCTCCCACGAATTGAGAACGCCGTTGACCTCAATCAAAATGGCGGCTGAGTCTCTGCAAATGGGGGCGATCGCCAACCCCAAACTCAAAGATAAATTTTTATCCAATATCCAAAGAGAAGCCGATCGGCTGACGCGTTTGGTCAATGAATTAATTATTTTGGCCAATATCGACGAAGCAGAGACCTCGTTGCACGTCTCCTCCTTTGACCTGTTTGAGGTCTTGGACGATGTCGCATCGACCATGTCTCACCACAGCAAGGTCAACGATGTTGAGCTCGTCACAGATTACCCCAGTACCCTGCCCATGATGACGGCCGATCGGGATCGGATCTTACAGGTCTTAATCAACCTGGTGGATAACGCAATCAAATGCAACCGCCCAAATGGAACTGTTACGTTACACGCCCATATCGAAGGCGAGCAAACAGTGATCGAAGTGACGGATACAGGAATAGGCATTCCCAAGATCGATCTGCATCGGATCTTTGACCGCTTTTTTCGGGTCGACAAGGCCCGCTCACGCGTCACAGGCGGAACAGGCCTGGGTCTTTCGATTGTAAAAGACATCATCGAAGCCCACGGTGGCAGTATTGAAGTCAACAGTGTGGTCAATACCGGTACCACATTTACCATTTGCCTGCCCCTCAAAGCAAAACCTCAACGCGAAAACAGTCCCGCTTAAATTCTCTTTTTAAACCCGATTTTAGCAAAAATGGTTTTGGTGACTTTACTTTACAACACAAAGTAGTTTATTATTCTTTTAGATCACTTTATACAACAAAGTTCTTTAGGAGATAATAAATGCAGTCCGAACCCCCGTCAAAACCGCCAGAAGCACCACTTTCAGCCCAGATGACCTGGCAAGATGTGCGCAGATCCTGGCAACGGATGCGCTCCTCCGTGACCTTTAAACTCTTTTCGATGATGTTTCTCTTCCTTTTTTCGTTGATCCCTGTGGCCTTTATTCAAGACCTTGTACGTGAAAGAGAAGGGTTGCAGCGAAGTGCCAGCGAAGAGGTTAACCGCAAATGGGCAGATCCCCAAACCCTGACGGGCCCGATTCTGACTCTGCCCTACCGCAAGGAGATTCCCCTTGAAAAAGGCAAAGTTCGCACGATCACAGAATACCTCCACATTTTGCCGCAGAAACTGGATATTCAGGGCAGTTTATCGCCTGAAAAGCTGCACCGGGGCATTTATACCTTGACCGTATATACCTCCGATCTAGAGCTCAAAGGTCATTTTAATGCCGCTCAATTTAAAAATCTGCCCATTGCCGAAGACCAGATTCTCTGGCAGCAGGCCTTTGTTTCAACAGGCATTTCCGACCTGCGCGGAATCAAAGAAACCGTTAAATTACAATGGGGTCCCCAAAGCCATGCCTTTGATCCCGGCACGGTCACAGATCATCTCTATGAGTCGGGAATTCATACCCCTGTCGGACTGAGCGTCGCGCAAAGACAGAAACAACTTAATTTCCAGATTCAGCTCAAACTGAAAGGAACCCAAAAGCTCTTCTTTGTCCCCGTCGGCCAAGAAACCCAAGTCAAGCTCAAAGCCCCCTGGCCCGATCCCAGTTTTGATGGCGCCTTCTTGCCCGACAGCCGCAGCATTTCGCCCCAGGCCTTTCAGGCCAGTTGGAAAGTCTTACATCTGAACCGCAATTTCCCACAACTCTGGCAAGGCAAACAATACAGCTTTGAAAATGCTGCTTTTGGTGTCTGGCTCATTCAACCTCACAACCACTATCAGAAAGTCACCCGCTCAGTCAAATATGCCCTGTTTTTTATCGGTCTAACTTTTCTTACCTTTTTCTTTGTCGAAATTTTGACAGGACGTCTGGTGCATCCGCTGCAATACCTGCTGGTCGGTTTTGCTCTCTGCGTCTTTTATACGCTCTTGCTCTCAATTTCAGAAATCCTTGGTTTTGAAAAAGCCTATGCCACAGCCGCCAGTATGACCTTGCTCTTGATCAGCGCTTACGCCGCTGGTTTCTTAAAGAGTTGGCCCCTAACGGCAGTAACTGGCGGGGTGTTGTCAGCACTCTACGGCTTCATTTACGTGATTATCGATCAGCAAGACTATGCCCTGCTGATGGGCAGCCTGGGCCTGTTTGTGGTCTTGGCCCTGGTCATGTTTTTCTCAAGGCGCCTGTCTTTGGACCCCGAATCGGGTGAAAGCGGCAGCTAAGCCAAAACACCATCCAACGCACAAAGGCCCGTGGAATGGACTTCCACGGGCCTTTGAAATAGATATCTACTAATTAATCGTTTTTGACCAGAGAGCCCGCAAAGCCGCCAACGGCGCCGAGGGCTGCACCCAAGAGAGCGCCGCCACCCATGGCTTTGACATCCATGCCCTTGCCCATCTTGAGGTTTAAAGCAGTCACGGCAGCCGCACCGGCCACAGCACCGGTTGCAGCACCATACATGGCACCTTCGGATTTACTATTGGCAAATGCACCGGCCACAGCGCCACTCAGACCGCCGACGACGGCACCGGCAATGCCACCACCACCGGCATTCAGAGCAGACAGCAAGACGCGGTGGAAAACAGGAGCTTCTTTTAAACTGAGATAACTCATCACACCAGCACCACCAGCGGCAACGAGGCCTGTGGTTTGAGCGGCAACAGCTGCGCCTGCCAAGGTATTGGTAAAGGTATCGAGACCTGATTTGGGTTTGGCTTCAGAGGCAGCGGGCTTGGGAGTTTCAGCCTGGGGTTTGGCAACGGGGGCAGCCATGATGGTGGACTGGTTGGAAAGAGCTTGAATAGACATTTGATTTAAATTCCTTCTACGCGATTTTGATACTATTTATATCGCCCAGGTTGAGTGTGATCTGAAGCGTTAAAAATTAAAAAGCGGTTAAAAGAGAAAGAACCTTCGCTTAAATCTAAAGACCACCAGAGATCTCAAAAGCCTGCCCTGTCACAGCTGCCGCTTGGGGAGAGATCAAATAACCTACCATTTCAGCCACTTCTTCGGGCTCAATCCAACGTCCCAAGGGCACAGCACGCAGCTCTTCTTCTTCAAAAACGGCGGGAGGCAAGTCATAATGTTCTGCAATGGCGGCCATACTCTGCTGCCCCATATCTGTACGAACCCAACCGGGACAGACCGCATTGACCGTGATTCCCCAAGGCATCACATCCTGAGCCAAGGCACGGGTCAGTCCTACGACCCCGTGTTTGGCTGCACAATAAGCCAGCGAATGGCGAATGCCTTTTAAGCCCAAGACAGAAGAGATATGAATCACGCGTCCTCCACCCGTTTTGCGCATTTCCAAAACAGCGGCCCGGGAACAAAGATAGGTACCTGTGAGATTGGTGGAAATGATCCGCTGCCAGATTTGCATGTCCTGTTCGCTCTCGAGATCACTGAAGCCTGAAACTCCAGCAGCGGTAACAAGAACGTCCAAACGGCCACTCTCAGCCACAATTTTGGCAAAGACCTCTTCCACTTCCCAGGCCGAGGTCACATCCAATTCCTGGGCCTTGACAGGCAAACCCTGGGCCTGCAATTCCTGGCAAGTCTGGTGGAGACGCTCACGGTTTTGAGAACAGAGCCAAGTGGTCATGCCCTGACGGGCCAAATAAGCTGCAATTGCACGGCCAATGCCACGGCTGCCGCCAGTGACCAGGGCAATCATGGAGCAGGGGTTTCTGTCGCAGCAGGTTTCG
This sequence comes from Candidatus Sericytochromatia bacterium, assembly GCA_044356335.1. Classification (GTDB taxonomy): domain Bacteria; phylum Cyanobacteriota; class Sericytochromatia; order UBA7694; family UBA7694. The sequence continues at coordinate 16,928 of JBIKWL010000031.1, forward strand.
CTGCCACCGCAGGGCGATCAAAGGGCAACATCAGTTTCCAGAGAGCTTTGAGTTCAGGCGAGACTTCAATCATCTGGCGGTTGTGACTGTGAACCACCAGGGTATTGCCATTGGCCATGCGCTCAGCATAAGCCGGAGAGCCATATTTGATCTCTTTGCGCCCTGAAAACACCCAGATCATTTCTCCTTCAGGAGAGATCTCAACCACCCGATCGTTGCGGGTGTCGGCAATCAGGGTATTGCCATTGGAAAGTCGACATGCCGATTCTGGGTAACTCAGATGGGTGGCGTCTTCGCCAGTGGTTTTGCGTACACCAAAATGCCAGACCACTTCACCGGCAGGAGAAACCTCGATCACTTGGTGGGCAGCCCAATCGGTGATCAGCACATTGCCGGTTTCGAGTTTTGAGGCATGGTAAGGCCCCGTCAGGCGATCCACCCCCTCATACGACCAGACAATTTCACCCCCAGGGGTCAATTCAAAGACGCGGGTATTGCCCTGATCAGCAATCAGGGTATTGCCATTGGCCAAGCGTTGTACCCCACGGGGGCGGTTTAAACCCGCTTGTTTGTCGCGGGGCTTGCCCGTCTCACCAAATTGCCAGACAATCTCGCCGGTTTTTATGTCAATTTCTATGACCCGATGCTGATCGGTATCCGCCAATAGAAGTGTGCCCGCAGCCGTTGGATTACAAGAGTTGGGTTTTTGTAGGGTTTGCCCCTCCCCCTCACCATAGCGCCAATCCATACGGCCCTCACGGTCAGTGAGAATCACGCGGTTTTTGGTGCGATCCACCAGATAAAATTTCAAGGGTTCCAATTCGGGTTTTCCAAAGAGCGAGACATGTGCCTTGTTACTGGCTGCGGAACGCACGTTTGACATCCGTTTAGAAATCAGGGCCTGCACGGCATCGGCTTTGGCCGCGGCCTCTTCTTCCGCTTTATCGGCAAGACGCATATAAGGATTGCGCACCCCGTGTTTGACAAAGCGTTTGGTGGTTTGTTCAACCTGTAGAACGGCTTTGGCCCTTTCAAAGTCAGACATCAAACAGCCCCAAACCACCTTTTTCTCACCAGGGTCATATTCAATCATCGAAGACTCACCCAAAATCGAGACCAGACCATTCCAGAAATAGGCGGCCCGGAAAGGGGAGTCCATCTGATACTCCTCAGGCCCTGAGTGGGTAAAATGCTCCCAAAGAATCTGGCCTTCGGCGTCCAACTCCAAAATACGCAAATTGCCAGCGTCGACCACCAGGGTATGGCCATTGTCTTGACGCAGAGCGGATTGAGGGTAGCTCAGATAACCCGGCTCAATACCATAGCCCCCTGACTCCTTGTTCTCAGGATTGCCGTATTGCCAAACAATTTCCATATTTTCCAATTCCAGAATGCGGTGATTGCCGGTATCGGTGATCAAGAGATTGCCATTGGCCAAACGCTGGACATCACTGGGGGTATTGAGCAACCCGAGTTTGATACCGGCTTCGCCAAGTTGGCCGTATTGCATGCGAATATCTGAGTCTTTGTCGACCTCAATCACACGGTGATTGCCCTGATCGACAATCAAAACCTGATTCAAGCCATTGGCAGTGGCACGCACTGGGTTTTTGAGCTTGTGATCAGCAGATTTGCCCTGGTTAAACTCCCAAAACAAACGGCCACTGGGGGTGATTTCCATAATCCGGTTGAGGCTGTAATCTGTGACCAAGGTATTGCGGGTGGGCAGGCGCACCGCGTCGCGGGGGAAGGCCAATTCAATCGAGGCTTCCATCAGCATGTCTTTGCCCATGGTCCAGAAAATATTTTTATTTTCATCCACTTCAAGAATCCGTTTGCCCTCCATATCGATCATCAGGAAATGGCCCTGGGTAAGGTTATCCAGTGGACGGGCGGAAGCAATACTGATAATCCCACGTTTGAGCAATTCTTCGGGGCGCTCAATCTCGTAGCCGCAATAAGAACAGATATAACTGCCAAACAGAGGTTTTGAGCAGTTGGGACAATTCGAAGGCACTGTTTTCAAACCGGCTTTGACCAAACTGTCACGTTCGTATTTGTGCAACATGTCTTCCATCTGCTCGCGCAGAATCACAATATCGAGGTGGTAATCACCCACCACATTTTTGAGTTTGATAATCGCCCCGGTATACCATTCCAACTCATTGCGGGCACGGGTAGCAGCGGATTTAACCCGCACCAGATTTTCAGTCAGCTCAGGATCGCCGAGCAAATCAACTTCGCCCTTGCTCTGCATAAAAATCGTGTCGGAACAGACTTTGGTGATCAATTCATCGGCCGCCGGAGAGATATTCATTTGGGGCGCTTTTTCAGGTTTAAACGGCGGGGGAGCCCCCTCTTGCGGAGCCTCTTCAGGCTCTTCTTCTTCTTTCTTTTGCGCTTCCTCAAAGGCCCGCTGCTCCAAATCAATTGTCGGCACCGCAGCTTGCTGGGCCTCTTGTTGGCGCAGGGAGTCTTCCAAGGCTTTCTGGCGCACGGCCACGCGGGCATCACGAACCGCTTCATCGCTGACCGTTCCTTGTCCCAATAAAACCTCAAGTACGGTCTGATTTTTGGCGGCAATGGGGTTAATACCCAAGAAATTCAGGGCCGCTGGCCGAGTGCCATCTTTGATCGAAAAACGCTGAGTGGTCTTTTGACGGGGCACATCGATCACAGTGATAATCGGGGTAAAGGGATCTGGATCGTTGAGATAGGTCATAAAGACCAATTGTTCGCCATCAGGAGAAAGAGCCATCAGATCAACAGGAGAATCGCTATTGGTACTGAAGAGATCCCCTTTGATCGCAATATCTTTGCTCATCTGTTCCGTTTTGAGATCGATGACCTTGAGTCCCGGATTGGGTTTGGTGGCCAGAACGAACAAAAATGCCTCATCTTTGCTCAGCACACAATTGCCCAGCAAGCCCACAGCCGGGGAAATTTTATGGCTGCTGTAATCCTCGAGATTGATCACCGTGATACTGGTGCTGTTATCGGTGAGATACAACCGTTTCCTTTTTTCGGCCAGACAGAGATTGAGGGTTTTACTGGAGCCAGGATTGCGCAAACTCAGGGTTTTGAGCAATTGCCCGGTTTCGAGATTGACCAGATGGATCTGGCCTGCGCCGCGATCGGCAAAAGTGGCCAAATTGCCTTGATAGCCCAGAAAAAAGTCGAGCGGACGCGCATTCATACTCTGCTTGGGAAAAGCATTCCAGAAAAAACTGTGTCCCAGTGCTAAATTGTTGTCCTGTAAAAAAGGGCCATTCCAGAAAGCCCCTTCCCGACTCTGAATCACTTCCAATTGCGGCGAGAGTTGCCAGGCGATATCTTCGGCCTTTTTGGCACTCTCAGGGTTAAACAGAGTCAAATGGGTACCCGCCTGCTCCCAATCGGCCAGATTGATGGCCTTATCTGCCCCATCAGGCTTGGGCAATTGTAAGTTAAACTTTTCCTGCCCCTCGGGATAGCGATAGGCCTGGAGTGTATAGGCATTTTGGTCCCAGAGATAACGGGTGCCCGCCAAAGCCTGCTGGCCCGCTTCGAGGTTTGAAGCTATCAGTTCAGCGGCAGTTTGCACCTGTTCTTGGGTCAACAGTTCACGGCGGATCAGTTCTTGCAAAAGGGGATCTTGGAACGCTTCCTGTGGGGCCATTGGTTTGCCTCTTTCCCTGATAATTTCACTGATAATTCCGCTGATAATTTCCCAGATAAAATCAGTGACTTATTTTAAATCATTTTACCACGCCGATTCAGGATGTCTTTAGCCGCAAATCAGCCTTGGCAGAACCCAAATTTGGTACAATATCCCAGACAGTCCCGCAAGCAGCCAGCTTGGGCTGAATCACAGCAGGAAAACAGCCTTCAATGAAATTTGTGCTTGTTGCAGGAGCCACCGGGTATCTTGGCAAACATCTGGTCCATGAACTCAAGCGACAGGGCCACCGTGTACGTGCCCTGGTCCGCAATCGCGAAAAGCTCTGGAAACGTGGCCCATTCCTCGAACCTGCCGTGGGAGCCGAAGTCGATGAGATTGTCGTAGCCGATCTAACGCGACCTGAAAGCCTTTACAACGCCTGCCAACAAATTGAATATATTGTCTCTTGTGTCGGCGCAAACAGCCCAACGGGCAGAGACTATGCCGCGATTGATTATCAAGGCAATTACAATCTCTTGCAAATCGCACAGCAGACCACCGAATTAAAAAAATTTATTTATGTGTCCCGGCTCAACCCTTCTCAACCCCAAGAGTACACAGCCAAAGAGCGTTTTGTGAAAGCCCTGCAGGAATCCCCCACAACCTCGTGCATTATTCGACCCACGGGCTATTTCTCAGATTTAACAACCTATCTCAATATGGCCCGGCGCGGTACAACCTATGTCTTGGGTCAGGGTGAATGCAGTATGAATCCCATTCATGCCGCTGATCTGGCGCAAATTTGTATCAAGGCCATGATAGCCAAAGAAAAAGAGCTCTTGGCCGGCGGCCCACAAAACCTGAGTCAGCGGCAAATTGCCCAATTGGCCTTTGAAACCCTGGGTAAAAAAGCGCATATTCAAGGCCTTCCAGCAGGTCTGATCCCCGTTTTAGCAAGTTTGACAAAACTCTTCAGCCCCCAACGCGCCCAACATCTCAAATTTATCGCTGATAGCGCAGAAAAAAGCAAAACCGCTCCCATCCAGGGCGAGCATAAATTGGCCGATTATTTTAAAGAATATATTGCCTCTCCCTTTTTCCGAGAAGGCTAAAACACTGAAAAGAGCAGGTCTTGTTTGGGCTTAATTAGATTTAATAAAATCACTCTTTTTATTAAAAATTAATTAAAAATAGATTTTATTTGCCCCTCGCACTTCATCTTTTTGAACTTGCCAGAGATAAGCAATTCATCACTCTTGTGTTAATGTGTTTTTAATCAAATCCAAGCAACAAAACCCACCGCCAGATTCCAAAGTTTTCGCAAGTGTGCGTCAAAGTCCCTTTCGTCTAATTTAAAAACAAGAAGGAAATGAAATCTGATGCAAGTAAATCCCGCTCACAGCCAAAGCAAAGGCATTCAAAAAGCAGCAAGTGCAGCAGCAACAGGGGCAGCATCGGCAGCTTCAGGCCTTGGACAAGCCGCTCAAAGCATATCGACCAAAGGTAAGCACCAAGAAATCCAACATCAACTTGAAGATCAGTCTTCAATCGAGCCCCTGAGAACCAGTATTATCACCCCCGGTATTGTCGAGCTTCTGGGCAAAGGTGGCAACAGCGCTATTATCGATGAAACCGTTGACGCAGCCCTGTTTACCAAAATGCCTGGCGCTCGCCAAGCCGCCATGCGCAGTCTCTTGGGCGAAACCAAAGGCATGACCCCTGGCCAATTGGATGATCTCAAAGATGCCATCGTCAAACGCATGTCGAGCCCTGATACCACCCAAAACGAGCGCGATGTGCTCAAAAACATGTACGATGTTGTGGACGCGGTTTCTGAGAACCGCCCCGTTCCTCCCGACTTGATTGGTGCCAATAAGATTCATCGCTTCCCACAGGGAATTGATCTCGGACCTGTGCTTTATGATAAGCCCGTTAAACAGAAACCCAATATCTTAGAACAGCACCCCCATGATGACTCTGTCTTTATGAAAAAATTAGACAACTAATTTCTCCCTGTTTTTCGTCTCTGTTGAGACCCAAGGCCGCCTTGCGATTTCAAGGTGGCCTTTTAACTTTGGGAGCATCCCCGTGAAGGGCTTGCTCCCCAACTCAAACTGGTAGTTTAATGTCTGGAGTGCTTCTGATCGTTTGAAAAACACAAGGCTGTCATCAATGAACCTCTCCAAATTGCTCACCACTGTAACCGGCGCCTTTCGCTACAGCCTGCCCGCTCTGCGCCTGGTCTGGCAAACAGCCCCCCTCTTGACAGTCATGTATGGTCTCTTCACCCTGCTTGCAGGTTTGGTGCCAGCAGGCATCGCCTATACAGGCAAATTGCTGGTAGACAGCGTGCTCAGCGCCTCCCAGCAGGGCAGCCAGCAGGCCCAACAACAGGCCCTCTTTTATGTGGGTCTTGAAGGCCTGCTGGTGATCTTACAATTGGGGCTGCAAAAAGGCATTCAGATCTGCCAATCTTTGCTGCGCGCCCAGCTCGGACACAAAGTCAATGTCCTGATTTTGGAAAAAGCACTGCAAATGACCCTGCCCCAGTTTGAAGACTCGGAATTTTACGACCGCCTGACCCGTGCCCGGCGCGAAGCCTCGACCCGCCCGTTGGGCCTGATCAACCGCTTGTTTGGGCTGGTGCAAAACACGATTTCGCTGATCACCTATTGTGGCTTGCTGCTGGCCTTCTCGCCCTGGGCGGTGGCTCTGCTGGCCTTGGCCGCCCTACCTGCCTTTATTGCCGAAACAAAATTCTCGGGCGACGCCTTTCGCCTGTTTAGCTGGCGGGCCCCCGAAAGCCGCGAGCAGACCTATTTGGAAATGATGATCGCCCGCGAAGACTATGCCAAAGAAGTACAGCTCTACCAATTGGGTGGGCTGTTTTTGCAGCGCTACAAAGACATTTTTAACAAGATCTTTGGCGAAGACCGAGCCCTGACCTGGAAGCGCAATATTTGGGGCTTTTTCCTGGGCGGCCTGAGCAATTTGGCCCTGTATGGCGCTTATGCCTGGACCGTCATCGAGACCATTCAGAGCCGCTTGAGTCTGGGTGAAATGACCATGTATCTCTTGGTGTTTAAACAGGGTCAAGCCGCTTTTGCCAGCAGTCTGAATGCCATTGGTGGCATGTTTGAAGACAATCTCTATCTCTCGACGCTCTACGAATTTCTCGATCAACCCACTCCCCAATACGGGGGAACCCAAAAGGTGGGTCTTTTGCCCGGCGACGGCATTCGCTTTGAGAATGTCAGTTTTCGTTACCCCGGCGCAGAAAAACTGGCCCTGGAAGAGATCAATTTGGTGCTCAAGCCGGGACGTAAATTGGCCTTGGTCGGAGAAAATGGCTCGGGCAAAACCACCTTGATCAAATTGCTGACCCGGCTTTATGAACCCGAAGGCGGAAAGATCCTGCTCGACGGGCTGGAGCTCAAAGACTGGGATATTCACACCCTGCGCGAACGGGTGGGGGTCATTTTTCAGGATTTTGTGCGCTACCAGATGCTGCTCGGCGAAAATATTGGTGCAGGCGATCTCAATGATTATTATGACGAGGCAAAATGGGCCGAAGCCGGTGAAAAAGGCATGGTTACTTCGTTTTTAAACGAATTGCCCGAACGCTACCACACCCAGCTCGGACGTTGGTTTAAAAATGGCCGCGAATTGTCAGGCGGGCAATGGCAGCGCATCGCCTTGGCCCGCGCCTTTATGCGCCGCCGCGCAGATATTCTGGTGTTGGACGAGCCGACCTCTGCGATGGATGCCGAAGCCGAAGCGCTGATCTTTGAGCGCTTTCGCGAAATCACCCACAACCAGATGGCGATTGTGATCTCCCACCGTTTCTCAACCGTGCGCATGGCTGACGATATTGTCGTGCTCGACAAAGGCCATATTATCGAGCGTGGAAGCCATGGCGAACTGATGCAAAACGATGGGATCTACGCTCGGCTCTTTGCCCTGCAGGCCCAAGGCTATTTATAGTGAAGGCCTTTGGCAGCCAGCTGATTGCTGAATTTTTGGATTGCCAAGAATTTCAGATTTTGGCCCAGACAGACAGCGTGTGTCAACTATTAAAAGAGGGCATTACACAAGCGGGTATGGATCTCAGAGAAATCGCTGCCCACCAATTTGAGCCCATGGGTGTGACTGCCGTAGCGATTATCGGCGAATCTCATGTGGCTTTACACACTTACCCCGAAACCCGCCATTTGGCTGTGGACATTTTCACCTGTTCACCAGGTTCAGAGAAGCCCGAATGGCTCTTAAATTATTTACAAGCACGTTTAAAACCGCTGCAATTGCGCAGAGCTGAAATTATTCGAGGTCAAAAAATTGTCTTGGCAGAAAAAGGACTGCTGACAGACTTTTCAAAATCTGCTTACGATATTCGCTACCATGTGAGTGCACAAATAATGCATGAACGCTCCGAGTGGCAAGAAATCCAGATCATTGAAAACCCGACTTTTGGACGCATGTTATTCTTGGATCAAGAATTACAAATTGCAGAAAGTGATCTGATTTATCATCAAACACTGGTCAAACTGCTCAAGGGTATACCCGAGAATGCCTCTGTCGCCATTCTCGGCGGCGGAGATGGGGGTGTCTTAAATACCCTGCTGCAAAATAACCCAAGTTTAAAAAAAATTTGGGTTTTGGAGCGCGATCCAGCGGTCATTCATGCTGCTCAGCGTTTTTTGGAGCCGCTTTGTGGCCAAGCCTTCCAAGCGCCTCAATATTCACTATTAGCTGGTGAGGCCGCCAGCCAATTGTCTCAATTAAAAAATGTGGATGCTGTTATTTCAGATTTGGGCACAGCCCCCTGGAGTCAAACAGGCCAAACATCTGAGAATTACTTAAAACACCTGTTTAAAAGCATTGCACACGCGCTATTGCCAACCGGATTTTTGAGCATCTCCTGCGGCCCGGTTGCAGATCAGGCACAACAAAAACAGATCGCCTATTTATTGCAAAGCCATTTCAGTCAAGTGGTGTTTGAACAGGTATTTATCCCTTCTTTTTGTGAATTCTGGATTTTTGCCCAGGCCTCAAAACAGTCCTCACTTTAAGGACATCTGGCTTTGTGTTATGCTATTTTGACAGTTTTTGAAGCTTTCCGTGAAAATACAGAGGTTAAATGCAAATAGATATTGCCAAGGTACTCAATTTTTGGTTTGAGGGTTATCCTCATTCCCGTTTGCCTCAGTCAGAACAGATTCAACGCTGGTTTAAAAGCGATCCGGCCTTTGATGACGCCATTCGCAGCGAATTGGGTGAATTACACACCCAAGCCACAACAGGGGATTTGGCAAACTGGGAAAGCACCCCCGAAGGCAGTTTGGCACTCTTAATCCTGCTCGATCAGTGCAGCCGCAACCTCTTTCGCGGCAGTGGACAGGCCTTTGCCTGGGATTCCCAGGCCCTCACCTTGGCCAAAGCCCTCTGCGCTTCAGACGGAGATCAAACGCTCCCCGCCCTGTCGCGTCTGTTTGTTTATCTGCCTTTTGAACACAGCGAGGCCCTTGAAGACCAGGATCTGGCTATCAGCCTTTTACAAAAACTGCAAACCCAGGCCCCAGCTGGCCTCGAGGCAGCAATGGCTTCATTTGTTGACTATGCCATTCAACACCGCGAAGTGATCGCCCGTTTTGGCCGTTTTCCCCACCGCAATGAACGCCTGAATCGCTCTTCCACCCCAGAAGAATTGGATTTCCTCAGTCAGCCTGGCTCTGCTTTTGGTTAATTCAGGATATCAGCCATGCCCCCAATCATTGAATATCTAAAAAAAACCTGGCATGGTCTCTGCTTGAGCCTTGTGGTCTGTGGCTTGGTTGCAACACCTCTGGGGGCTGAGCCCTTGAAAGCCAAGCCTTGGAAACCCCCGGTGCCTCCCCAAGCCCGCTTTGCCCCCGATTTTGAGCAAGACCCCACGGCTTGGATTCAACACCTGATCCAAAGTGACTTTTATTATCCCCTGCAAACGGCCTGTAAACCCTTTTATCTTCCTCCTCAGGGCCCACGCAAAGGCACGGTTTTGCTCTTTCATGGCTATTCGGCCTGTCCCCAGCAATTTTGGGAATTGGCCCCCCACCTGGCAGCACGGGGCTTTGCCGTCTATGTGCCAGTCTTGCCGGGCCATGGTCGCCGCTCACGCCAAGAGGCGGAAAAATGGCTCGACGAGCCCAGCGATTTGCCAACAGAGACCAGCTGGCGGCGCTACGAAGAATATGCAGCTCAAATCGCTCAGATCATGCCCAAAGAGGGTATCCGTGCCGTGATGGGCCTCTCGCTGGGGGGTGCCGTGGCCGCCAGCGCCTTGATTCAAGCCCCCAAACAGTTTGATCGCGGCATCTTGGGCGCACCCCTTTTGGATATCAACCCCCCTTCCAATTATTTTTTACCGCCCTTGAGTGCCCTTGCGCCTGAGTATCCCGCCAAATGGGACGACAGTTGCGAAGTCGAGCGGGCAGGCGGGCGTGGCGGCTATTGCCAATTTCGGCTGCGGGCCCTGCGAGGCATGCAGCGCTTGGGCCAAGAAACCCTGCTGCGCTTAAACGAAATCAAGATCCCGATTCAAATTGTCGGGGTAGAAAAAGACGGCACAGCCAGCAATAGCGCCCAGAAAGAGGCATCCGAGCACTTGCCTCAGAATCAAATCTGTCTATTTGAGAAAGGGGCCAACCACTCTTTGCTCTCACGCTTTGACAGCCCCTTTGAAGACAAGTTTTGGATCGCTCCCCTCAACGCCATGAGCCTGAGTTTTATCGAAAAAGGAAGCTATTTTGAAACCGCTGGCCCTGCCGCAGAGCTGGGATTGATGCGTTGTAAAGCGCGTTAAGCTTAAACGATACGAAGCAAGTTTTCAGCTAAAAACGCGACAAATTAAAGGACAAACTCAGACTTTTGCCGAGAATTCAAATTGATCGATTATAATAAAGCCATGAGTTCTGATTGTTTCTTGCCTCATTTTTTGCTTCAGGAGTTTTGAATTTAAACCAGATGGATATTTCACAGGCCCAAAAAGCAACTTCTTTTCGAGTGACCCACTTGGACCCTGGGACGGCCCGAGCTGGAGAAGTGCCAGGCATAGAAGACAATCAACGGGTGGATCTTGTTCTGGCGGATAAATCAGGCAGCTACCTTTTATCTGGTGATAAAATTTCGCTCTCAGAGCTGGGCAAAGCAGCTCCAGACGTGGCATTGGAAGTTGCCCTTTTTGACCGAAATCAAGACGGATTTTTGGTCGAGAACGAACTCAAATACACCCCCGCAGAAAAAGCCGCTCAACTCCAAAAACACGCTGAGTTACAACAAAAAGTCGACGATAGAAAGAGAGGGCTGAGACGGTCCTCCCCAGGCAATGCAGGAACCTACGCCATGGCCGCAGATCTGACCCTGGCTTTAACCAGACCCAGCGCCAGTGCCTATCGTACCCCCGAATGGAATCGCACAGATCCCCTCAAAGACGAACAGCGCATGTCTTTTTCGAGCGCCTCTCCTGCTGAGCGCAAAAGCAACCTGACGATGGTGGGTTCCCTGGACGGAATGCCCGTAAAACCGCTCACCATCCTCAGAACAGCCCGCTAAATCTCGCAACTCAGACTTTAGATTGCATCAACGCTTCGATTTCGTCGACCTCTTTGGGCACCCCAGCGGTTAAATTGAAGGGGCCTTCTGCGGTTACGAGGATATCGTCTTCGATGCGAATGCCAATATGTAGAAATTCGTGGGGAATGTCTCCTGCCAAGTGCGGGCCAAAATAGAGGCCCGGTTCCACGGTCAAAACCATACCCGGCTCAAGTTTGCGCCAATTGCCTTCGGCATCGCGATAATCACCGACATCATGCACATCACCGCCCAGCCAATGGCCCGTCTTGTGCATATAAAACTTTTTATAGGCCTCTTGTTCGATCAAGGTCTCGACCTCGCCTTGCAAGAGCCCCAACTCGACCAGACCCGCAGTCAAAATCTGCACAGCCGTGGTGTGGGGATCGAGAAAGGTATTGCCGGGGCGGGCTTGTTCAATCGCCGCCTTTTGGGCCTTGAGCACGAGTTCGTAAACCTGGCGCTGCACAGGGCTAAATTTACCGTTGATCGGCATGGTGCGGGTAATGTCTGAATTGTAATACTGGTATTCAGCCCCGGCATCGACCAGCAACAATTCGCCATCACACAGAGGCTGGTTGTTTTCGATATAGTGCAAAACGGTGGCATTGAGGCCGCCCCCCACAATGCTGGGATATCCGGCACGGGCCTGGTTCTTGCCAAAAGTATAGTCTATCAGGGCCTGCACTTCGTATTCGTTCATGCCAGGCTTAACCGCTTTCATGACTTCAATATGTGCAGCCACGCCAATATCTGCCGCCTTTTGCATCATTTCACCTTCGTAAGGCTGCTTGCGCAAACGCATTTCGTTTAAAATCTCACCCGGATCATGGATATGCCGAGGGGCGCTGATACCATTGCGGATCTGTTTGCGCACGGCATTCAGGGCGGTTAAAACTTTTTTATCAAAGGCTTCATCATGGCCCAGAGCATAATAGAGGTGCTCGGTATTGGCCATGAGTTCAGGCAATTTGCTTTCGAGCTGATCAATGGTATACGCGGCTTGGGCTCCAAAAGTTTGCCGCGCGCCGTCTACGCCATGGCGAAACCCGTTCCAGATCTCTTTTTCGAGATCGCGGGGCAACACAAAAAAGGTATACGGCGTGGGAGAGTCGGGGGCCAGTACCAAGACCGCATCGTGCTCGACAAAGCCAGTCAAATAGCGCAGATAGCTGCTTTGACGATAGGGGTAATGCACGTCATGGCTATAGGTCGACTGAGCTGGGCTGGGAATAATCGCAATACTGCGGGGGGGCAACTCAGCCATAAAATGCTTGCGGTTTTCGCTGTAAAAGGCGTGATTCAACATAGAAATTCTCCGGGGATTGATGAAGGGTCTTGCTTAAGGATCTTGCTTAAAGATCGGGGGTCTGGGAACCGATCCACTTGAGATAGCGATCGAGACCCCCGACAATCGGCAAAGCGATCACCTCAGGCACTTCGTAACTGTGTAAAGCCTGAACACGTGCCGTTAAAGCGCTCAAGCGCATTTGACGGGTTTTGACAATCAACAAATACTCTTGGTCTTGGCAAAGTTCCCCCTGCCAAAGATAGGTGGAATGCACGGGACCCACGCGATTGACACAGGCCGCCAGCTGTTCTTGAACCAGGGTATCAGCCAAAAGCTGTGCCTGTTCCAACGAAGCCGCGGTCAGATAAACCACGCAATAATCGGTCCCCAATTCGCTGCCAAAATCGCTCATTGTCTTCTCCGTCTATCCTCAGTTTAAGGGGAATGGGGCCTTTCAGGCAACCAATCGGAAAGGCCGCAGGCTGTGTTAAGCTAAATAAATGCAATGGGTTCAAATACCGACTTTTCCAAACGAACTTCAGCCCGCTCTGCAAACCCTGCTCAGTGAGTTGGAAGCCCCTTGGCCCAGCCCAACAGATCCCTATTGGCCCAAATGGGATCATCTCTGGTGGAAATTGACGTTTTTATTGGAGACCGGTCAAATTCAGCAGCTGAGCCCTGGGGTCTTTGAACGCTTTGCCGATTTGCTGGCGGGGCATTATTTGCCCTTTTTTCCCCTGCTTGAAAGCGAATTGCCAGCGGATATCGACCCCTATCGCCACATTCTCTGCCACTGTGCCCTCGGCACTGCCATGCAGATTCTGCAAGCAGGCGGGCGTGATCCCTGGCAGGACTGGCCCTGGCTGGGAGAATGGCTGAGTCGCTATCAATTGCCCGATGGCGGTTATAATTGTGATGAAGCGGTATATACACAGTCCAAACGCAGCTCATTGGTCTCGACACTGCCCATCTTGGAAGCCCTCTTGCAAAAACGGGATCGCTCCAAAGTCGAACAAGACCTCTTGCGCCAAGGCGCTGAATCGCTTTTAAAGCGGAGGCTTTTTCAAAGTTCGCAAGGCAAGGTAATTGACCCCCTCTGGCTACAACCCCTGTTTCCACGCTTTTACAATTACGATCTGCTGCGGGCCCTGCATTTTGTCTGCAATTGGGCCCTGATCTGCCGTGAGCCATTGACCCAGGAAGCATTAAAACCGGCCTTAAACGAGCTGCAAAATCAGCAGAAAAACAAGGGGCTGCAGGCTCAGAGCTGGTACCCAGCGCAAGAAAAAACCCTCAGGCCAACAAACGAGACGGGCAATTGGGAACGCGGCCAAGCCAGTGACTTATTCCCACTTTTGGCAGCGTTTATTGCGGGCAATTATGCCCAGGTCTATGTCCAACAAGAGTGGCAGGCCATTGAAGCCAAGCTTCAGCGCTTGCAAAGCCTGGGCTTATTTGTTTGATGCGCGAAAACCCGCTTTGGCCAAGTTTTGAAACAGCGGCTTGGCTTTAAAGCTGGGATCCAGACCCCCATAAAAACCCAACCAGACCCTGAGTTTTTGAGCAATGCGCGGATAGCGTCGGGCTTTCGCTAAGATGGCCTGGGGATGGGTAAAGACCTCACCAGAAAAGACATTCAGATCTTCTTCAAGACTGGCCTGAGAATAAGCGCTTAAAAAACCGTTGCTAAAAAAAACGGCCCCTGTTTGATGCACATCGCTGTTTTGCATGGCCGTCAGACCTGGGTTATCGCTGCTTTCATACTGATAGCGAAACCCTCTGGGATTGGCGGCCCGCCAGGCCTTTTCCGGGAAAGGGTATTTCTTGAGCAGAATCGAGCTGAATTCATGGTGCACAGAATCAAGCACATAATCATAGACCTCTGCCTCGTCCAAATTTGGAATGCGAGACAGGTAAATCGTGTTGCGCTGGGGCTGGGTTTCGGTATAGGTGGCCCCATACTGGGTATTAAAAAAGCTCAGCTGTTTGGCCAGGCCCAAGGCCCTTAAATTATTTTTGATCACGGCATCTGGGTACTGGGCCAAAGCGGCCTGGATTGGAGGATAAAGCAAACTGAGATCTTTTTCTGAGATCGGGATGTAGTGAAAGCTGATTGGGGCCTGACGCCAATAATCCGGCACAGTTTTTTGCAATTGATCGTAATAAATCGCGATCTGATAGCGTTTTTCCAGGGCTTGAAAAGAAGTGGACAAAGGAAATCTCGCAGACTTGCTTAGGGGTGGTTCACAGCTCAATAAAACAGACAGACACAAGCCACCCCCCACCCAGAGTCCCAAAGATGTTTTAAAACGCCAAACCATACCCCTGTTTATACCCCCTTTTGCCGAATTCAAATCGACGCTCTGTTTGTGCTAGAATGCCCGTACTTTCTGAGTCAAAAGGAGATTTACAAGTGGCTATTTTTTCTGCTATGTTCCCCATTCTGCCCGGCAAAACCGAGCGCATCCGCGAAATTGCCCAGGCCCTGAACAGCGGTGAGCACACTGCCGCCTTTGATGCTTCCCAAAAAGAACTCGGTGTGCCCGTCGAAAGCTGGCACCTGCAACAGACACCGATGGGCGATTTTTTGCTGGTCTATCTCGAAAGCGATGATGCCCTCAAAATGTTCCAGACCTTTGCAGGCGCAAAAGGCTCCTCTGATACCTTTTTGAAAGACGGCGTCTTGGAATGCACAGGCGTGGACCTCAATCAGCCCATGCCTGGATTGCCCACCCAAGTGCTTTTAGACTACCGCGCATAGAGTGACATCCTGATTTAAACGCAAAGCCCGCCCCTTTCAACAAGCTCCCTGAGCGGAGTCGCAGGGGCGAAGTTGAAAAGAGCGGGCACTTTTGGTATAAGTCAGCTTTAGCGAGACTTGCTCGCTGTCGGAATGTGAATCCGGCTCAGCTTGGACAATTGCTCAATTCGGCGTTCCGCCAAGCGGTTGGAGGCCAAATTGGTGGGCAAATCCTCTTTTTGGGCAATCAAAAAGATCTGTTTGAGGGCTTTGTAAATGCCTTCCACCTCTTTGAGGGCCTTGCGTTTGTTGTAGCCTTGCAGCTCGTTCCAAACATTGATCAGGCCCCCAGCGTTGATCACATAATCGGGGGCATAGAGAATGCCTTTGTCTTTGAGCGCAATACCATGGCGAATTTCGTCTTCGAGCTGGTTATTGGCTGAACCTGCGACAATTTTGTAACCAAAATGGCTCAGCGAACGATCGTTGATCGTGCCTCCCAAAGCAGCCGGGGAATAGATATCCCCTTCAATCTTAAAGACCTCACTCGGTTCAATTGCTTGGCCCTTAAAACGCGCAGCCACTTCTTCAGCGTAACCCATGTCCAAATCGGTCAAAACCAACTCAGCCTGGGCCTGTGAGAGCAATTCAGCCAAAGCCGTGCCGACGTGGCCCAGCCCTTGAATCATCACGCGCTTGCCTTTGAGCGAATCATTGCCATAGAGTTCTTCGACACAGGCCCGCATGCCCTGAAACACGCCCTGGGCCGTGATCGGGGAGGGGTCTCCACTGCCACCCATGGCCCGAGAAAGGCCAGTCACGTGGCGGGTTTCCATGCGCACATATTCCATATCGTTGACGTTGATACCCACGTCTTCTGCGGTAATATACCGGCCACCGAGACTTTCAACAAAGCGCCCAAAAGTGCGGAAGAGCGCTTCACTTTTGTCTTTTTTGGGATCGGCAATAATCACCGCTTTGCCACCACCCAAATTGAGACCTGCCACCGCCGCTTTATACGTCATGCCGCGTGAGAGGCGCAGAACGTCTTTGAGGGCTTCGGCTTCGGACTCGTAAGGCCACATGCGGGTTCCGCCCAAAGCGGGACCGAGCACGGTGCTGTGAATGGCGACAATGGCCTTGAGGCCAACAGATTCATCGTAGAAATGGACCACCTGTTCGTGGCCCTGATTGGACATTTCCTGAAACAGGTGTAAATCTCCAACAGATGAAATAATATCTTGGGGCATTGGTTGCATCTCCTTTTTGAGTGCGTCCCTTGAAATGACAGAAATAGCCAAGTCTGATCAGGTTAAATTGATCCCCTTGATCCACTTCTGCGGATAATATATATTTTACCGGAAATTAATCGCGGCAAAAAGAATTTTTATGGTGAATAAGTTAAATTTTTTCCGAATCAGTCAACTGCAAACCCAGACGATCCTGTACCACCCGGCGCATCAGATCCACCGACGGCGATTGCCCAGTCCAGCGTTCAAAGGCCACGGCCCCTTGGTAAACCAACATGTCTACCCCCGAATGGGTATGGAGTGTGCCCAGTTCTTTTGCGGTTTTTAAGAGCAGGGTCTGCATCGGATTGTAGACCAGATCGTAGACATGGGCCCCTTCGGGCAACATGCCCAGCAGCGAGCGACTGAGGGGGGTGTCGTCGATATGGGGAAACATACCTGCTGGGGAGGCATTGACCAAAAGCGAGGTGCGGGTAAGATCATCGGCCCAGACTGGAGTGGATTTGGTGTGGGAACTCCAGACCAACTCAGGAAAGAGCGGTTGCAGATCTTCAATCACGCGCTGCACGGCTTCATAGCGCCGGGCCCAAAAGATGATCTCTTTGACC
This sequence comes from Candidatus Sericytochromatia bacterium, assembly GCA_044356335.1. Taxonomy (GTDB): domain Bacteria; phylum Cyanobacteriota; class Sericytochromatia; order UBA7694; family UBA7694. The sequence goes on from JBIKWL010000031.1 coordinate 34,062, forward strand.
CCCGTACGCGCCAGGGCCACAGCCACAGCCCGCGCCGCGCCGCCCGAGCCAATGATCGCTGCCGTGCGCCCTTCGAGATCGATCTGCCATTGCTTGAGGGTGCGGCGAAAGCCCTCGACATCGGTATTGTCACCGACGAGATAACCGTCTTCGGTCCAAAACAGGGTATTGACCGCCCCCGCCAATTGGGCTTCTTCGGTCACATAATCGAGAAAGGGGATGATCTCCTCTTTGTGGGGAATGGTCACATTGGCGCCAATCAAATTGAGGGCACGCAGGCCCTGAATCGCCTCACTCAGGCGACCCGGCGGCACCGGCAGTGGAATATACACATAATTTAAGTTCAAGGCCTCAAAGGCGGCATTGTGCATTGAAGGAGAAAAACTGTGGTGCAGGGGGTAGCCGAGCAGGCCCACCACCTGGGTGTGTTGATCAACATGGGGCATGGTCTTTCTCCCTTTATGCGCTGAAATGAAGACCTTCATGGGTCTGTCTGTATTTTAACTCAAGATGCGGGCAAAACTGGGGTTCAGGCCAAATGTAAATCGGCTCAAACCCCAGTACCTCAAAAAAAGGGCGGGAGGCAGTTAAACCACACCCCGCCCAATGGCTGAGTTCTATTTAGAAACGCAGACGCAGATTGGCTTCGGGACCCATATCGCCCAAAACAATCGAAGGTTTATCGGCCTGGATATACCGGGTGTCGCGGTAGCCCAATTCAAAGGTGGCAAAGGTATAAGCGGGGATGTTCAAGCCAATGAAAGCATCATTGCGCCAAACATAGCGGTCGAGATAATTTTGCGCACCCAGGTACCAAGTAAAGTGTTCATTGGCGACAAAGCTCAACCAGGAAGTAATCGGGTATTCAAAACCCAAACTGGCACTCGGACCATGGTTCATGGTCTGATACGCCGCTCCCGTGTTTTTGTGATTGCCCGCCAAAACAGTCAGGTCATAGCCGAGGCCAAAGACCAACGACAGATCTTCGGCACTGTCGGCACCCAAAATCCGCCAAAGTACAGAGCCACCGGTTGAGAGACGGTTAAAGCGGTTCAAAACCATAAAATCTTCGGGTTTGTGCCAGAAAAGGTAATTGGCATAGACATCAACCCCCAAACGAGCAGCGCCCAATTTGGGAAACCAAACCGTCAGTTCAGCATTGGGGCCATAGGCAGAGTTATTGAGTAAGTCGCTCCCAGTGCTATTGGTGACCCGGAAGTCGCCACCCAAACGCAGATCAAAGGTACTCAGAGGGGCTTTGGGTATGGGAGTCGGCAGCGGCGTGGGCATGGCTGTGGGAGTGGGCCTCGGTGTGGGAATCGCCGTTGGCAACGGTGTGGGCTGGGGTACGATCGGGATCAGATAGGCGTTGATATACCCAATAAAATCACGCAGTGTGGCTGCTGCCTGATAACGTGTCAGGCGCTTGCCGCCGCGAAAGGTGCTGTCGGGATACCCTTCCATAATTTGGTATTTGTCAACAATCCCACGCACCGCTTTGGTGGCCCAGTGGTCAGAAGGCAGATCGGTGAAGTCCGAAGAGCGGTCCCGCAGGGCCATATTGGGCGCACCACTTTGGCGCTCGACCAAAGCAAAATACGTGTAGAGTTCATGAGCCAGTTCATAGCGGGAAATCGCCTCATTGCCCAGGAACTTGTGGCCAGGCATGGCTTGCATGATACCGTAATCATTGACGATGCTATTGACCACTTTTTTGTGTTTTTCGTCCAGATCGCTCATATTTTCAAGAGGGGCATCGGTAAGACTTGCCAGACTCTTGCCGTTGGCGGTTTCCAATTTGCGGATAATATTGTAAAAGACCTCAGCCAAGTCATAACGGGTCATAAAGGCATCGCCTTTAAACTCAGACTGTGTGAGGGGATCCATGACAGCCAATTCTTCAACCAAGTATTGCACCGCTTGATACGCCCAATGGGAGCGCGGGACATCGGTCAGCTCGCTCATCGCCATTGCCACTTGGAAAGAGGGGGAAACAGGTTGAGGAGCGGCAAAAGCAGGGACATTCATCTGGGTAAAGGGGAGCACCAAAAAGAGTGTTCCAGCGAGAAAAGATTTTATTTTATACATTTTCATAGGCCTAAGCCTCCATTTGATTTTTTATCATCGAATAACCATTGATATTGAATCAAATCATTTTTTTTCATTTTAATTTGAGACAATGGGAACCTCAGCTTAGAAATTACCGGTTCTGAAGCTCCAGACCAGATTGACCACCAAGGGGTTGCCTGTCGTATCTTGTGCACCCGTGGTGACGGTACTTGTATAGTTCGTATTGGGCAAAAGATTATTGCTCGGACGAAAGGTCGCTGTGTTGGTCAAGGAGTCGTAAGAAACCGTTCCCGCAACAGTGGCGGTGGCCGAATCGCTCAGAATGAAAGAACTCGTCGTAAGCGAAGAGGCCTTCATGGCTTTGTTAAAGGTGATCGTGATCGAACGGTAGAGTTCAATCGCAGTGGCTGCATTCAAGGGATTGGTGGAACTGATAAAAGGTGGTGTAAAGGCATCTTTACCAGCTGAACCCGTTGCTCCCGTTGCCCCCGTGGAGCCTGTTGCTCCCGTGAGACCGGTCGAACCCGTAGAGCCAGTTGAGCCCGTTAAACCTGTGGAACCGGTAGCTCCTGTCGAGCCGGTTGAACCGGTTTGGCCATCAGAGCCGGTTGCGCCTGTCGAACCCGTAGACCCCGTCGAGCCGGTTTGGCCATCAGATCCTGTTGCGCCCGTGGCCCCTGTAGTGCCAGCAGCAGTGGAGCCCGCAGCGCCTGTCGCTCCGGTCGCACCGGTGGCACCGGTATTTCCCGTACTCCCTGTGTTTCCAGTGGCTCCCACGGCGGTGAGCGGCACACCTACGCCAGGATCAATACAAGCAGTGGTCAAGATCAACAGGGAACCCGCTGCCAAGGTGAGCAGACTTTTTTTGTTTATAGCAGCTAAGTTGAGATTCAGAGCTTTAAAGTTTTGTTTAGTGGATGTTGTTTTCATAAGAATTCTCTTTTTCGGTTAGTGGTGAGATTGCTCTCTCACTTCTAGAAGCCTAACACAAAAACTTTATTTTTTACAAAATTTAGATAAAATAAAATAAATTTTCCAAAAAACAAAAATTTTTTGTTTAATATTATTTTTTTTGTTTTATAAATCTTTTTTTTGTTTTAAATCATACTTTTTTAACCAGTACAAACCCAACCACAGCCCAAATAATGAGTGCAAATAAATGGGTGCAGAGACAACAGACAAAAAATAAAAAAACTTACAACTTCATCAAAACTTAACAATTGAAGATTATAATCAAACTTATAAAAGCAACCCGCGGGGGACCGCAAGGAGGAAAACAGCATGGTCTGGGAACAATTGGAACTCTATGCCGAGAACTACCACCGCTTCACCTTGCAGGTCATGCCCCTGCTTGAAGATCGCTGCGATCTCGACACCCTGATGCAGCTCTACAAAACGGCAAAACACTACCAAAAAGCCTTTGCCGATCTGGCCCAAGAAGAAACCGAGATCAGCCCGCTTTATTTGCGACTGAGCACCACCTTGGCAGACACCCTACACAAGATCATTGGCCTGCCTGAAATGCCCCACACCTTCTAAGATGGCATTTTCGCTGAATCCCCGCTTTTGGGCCGGGCTCTCGCCCCAGGGCCTGGGCCAAGTCAAACCGCACCATTTACTCGAAACCTTGCAGGTGAGCTGGCAGAACCGCGACCAACTGGGTTACGCATGGCGCATTCTCAACCAAGGTGTCTGCGACGGCTGCGCCCTCGGCACCACAGGCATGAAAGACTTCACCCTCGAAGGTCTGCATCTCTGCACCGTGCGCTTGCAATTGCTACGTCTGAACACCATGCCCGCCCTCGATCCGCATTTACTCGAAGATATCGGTCCGCTCAAACACAAAAGCAGCAAAGAACTGCGCGAATTGGGCCGGCTCTCGGTTCCGGCCCTGCGCTTTCGCGGCGAAAAAGGCTTTAAAACGATCTCCTGGGATTTTGCCCTCGATCTCGTGGCCAGACGTATCCGAGGGATGGATCGCAAACGTCTGGCCTTTTTTCTGACCTCGCGCGGTATTCTCAATGAGAATTATTATGTCGCGCAAAAAGTAGCGCGTTTTTTGGGCACAAACCATGTCGATAACGCCGCCCGCATCTGCCACTCCCCCAGCTCAGTGGCCCTCAAAGAGGGGATTGGCGAAAGCGCCTCGACCTGCTCTTACCGCGACTGGATCGGCACCGATCTCCTGATTTTAATTGGCAGCAATGTAGCCAATAACCAGCCTGTGACCACCAAATATATGTACAACGCCAAATTGGCGGGAACCAAAATTATTGTCATTAATCCCTACCGCGAGCCCGGCCTGGAGCGCTATTGGGTGCCTTCGGTACCCGAAAGTGCCATGTTTGGTACAACGCTCATGGACGAATTTTTCCAGGTGCATACCGGGGGTGATCTGGCGTTTCTGAATGGTGTGCTCAAGGCCCTGATTGAACAAAATGCCGTCGATCACGCTTTTATCACGAGCCGCACCGAAGGCTTTGCTGAATTACAGGCCCATTTAAGCGCCACCCCCTGGGAAGAGCTTGAAAAAGGTGCAGGCAGCTCGCAAGCCGAGATGCAACGACTGGCAAAGATGTTGGCAAAAGCCCGCTCAGCCGTCTTTGTTTGGAGTATGGGCATTACCCAACACAGCCACGGAGTTGAAAATGTGCGGGCGATTGTCAATCTGGCCCTGGCACGGGGCTTTGTTGGGCGCGAATACTGCGGTCTTATGCCCATTCGCGGGCACAGCGGCGTGCAGGGTGGCGGCGAGATGGGCTGTGTACCCAACCACCTGCCCGGCAACGTGGCTCTGACTCCAGAAAATGCCGAGAAGCTCGCCAAGCGCTGGGGCTTTGATCTGCCCACCTGGCCCGGCCTAATGGCGGGAGATATGCTCGACGCAGCCCGAAAACGCGAATTGGAATTGCTCTGGTGCGTGGGTGGCAATTTTCTCGAAACCCTGCCCGATCCGGCGGGGGTCGAAGCGGCCTTGCTCAATCTACCGATCCGCGTTCATCAAGACATTTGTCTCAGCTCGCAAATGCTGGTAGACAGTGGTGAATATACCTTGTTATTGCCCGCCACCACCCGCTACGAAATGCCCGGTGGCGGCACCGAAACAACCACAGAACGGCAGGTGATTTTCAGCCCCGAAATTGCAGGCCCACGGATCGCTTTGGCACGCACGGAATGGCAAGTTTTGGTCGATCTGGCCCAACGGGTACAGCCCGAAAAAGCGGCAGAAATCGCCTTTGCCGACAGTGCCGCCATTCGCAGAGAAATTGCCCTGACCTGCCCCGACTATAAAGGCATCGAGAATATCAACAAACAAGGCGACGCCCTGCAATGGGGGGGCCGCCTGCTCTGCGAAACCCGTTTTAGAACCGCCTCGGGCAAAGCGGCCTTTGCGGTTTTAACCCCACCCGACACAAGCGTTCCCGAAGGCTTTTACAGGCTCAGCACCCGCCGGGGCAAACAGTTTAACAGCATGGTACAAAAACCCCGCGATCCCCTCACAGGGGCCCTGCGTCTCGATGTACTGATGGCATCCAGCGACTTGGCCCAGTTGGGACTGCAAGCAGGTGCTCCCCTGACCTTGGTTTCAGAACACGGCGAACTCCAGGTCTTTGCCCGTCCAGCCCAGCTGGCCCCAGGCAATCTTCAGGTCCATTGGCCCGAAGGCAATGTGCTGCTGCCTCCCGATCGGCGCTCAGGCCCAGCCGGTGTGCCGGATTATAACGTGCTGGTGGAGATTCGGCACTAAGTTTTAGCGAATTCTTGTCATGGTTCCCCCTGGCGCAGGTAAGATTTGGACAGTCTCATGCGATAATAACCAGATGAATCCGATCCAAAGACAGCAAAACCAAATCCAATCCCTTCAGGCTTTAAAAAAGCTGGATGGCGATAGCAATGGCAAGATCAGCGCAGCGGAGATCAAAACCAAACTCGACAGCGACCAAGATGGCCAGCTCTCCAAAACAGAGTTGGATCAAGCGGGTATCACAGATCTGGGTCTGCGTCAGGAATTACAAAAAAAATACCGCCAGGGCCAAGCCCAGCCAGAACTCGTACTTTTTCGCACAGCGGATCTGGATAAGCGCGGCAAAGATCTGCAAAAAGGCCTGGAGCGCCAAGAACAACGGGCTGAAAAAGCCCTGGGCAAAAAGCTGGAAGATGGGTTTATGCAAACCGTACTCAATCACTTCGACAGCAATCACGACAATGCCTTGAGTGTGAGTGAAGTCGAAGCCATCGATCCAGCCAAACTGACGTCTTTGGCCCGCACCTTTAATCTCGATGACAAAGACCTCAAAGCGGTGATGGGGCAACTGAAAAAACTGGCGGATTTACGGGCCACCCAAGGCCCAGACGCCATTGTGCTGAAACCAGCTGAAGGCCGAGATTTTGCCTCGGGCATGCGCTACCTCGATGATCCCGCCGACGAAGCCCTCTCCATGGCCCGCCTGCAAGCGGCTGGCCCCCTGCGAACAGAACTGGCGCAAAAATATGCGACTCAGCCTGCCGTGCTGGGATTGTTAAACCAAATTCAAAAACAGGGAGGCCAAGAGGCCGAGAACCTAATTCTGCTTAAACAATTCCTGGACCAACATCCACCCGAAGTCACAGCTGCAGCAGCAGAAAAACTCACGACATGGTTACAATCACCCGTAAGCAAAGACGCAGCCATTCCCAAGACCCAACGGGCAGACTACCTCAATGGCCTGCTGCGGGATTTGGCTTTTCCTGAAGACATCGACCAGGGCGACAAAGGCACCTGCGCCGCAGCAGCGATTCAAATGGAATTGGCGCGCAAAGACCCAGTTAAATACCTCGATTTAGCCAGCACTTTGGCCGAAGGAAAATCCTTCAGGCTTTTGGATACCCCCCAAGGAGAGGTGCGCAGGCTCTATCCCAATACCACCTTTGCCAAAGACAAAAATGACGATCGCTTGCTCTCCAGCCGCTTGATCCAAAATTCGTTTATGAACCTCGGTCACCAGGCCGGGGAAAACGATTACCACACCTTTCACCGTGGCCAACTCAGTCATTACGACAGTCGCCTCTCAGTGGATAGCGCTCAGGGGTTGAATGAAGCAGATGCCTTAAAACGCGAGGCCCGCAAACACCCCGATCTGAAGCCCCTACCCAAACCTGTACTGGCACGCCTGAGCGATGGGATGAGTGAAGGCGAGATGGAGTACCTGGCCCAAGGGCTCTTTGGCAATCAATGGCACGATCTGGCCGGCAAATACCATATCGAAGTCGAAGTTCCAGATCCCGAAAAGCCAGGCAAAACAACCAAAGTCAAACGGGTCAAAGACCCCGAAGCCCTGCTTAAAGAAGTGGACCAGGCCCTAAGCTTGGGCCGAAAACTGACGATTGGCTCAGAAGATCACGCCATGTTGCTCAGCGGCAAAGAAATGGTCAACGGCAAACCTGTTTACATCATTAGCTCCTGGAGTGGCCGTTATCACATGACCCCCGAAGCGCTCAAACACCGCCTCACCAACGTCTTTACCGAGCCCTTGCCTCCTGTAGCTCCTTAGCCCATGAAAGCCGGCGGCAGCTTACGCAAATACGCCATTTTGCGCTGGGAACAAGGCCAATTTAGCCCCAGTCGACCCGATCAATTGGCATGCGAAGAGCCACTCGAAATTCGCCTGTGTTGGGGCCCGTTAGAAGAATCCCAAACCCGCTCAGTAATTACGACTTTGCGCATGCCGGGCATGGATTATGAATTGGCGCTGGGCTGGCTCTTTGGTGAAGGCCTGATTCAAAGCCACAGCGATGTGGTCAAAATGACCTATTGTCTCGGCAAAAATCGCGTTGAGCAACAGTACAATATTTTACAGGTGCGTCTCAAACCCGGCCTGATCCCAGATGTAAGCAAATTAGAGCGCCAGAATGTCAGCCACGGAGGCTGTGGGCTCTGTGGTAAACAGGAAATAGCCAGTCTCAAACAAGCATTAGAACCGGATATGAAAGCGGCAGAACCGCACTTAGATCCCGCCCTGCTGGCCCAATTACAGACCCTGGCCCAGCCCCAACAAAAAGCCTTTGCCAAAACAGGGGGAGTCCATGCGGCCGCGCTGTTTAGCCCCCAAGGGCAATTGCTTCATTTACACGAAGATGTGGGTCGCCACAATGCCGTGGACAAAGTCATTGGAGCGGCCTTGATGCAGGGCCAAGTACCTCTGAACAGACAAATCTTATTTCTCAGTGGCCGAGCAGGGTTTGAATTGGTTCAAAAAGCGCTGAGAGCCTCAATTCCTGTGATTGTCTCTGTCGGAGCCCCCACCAGTCTGGCTCTGGAACTGGCACGCAGTTATGAACAGACCCTGATCGGCTTTACCAAACCTGAGCGCTTTAATCTTTACAGTGGCGCACAGCGCTTTCAGCATTTTTCTTGATCGCGCTCATAGTCAGAGCAGACCTCAGACGTTAAAATAGAAGAGTTGCTAGATTATATGAGAAGGACTGTATTTAAGATGCTCAAACGTTCCCGGCGGGTCACTCCCGCCATTATCGGCTCAGTAATGTCTCTCAGCCTGATGACTGGCTGTGGCGAAAAACAAGAAGACGCCTCAGTTGTGGAAAGCATTGAACAATGTGTCGCAATTGGCCAATACAATCAAGTCCAGTGCCAAGAGCTGTATGCCAAAGCCCAAGCTGAACACAAAGACGTGGCTCCCAAATTTGAAAGCAAAGCCGATTGTGAAGCCGAATTTGGCGTGGGACGTTGCGAAGATGAAAATGGCAACAGCGGCGAAACCGCACCCGCCACCAGCGATGGCAGCAGTCACACCACAGTTGTGCACCACCACAGCAGCTTTATGCCCATGATGGCGGGTATTATGATTGGACAAGCCATCTCTCAACCGATGTACCGCACCTATGCGGGAGGCTCTGCTGGCCCCTTTATGACCAATAGAGGCATGGTGGTTTCCAGTACCACAGGCCGTCAAAAGATCTCGCGCTCTGTGGTCACCAGCCGCCCCACACGCACCACCAGCACGCTCAAACGCGGTGGTTTTGGTGCGATGTCCCGCGCCAGCATGTCTAGCTAATGGAATTGCGCGCCTTTGAACCCCGTCCCTACGCTCTCGATTTGGCTGACGAAACGGGGTTCACCTTTCACACAATCGACGGCGAGCCCTATTGGCACGAAGGCCGGGCCTACCAATTTAGCCTGGAGCAAGTCGAGAAAGATCTCGAAGCCCCCACAGGAGAATTGGTGGAGATGTGTTATGCCGTGGTCGAAGAGGCCCTGCAACGGGAAGAATGGCTGGAAAAGCTTGCAATTCCACCCTTTTGCAGAGACTGGATTCGCCACAGCTGGAACCGCGACGAACCCACACTCTATGGCCGCTTTGATCTGGCTTACGATGGCCGGGGCCCCGCCAAAATGCTGGAATTTAACGCCGACACCCCCACCTCGTTGTATGAGTCGGCGGTTTTTCAATGGCTTTGGCTCGAAGACTTGATTGCCAAAGGCATTTTGCCCGTTGATGCCGACCAGTTCAATTCCATTGAAGAAAAACTGCTCGCAGGCATCCCCGAACTGGGACTCGACACCCTGGTACATTTTGGCTGCGTCACCGACAGCGACGAAGACACAGGCACGGTGCGCTATCTCGAAGGGCTCTTTCAGCAGGTCGGCTACCCGACTGAATTGATGGATATGAATCAAATTGGCATGGACAGCGCCGGACGTTTGACGGATTTGCAGGATCGGGTGATCGAAGCGATCTTTAAGCTCTATCCCTGGGAAATGATGGTGCGTGAGGACTTTGGCCCCCAATTGCCTTATACCGGCGCACGCTGGATTGAACCTCCCTGGAAAATGCTGCTCTCAAACAAAGGCATTTTGCCCCTGCTCTGGGAGATGTATCCGGGGCACCCCAACTTGCTGCCTGCCTATTTCGCCGACGACCCCGAGGCCTATTTAAAAGTGGGCTCACGTTATGTCAAAAAGCCCCTCTTCAGCCGCGAAGGCGCCAATATTACCCTGGTCCAAGAGGGAGACGTACTCGAATTGGGGGGTGACTATGGCGCAGAAGGGCATATTATCCAGGCCTACCACCCCTTGCCCGTCTACGATGGCTGGACAGCCGTGTTGGGTTCTTGGGTCATACGGGGGGATGCGGCAGGCATTGGTATTCGCGAAGATTTGGGGCCGATTACCACCAACGCTTCGCGTTTTGTGCCCCATTTTATCCAGGGCTAAAGGGTCTTTTAACCAGGAGACGGTTTCGTGTAAAGCAAAAACGTCTTCTACTTTTCTTCCCCACAAAGTGAATCAAATCACCTTGTGGGGCTATTCTTTTGTGTTAAAATGCTTTAGATACTAAAATATTTATCAAATAAAATAAAATTATTGCAAAATAAAATTATTGCAAAATAAAATTATTGCAAAATAATTACAATCTAAATTATTTTAGCCATAAAATATGATGAAACAACAATCTAAATTGTCACTCAAAAGAAAACTCACATGAATAAAAAACGGCTTATCATCGGTGGAATTCTGGTTTTTGTCTTGCTCTTTGCGGGACTCGTGGCCAGTCGGGTACAACAAAAAAAAGCCCGCGAAGAGGCGCTCAAACACCAGGTACCGCCCCCCACAGCAGTGGCTGTGGCCCAGCCCCACAAAGGCCGTCTGCTTGATCTTCTCAAACTCCCTGGCAATGTAGTCGCCATGCAAGAAGTACAATTGGTCCCCAAAGTCAGCGGCCGTTTGACTGCCCTTTATATCAAAGAAGGTAGCCCCGTTTATCGGGGACAAACCCTGGGTGAAATAGAACACAGCGAACTCGATGCCCAACTCTTACAGGCCAAAGCCTCGGCTCAGGCAGCCAAAGCCAATTTAAATCAAATGGTCAATGGTCCCCTGCAAACCCAAATCGCCCAGGCCCGCGCCAGTGTGCGTCAATTGCAAGCCAGTTTGGGACAATTGCAAGCCAGCCGTGCCCAGAGCGAAAGAGATCTGCTGCGTCAACAGAGTTTGGCCAGCGAAGGCGTGATTACCACCCAACAATTGGAAATGTCCAAAACCCAATTGCAGAGCAGCCAACAGCAAATCATGGCAATGGAATAGCAGATTGTCGGCGCCCGTGCCAATTTACAGCAATTATTGGATGGTACCCGCCCCGAACAGATCGAAGCCGCCCGCGCCCAGTACAACCAGGCCTTGGCCACGATTCAGCTCTACCAAGCCCAATTGCAAAATTACCGTTTGGTCTCACCCTTGACAGGGGTTGTTACCCAGCAAAACCTCGATCCTGGCAGTTTTGTTGGCCCTCCCAACGCCGTTTTGAGCCTGGCCGAAAACAGCCGGCCCGAGATCGAACTCTTTTTGCCTGAACGCGAAGTGGAGCGGGTTCAACTCGGACAACGTGTCCAAGTACGCAGTTCGGGCCTGGGTCAGCGGGTACTTGTGGCGCAGATTACCGCCATCGCCCCCGTGGTCAACCCCCAAACCCGTTTGGTCAAACTCACAGCCCAGCTTGATCGCGGCAGTGCCGTGCGCTCGGGCATGTTGCTCGACTGTGAAATTGTACTGGCAGAAAAACCCCAAGCTCTCACGGTTCCGCCAGAAGCTTTGATTCGCGAAAATGACAAAACCTGGGTCTATACAGTCAATCTGGGCAAAGATACCAAAACAAAAAACCAAACAGGAACGGTTCAAGCCAAAACCGTTTTAACCGGCCTGCGTACCCCCGAAGCAGTTGAAATCCGTCAGGGGCTCAGCCCGCTGGATCAAGTCATTGTCAAAGGCAGCAGTTTTGTCCGGCCCGGCGACAAAGTACAAATTCAGCCAGCAGTCAAAGAGGTAGCACCCCATGGCAGCTAATCCCCAACCCG
>JBIKWL010000142.1:0-13541 GCA_044356335.1 Candidatus Sericytochromatia bacterium
TGCTCCCCTTTTACGGGCAGATTCCATTTTCAGTCATTCCCAGTGCCCATGCCAATCAGACTTGCCATTCCTGTGTGCGCATCGGCATTATCCCGCTGAAATATGAGGGCGATCAGAAAAAAATCGGATTTTATGCGCAGGGCACTCAGGACAGTCTGATTCATGCCCTTTCTTCGGTTAAATCTTTCATTGTCGTGGATCGCACCCGCACCCATGAAGTCTTGAAAGAAATTGCTTTTCAGCAATCGGCTTATGTCGATCAAAAAACCCAAGTCGAAATCGGAAAAATTCTGGGCGTTGAATACCTGTATACCGGTTCCATGCAAGAAATCGGTGGACGCTTACGCATTATTATTGAGCGCATCCATATTGCCAGCGGTCAAGTCAACGCGATTGCCCAAGTGACCGGTCAAACTGAAGACTTATTTGAACTTCAGGACCAAATTGCGCAAAAGATTATAGGGCAGGCCCAGGTGGCTGTAACGCCCTTGGAGAAACAGGAAGTCAGCAAGCAGCTTCAGGTGACTTCGTCTTTGACGGCTTATGAATATTTTAACCGGGGGTTAGAAGCGTATCAGAATAATGATTACAACAAAGCCCTGGCTGACTATACCAAAGCCATCGAAATTGACCCCAAATATGCGACTACTTATACGGCTCGGGGAGCGACTTATGGTGCTTTAAAGCAATACAGCAAAGAAATAGCAGACTATACCAAGGCGATCGAACTCGATCCAACGTATGCTCCTGCTTACTATAACCGGGGAATTGCCTATGATGACATAAAGCAATACGACAGAGCCATCGCAGACTATACCAGGGCCCTCGAAATCAACCCGCAGTATACTTCTGCTTACAATAACCGGGGCAATGCCTATTTTGATTTAAAGCAATACGACAAAGCCATCGCAGACTATACCAGAATCATCGAAATTGACCCAACGTATGATTCTGCTTACAGCAACCGGGGAAATACCTATAAAGCTTTAAAACAGTACAACCGAGCCATTGCAGACTATACCAGAGCCATCGCAATCAACCCCCAAAATGCTTCTGTTTACAACAACCGGGGAGATGTCTATGCTGACATAAAGCAACCCGACAAAGCCATCGCAGACTATACCAGGGCCATCGCAATCAACCCACAGTATGCTTCTGCTTACAACAACCGGGGAGTTGCCTATTTTTATGATTTAAAGCAATACGACAGAGCCATCGCAGACTATACCAGAGCCATCGAAATCGACCCGAAGTATGCGCTTGCTTACGACAACCGGGGAAATGTCTATTTTGATTTAAAGCAAAAGGACAAAGCGATCGCAGACTTTAAGAAAGCCTGTCAATTGGGGCTGGATTCAACCTGTGCTTGGCTGAAAAAAAACGGCTATTAACAGTTTGTTTACCCGCCTCTAGTCGTTGTTCTTTTTTGTCCAAATTTCACTTCTCGCGTATGATGGATGCAAACGCGACAAAGAAAAAAAGAAAGAAAGGAAGGCGGGAAAGTCCTCGCCGCACCCGCTATGAATCAACCCCCACACAGCTTCTTGCCTGGACTCGTTCTGCTCCTGTTCCTCCCCCTCTACACCCCTACGGCCCAGGCTGCTGTCAGCGCCCCGATCTCTGCCAACCACGGCATGGTTGCCAGTGACCACAAACAGGCCTCCGAGGTCGGAGCCAGCATCCTCAAACAGGGTGGCAATGCAATTGACGCGGCCATTGCCACCTCGCTGGCGCTTTCGGTTTTGCGCAACCAGAGCACAGGTATTGGCGGCGGCGGCTTTATGCTGATTCGCCTGGCCAGCGGCGAAACAGCGGTGCTCGACTACCGCGAAGTGGCCCCGGCTGCTGCCCATCAAAATATCTACCTCGACCCCCTCGGCAATGTCGTGCCCGGCCTGAGCACCGTCGGTTACAAAGCAGTGGGAGTACCGGGTCTGCTCGCAGGCCTGCAAGAGGCCCACAAACGCTATGGCTCACGCCCGCTTAAAACCCTTTTTGCCCCTGCGATTGCCCTGGCTGAAAAAGGCTTTGTCGCCGACGCCCATTTTCGCGAAGCCTCCGAGGTCGCCCAAGCGCGGGTCAAAGGCCTGCAGGCCCAGCCCCAGGCGGAATTTGAAAAGGTCTTTTTAAAACCCAGCCCCTTAAAACACGCCCCCTTAAACAAGACCTACAGCCCCTATTTGCTCGGCGAAAAGCTCAAACTGCCCGATCTGGCGAAGACCCTGCGCACCCTGGCCGAAAAAGGCATTTCCGACTTTTATACCGGCGGGCTCTCTCGCCAAATTGTGGCGGCCATGCAGCAAAATGGCGGGCTGATCAGCGCCCAAGATCTGGCCAATTACCGCGTGACACTGCGTCAGCCGCTCAAAGGCACGTATCGCGGCCATGAGATTCTGACCATGCCCCCGCCCAGTTCTGGCGGTACAGCCCTGATCGAAACCCTCAATTTGCTTGAGCCGCATGCCTTGGGCTGGAACAGCTCAGGTTTTGGCTCTTCGGGGTATGTCCACCGCGTGACCGAGGCCCTCAAACACGCCTTTGCCGATCGGGCTGAGTTTTTGGGGGATCCGGCCTTTGTGCAGGTGCCTCTGGCCGAATTGACCAGCAAAAACTATGCCCAAAGCTTGCAAAAGCGCCTGAGTGAAGCCCAAAACCAAACCCTGCCGCGCAATTATTATGGCAAAAAAGGCCTGAGTTTTGGCACTTCGCAAGCGCCCACAGACGACCACGGCACCACCCATTTTTCGGTCATAGATCGCTTTGGCAACGTGGTCGCCGCCACCGAAACGGTCAACACCTATTTTGGTTCCCTCACAGTTGTGCCCAATACCGGCATTCTGCTCAACAATCAAATGGACGACTTTTCGAGCAAACCCGGTGTGCCCAACGCCTTTGGCCTGATTGGCAATTTTGCCAACGCGATTGCTCCGGGCAAAAAACCCCTCAGCAGCATGACCCCCACAATCGTGCTCAAAGGAGGCAAACCCTTTCTGGCCGTGGGTGCTTCGGGGGGCCCCCGGATTATCACAGGCACCTTGCACACGATCTTAAACGTGATCGACTTTGGCATGAACGTGAATGAAGCCGTTTCGGCCCCGCGCTTTCACCACCAATGGGTGCCCGAAACCCTGTTTATTGAAAAAGACATGCCCTTGGACGTGCGCCAAGCTCTGATCGCCAAAGGCCATACCTTGCAACTCGGCAGCTCGGAGAGCACCGTTCAGGCGATTGTGGCCCAAGGCGGACGTCTAACCGGCGCCTCGGATCCGCGCAAAGGCGGGATGCCCGCAGGCCATTAAATCGCGGCTTGCCCTTGTCCCCCGTGCGGCCTGCGCTTAAAATAGGGGAGACCCGTCGAAGACTTATCAAGGGGGTGAGTGATGTTGGTTCTCGGCCTCGATCTCGGCAATGCCAAACTCAAACTCTGCCTGATTCGCTTTCAGGGCGATCTCGAGAGTTCTGAGATTGTCTGGGCCTCACAGCCCCTGCCCCTGACCAGCGATCGCCGCGATGACTTCGAGAGCGGCATTCCCCTGGCGTTGATGTCTTTTTGCCTCAAAAACAGCCTCAAATTGAGCGAGATCGATGGCGTTGCGGTCTGCAGCAGCCATTCTTACAGCTATGATCGCTTCCATGAATCGGTCGATCATTTGGTCGAAATTCTGGGCAAGGTGTTTAAGCAGTGCCCAGTCTTTTTGGTCTCAGCCCTGGGCACACTCACCCCGATCGCAGCCATTCCCGCTTTGGCCCCTGCCGAGAAATACCGCTATGTCTTGACCAATTTTGTCGGTTCAGCCACGCTGGCTACCCGGCAAATTCAAAACGGGCTCTCGATCGACCTTGGCACCACCACCCTGGATATTATCCCGATTGTAAACGGGCAAATCGACCCGGTGGGCCTGCAAGACCCCGATGGCTATTTGCGCTTTCGCTACAGCCAAAACCGCATTCACTGGCTGGGCCTGACCATAGTCCCCCTGCACAGCCTCTGCGAACGGGTGGAATTGTCGACGGGCAGCTTTCAAATTGTGCCCCGCCATTACCGCACAGATTTGATCTTTGCCCTCTTGGCAGAGTCGGCAGAAAGTGACCCGACGCTGCTTGAAGAACACGCCTACGGCCAATCGTTTCCCAGCCCAGAACGGGCCCGCAACCAGCTCTGTCAATTGATAGGCCTCGACCCCTTTTTGGTCTCAGAGGCCGAGATTTTGGAGTTGCGGGATCTGCTCTATGCCCGCCTGCGCGACAAGGCCGCTGCTGCGATTCAAGCGGTGACCCGTGACTGTTTCGGCGGGGTCAAACCCGAATTGGAAGTCGCGGTCTACGCCTTGGGAGAATCACTGCTGGCCCGCCCGGCCCTGTTGCAGGCCGGTTTTGAAGCCTGCCAATTGCGCGGCTTGGCGTTAAAACGGGAACAGGGCCTGTGGAGTGCCTCGTCGGTTTTTGCCATGGCCCTGCTGGCCCTGGAGAGACTCACAGGCCAAAGATTTGAATTAGAAGGAACCGCCTTATGAGCCTTGTGCCCCAGGATAAACTCAAAAACCGCTACGAGATCGAAGCCATACTCAACCCCTCCCCGCTCAACCCGACTTACAGCGCGATCGACTTTGAGCGGAATGAATTTGTGATTGTCAAAGAGCTGCAGATTGAGGCCCTCGACGATTGGAAGCGCATGGAATTGTTTGAGCGCGAGGCCCAAACCTTAACCCATCTCAACCACACAGGCGTGCCGCGCCTGATCGACTATTTTAAAAACGAAGCGGGTACCCGGCTGTTTTTGGTGGTTGAAAAAATCCCAGGTGTTTCACTGGCCACCATGCTCAACAATGGCTGGCGTCCCAGCGAGGGCGCCGTGATTCAAATCGCCAGACAGGTGCTCGACATTCTCGAATACCTGTCTGGCCTGAATCCACCGGTTGTCCACCGGGATATTAAACCCTCAAATCTGCTGCGCGACGCCGATGAACAGGTGCACTTGGTGGATTTTGGGGCTGCCCAGCATCTCTTGCATCCCGAAGGGGGGCGCACAGTGGTGGGCACCTTTGGCTATATGGCCCCCGAACAATTTGCAGGCAAAGCGGAGCCCGCCAGCGATCTCTATGGCTTGGGGGCAACGGTGATCCACCTGCTCTCAGGGCGCTCGCCCTCTGAATTGCCCCAAGCAGGGCACAATCTGCAATTCCAGGAATACCTCTCCTGCTCACCCCAGCTAATTCAATGGCTGGAAGTGATGGTCGCCCCACGTGTGACCCACCGCTTTCGCTCAGCCCGTGAGGCCCTGGCCGCTTTAGAGAGAGCCGCCAACGGCCAAGAGTTTATCACAACCGAGAGAAAAGCCAGCTCAGTACCGCCGCCGCAAAAAAACCTGACAAAGCCCCTGATTGTAGGTGGTGTCTTGGTTTTGCTGGTCGGTGGCGTCCTGACATTGACCCTGTTCCCACAGGGGCCACGCCAGCCACAAGAGCTACATCATGCCTGTTTTAGCGCGCCACTGCCGCCAGTCAAACCCGAAACCAGCCCCGAAGCGGAGACCTTTCGCGCAGATTTTCTGGCCAAATTTCCCCAACCGACTTGGTGGGAAGACACCCCAGCTCCCCGTTTGGCGAATGTCGAAGGGCTCAACACCTTCTGGCGCTGCAAACCTTCGCGCTCGGGCCCCGATTTGGAAATGTTCAAAGCCAGTTACCAGCTCATTTTGGATTTTCCCAGCAATGACAATGGGGTGATCAATGCCCTTTCTTTTCTCGGTTCCA
This sequence comes from Candidatus Sericytochromatia bacterium, assembly GCA_044356335.1. Lineage (GTDB taxonomy): Bacteria > Cyanobacteriota > Sericytochromatia > UBA7694 > UBA7694. The sequence continues at coordinate 5,754 of JBIKWL010000142.1, forward strand.
GCGATGAAAGTTACCCCCAACTGCTGGATCTGCAGCGCTTTGCCATGGATAAATATTTTTACCACCAGGCCCCCGAAGGCTGGGACAAACCGGGCCGGGTGGTGGCCGGAATTGCCATTGATCTGGCCCAAAGTCTCAACCAGAAAAATGCCTATGCCGAAACCATCGAGCGCTTGCAGCGCCTGCTTTCAGAGCGCGAAAAAGAGATCAACGACAACCAACACCAATTGATCGCCAAGGCCTATGCCTACGCCCTCTGGAAAAGTGGCAAAAAGCCCCTGGCCCTGGAACAACTCGATCAGGCCCTAAAAAACCACCCCGAAGGCACGTGGCACAAAGAACTGCAGACATTGCGCTCCATGATTGCCAAGAGCTGAGGCCAGATGTCGCTTTCACTGCCCCCTCCTTGTGAGAACTTTGTTGAACTCCTGCGCTGGCGGGCCCAGACCCACCCTGAGCTGAAGGCCTTGAGTTGGTTTGGCGATGGTGAAAACCTCAGCTCCCAGCTCAGTTATGCCGAACTCGACGCCTCAGCCCGCGCTTGGGCCGTTCGGCTCTTGGCTTTGCAACCTTCCGGCAACCGGGCTCTTTTGGTCTTTCCGCCGGGCCCAGAATTTCTGCAGGCCTTTGTCGGCTGTCTCTATGCGGGCTGGATTCCCGTGCCCGCTTATCCGCCCGAACAGCACCGCTTGGAACACAGTCTCAAGCGCCTCTTGGCGATTATTGCCGATGCCCAGGCCCCGGTTGTGCTCACGGTTGAGGCCTTCCGCCAAATGGCCGGGGGTATGATCCAGCAATCGGGCCAAAAAGACCTGCAGGCCCTGACCTGGCTGACGCCGACAGATCTGAGCAGCAGCGATCCAGAGCGCTGGCAAAGCCCCGATTTGGGAGCTGAAAGTCTGGCTTTTTTACAATACACCTCAGGTTCAACCGCATTGCCCAAAGGGGTGATGATCAGCCACAGCAATTTATTGCAGAACTTGGAGATGATCAAAGCGGGCTTTGAATTGGGCGAGCGCAGCGACACGATTGTCTGCTGGGTGCCTTTTTACCATGATATGGGGCTGGTGGGGCATTTGCTCGAATCGCTTTATGTCGGCGGCAATACGGTGCTGATGAGCCCCTTGGATTTTTTGCGCAAACCCCTGCGCTGGCTCAAACTGATCTCAGACTGGCGTGGCACGGCCACCGGTGCCCCCAATTTTGCCTATGATCTCTGTGTGCGCAAGATCAGCCCTGCTGAGCGCGACAGCCTGGATCTCAGCTCGCTCAAGCTGGCCTTAAACGGCGCAGAACCCGTGCAACACGCCACGATTGAAAAATTCCTCAGCTATTTCGCCCCAGCGGGCTTCCCCCGCAACGCGATGTATCCCGCTTATGGCATGGCCGAGGCCACGGTGTTTATCAGCGGCAGTTTGCGCCATGAACGCCCTGTGTATCTCTCGGTCAGCCGTGCTGCCCTGGCCGAACACCGGGTCGAAGTGCTGACCGCCCAGAGCCCAGATGCAGAGAGCCCAGATGCAGAGAGCCCAGATGCAGAGAGCCCAGATGCCCAGATCCTGGTAGGCTCGGGCCGCCCCTGGGGCGACGAAGAGTTGCGGGTCGTGGATCCTCAGATGCGCCAAGACGTGGGCGAAAATCACGTGGGTGAAATCTGGCTGCGCGGCTCACATATTGCCAAAGGCTATTGGAACCGCGAGGCCGAAACCCAAGCCTACTTTGGCGCTTACCTGAATGACGGCAGCCAGACAAGCTGGCTGCGCAGCGGTGATCTGGGATTTTTGCATGGGGGCGAAATCTATGTGACAGGCCGCATCAAAGACCTGATCATTGTGCGCGGGCGCAATCTCTATCCCCAGGATCTGGAAAGACAAATCGAAACCCTGCGCCCAGCTTTTCCGGCAATTCGCCCCGGCTGTTCTGTGGCTGTGGCACTCTCTGGCCCAGACAGCGAGCAATTGGCCCTCTTGGTCGAAGTCAGTCTGCCTTTTGAAGCCGGAGCAGACCTCTGCCAAGCCCTGGTCGAACGGATCGAAGCCACATCAGAGGTCGCCCCGCGCCGGATTCTGCTTCTGCCTCCGGGGGCCTTGCCCAAAACCTCCAGTGGCAAATTGATGCGCCAGGCCTGTCGCCAAGCCCTGGAAAAAGACCCTGCCAGTTTAAAGGCCCATTTTAGCTGGCCCACTTTGCTTCCAGACCCGGAAGCAAAAATCACAGTTCAACCAACTCTTCTGCCTGGCTCACCCAAAGAAACCAACCCAGACAGCGGAGCCGACAGCGTTACGGACAACACACATGCAACATCTACCACATCTGCCACATCGGCACCTGAGCAAGCGGCCCTGTTAAATTGGCTGCGCCAGTGGCTGGCAGAAGAATTGCAAACGACACCTGCGCAAATCAACCTGACTCGGCCTTTGCGCGGGCAAGGTTTGGACTCGGCTCTGGCCGTGCGTTTGCAGGCAGATTTGGAAAACCATTTGCAGCGCCCGCTTTCTCCTTCACTGCTCTGGGACTACCCCAGTCTGGAAAAGCTCTTGCCCGCCTTGCTGAGCCCAGACGAGGTGCCCCAGAACAAAAGTGCAGACTCAGTCTTGCGACCACGGCTGCCCAAAACCCAGGCCCCGGTTGCAATTCTCGGTCTGGCCTGTCGCTTTCCAGGAAAAGCCGACGATCCCGACCACTTTTGGCACAACCTTCTGACGGGCCAAGACGCAATCACCGTGCCGCCAGATGCGCGTTTTGCAGATTCTGTTGCTGAAGCTTCAGAATCCTTTAAAGGCGGTTATTTGGCAGATATTCAGGCCTTTGATGCCCCCTTTTTTGGCATTTCAGCCCGCGAGGCCGAGAGCATGGATCCCCAGCAGCGACTCTTGCTGGAATTGGCCTGGGAGGCCCTCGAAAACGCAGGTATTTTGCCCGAAAGCCTCAAAGAGCAGAATGTCGGCATTTTTATTGGGCTCTCGGGCAGTGATTATGCCCAGCGCAGCCTCTTTGGGGGCGAAGCTCGCCGCAGCGGCAGCAGCGTGACAGGTGTGGCCTTGAGCGTAGCCGCCGGACGGATTGCCTACCAATTGGGCACCCAGGGCCCCACCCTGACTGTCGACACCGCCTGTTCTTCGGCCCTGATGGCTGTCCATCTGGCTTGCCAAAGCCTGAACAGTGGCGAGTGTGATCTGGCCCTGGCCGGGGCCGCCAACTTGATGCTCGAACCTGATGTCAGCTTGGGCTTTCAATGGGCCGGGGCCCTCTCTGCCGATGGCCACTGCAAATCTTTTTCGGCGGCGGCTGACGGCTATGTGCGCTCCGAAGGGGCTGGTATGGTCGTTTTGCAGCGCTGGGAAGACCACCAACCCCAACACAGTCCTCTCTGGGGCCGGATCCGCGCCAGTGTGGTCAACCACGACGGCCTCAGCCAAGGCTTGACCGCCCCCAATGGCCAGGCCCAGCAGCGGCTTTTGCAATTGGCTTTGGAGCGTGCTGGCCTGCAGGCCGATGAACTGGGCTATCTCGAAGCCCATGGAACGGGCACGCAATTGGGCGACCCCATTGAGGTCGCAGCTATCCACGCAGTCTATGGCCAGCGCAGCCCAGCGCAGTCCCCGCTGTATATTGGCGCGGTCAAATCCCTGCTCGGCCATTTGGAAGCGGCAGCAGGCATGGCTGGCCTGATCAAAACGTTGCTGATCTTGCGCCACGGCGTGATACCCGCCAATTTAAATGGCACCCCACTCAACCCGCGTTTAAGTGATTTTGTCGGCCCGTTGCAATTCCCAGGCGAAAACACGCCTTGGTCAGGGCCACGTTTGGCGGGGGTCAGCTCTTTTGGGATCAGCGGCAGCAATGCCCACCTGATTCTCGATCTGCCTGCCGAGCAGCCCGAAACAGACCCAGAAACACAAGCAACACAACAGACAGAGGGCCAATTATGGGTGCTTTCCGGCCGCAGCCAAGCAGGCCTACAAGAAAACCTATTTCGCCTGCAAACAGCCCTGCAAAAAGACACTCAGCCCAGGCCCAGTCCTGCAGCTCTGGCAGCCCAATTGGCCCACAGACGCCGCCACGAGCCCTGGCGCCTGAGTTGGGTGATCGAGAGCCTGGACGAAGGGCTCCGCCTCTTGGCAGAACCCCTGCCCCCAGATTTAGCACCTGTAACATCCGTGCCAGGCTTGGTCTGGGTCTTTCCTGGCCAGGGCGGTCAATGGCTGGGCATGGGCCAAAGCCTCTTACAAGAACCGGCCTTTGCCCAGGCCTTTGCAGCCTGTTCCGAAGCCTTTAAGCCCTGGTTCCCGGCAGGACTTGAAGCACTTTTAACCCAATGGCAGGAAGATCGCATCGACCAGATTCAGCCTTTGCTCTGTGCCTATCAAATTGCCTTGGCCCGTCTCTGGCAAGCCTGGGGCATCTTTCCCCAGGCTGTGATCGGTCACAGCATGGGGGAAGTGGCCGCCGCACATATTGCGGGCCGGCTCAGCTTAAGCGATGCCGCATGCATTATCTGCGAGCGCAGTTTGCTGATGCAAAGCCTGCCTCCCGGTGGCGCCATGCTCTTGACCGATCTAAGCTGGGAAGCCGCTGCCCGCTGGGAAAAACCGCATCTGGTCCGGGCGGTGCAAGCCGGGCCACAACAGACCGTGCTGGCAGGGGAAGTCTTTGCCCTCTCGCAGCTCGCCATTACCCTCGAGGTGACAGGGCGTCTGGCCCGGCCGATTGCGGTTACCGTGGCCTCCCACAGCCCCTTTGTCGATGCCATTTTGCCCGAGATCGAAGCCCGTTTGGCCCATCTCAGCCCACAAAAGGGCCAGATCCCCATGATTTCAACACTGACAGGGCAATGGCTAGACCCAGATGGCCCTGATGAGCAGCTCAACAAGCACTATTGGGCCCAAAATCTGCGCAACCCTGTGCGTTTTCAAGCAGCCATTGAAACAGCCCAAGCCCTTGGGTATCGCCACTTTCTCGAGATTGGCCCCCACCCCGTTTTGGCTCCAGGATTGCAAAGCCAAGGTCTTTGGGCCGCAGGCAGTGGCCGCCGGGGACACGCCGAGCGCAAAGCCCTTTTGCTGACCCTGGGAGAACTGTACGGTTTGGGCCACGAACCCAATTGGCAGACCCTGATGCCCCCAAAACGACTCCCACCACAGCCCCTGCCCGCTGCCGCCTGGGAGCGTCAAAATTATGGGCTGGGGCCGGTCGCAGCTCAGACCTTGGCCAGAGCAGGTTTGGCCCAGCAGACAACCAGCCAAATGGGTGTTGCCTGGCAAGCGTTAAAACACGCAAAAACCCAGCCAGGCCAACAGACGTGTCTCTTGCTTGGGGGTTCCGCCACTTGGCACTCGGCCCTGACACTGGTCTTAGAGAGCACGGGCCTGACCTGTTTGGCATGGCCTTCGGACCTGGTCACAGCGCTGACCAACCAAGACAGCGCTCAGCTCAAAGCTCAGATGGACACCTATCTTAGCACTTTGAAAGGCCAGACCCCGGCTCTGCTTTATCTTACGGGCCTGGAAAGCCCCCTGGACACACAGGCCGAAACCCTGGCATTTTTGCAAAAAAATGAAACCCTGGCGGCTTTGCCGATCTGGTATTTAAGCTTAAATCAGCTGCAGGTGTTGAACGAAAATACAGTCAACCCGCCTGAAACAAGGCCAGAGCAAGAACAAGCACTCAGCCAAGTCATGCAACAAGTCATGCAACAAGCGCAAAAGCGCTCCCAGACAGGCGCACCTTTTTATCTCTGCGATCTGCCCGACACCCGCCCTGCGAGTTGGGGCAAATTGGCAATGCTTTTGCGACAGCCGCCCGATAGCCCGATTCTGGCTTTGCGCCAAGGCCATTGGTGGATCCCCCCCACTGCCCGCGATTCCCTTCGACAGGCCCAGGGAAACGCCCAAGCAGCAGAAATGGCAGCGGAAATCGCTCATATGACAGCCGAAACCACAGCTCAACAGCAGACCTTTACTCAGGCCAAACAGCCTGCGGATCTGCTCGCCCAGTTGCGGGTTGAAATTGGCCAATTATTGCGCCTGCCGGCCTCACAACTCGATTCAGACAGCCCACTCGACAGCTATGGTTTTGACTCGCTTTTGGCGGTCGAATTGCGCCAGCGCCTGGAAAAACTCACAGGCCTGACAGCCCCAACTGAATTGCTGCAGCGGGGCATTTCAATTCGCCAGATTCAGACCTGGGTCGAAGCCCAAGCTCACAGCGAAGGCAAAATTTAGGCCTGAAAGCAGATCGGGAAATGCAGTTCCAATAGGGCTTTCTGCAGCTCAAACATCTCTTTTTCATCTTCGTCATTCTGGTGATCGTAGCCCAGCAAATGCAAAAAGCCGTGGGTCACCAAAAAGGCCAATTCACGTTCCAAGCTCTGATCGCGCTCCAAGGCCTGTTCTTGGGCCTTTTCAAGCGAGACAATAATATCCCCAAGCAAATGGTTTTCGAGATCTTGGGGAAAGGAGAGCACATCGGTGGGCTGATCTTTTTCGCGGTATTCGTAATTCAGGTGATGAATCGTGGCATTGTCGGAAAAGGTCACGCTGACGATGGTATCGGGAGCGCAATGGGTGGATTTGCCCAGACTCTCGAGATAGGCCACCCAACGGTGATTGTCGAGTGTGTAGTTCAGGCGGGACAAAAGATCGGGTTCGGTTTCGAGATTAATAAATATTTCCATGGGTCCTCAAAGGGCAAATTAAAATTGGTTTCATGATTGGTTTCATTATACTCCAAGCACAAAATAGCCAACGGATCTTGAAGACCATCTCCCTGAGAGGGCCAGTCTGGAGTATAATTGGAAAACAGGCAATATGTATGCAAACCAACCTAGATGAGACCATTCAATTCCTCAAGCAACCAGGGGAAGGGTCTTTGTTTGTCATTTCAGGCCCATCGGGTGCAGGCAAAGGGACCATTGTCCAAGCGCTTTTGCCCCGACATTCCCGTTTGACCCTGTCCATTTCCATGACCACCCGTGTCCCCCGGCGCGGCGAAATCGAAGGCCAACACTATTTCTTTGTTAGCAAAGAGGAATTTGAAAGCCGGATTGAACAGGGCCAATTTTTGGAATATGCGCTTTACAATGGCAATTATTATGGCACCCCCCGCACCTTTGTTTTAAACAAGATCGCGGGTGCCGAAGATGTGATTCTCGAAATCGAGGTTCAAGGTGGTCAACAAATCCGCAAAAATTGGGAACGGCGTTCGGTACATATCTTTGTCATGCCCCCCTCTCGTGCCAATTTGTTGAGCCGCTTGCAAACACGCAAAACCGAGACCGAAGAAGCCATCCAGGCACGTCTGAAACGGGCAGAAGAAGAAATGGGCTATTTACCAGACTATGACTATTACGTGATCAATGATCAGCTGGAAGAAGCCGTGCAAACGGTTTCAGCGATTATTCTGGCGGAACGTCAGCGAATCTTTCAATCACTTCTCAAAGGGGAAAAGACGATATGACTACTCCGAATTCAACCAATAGCAGAGCCAGCCAAGGTGAAGAGAACCGTTATTTTTTGGTTAACACCGTGGCCCAGCAGGCAAAAGTGATTCTCTCTCACGACAACACCACCATGCTCTCGAATCACACAGCCATTCGCGAAGCCCTGCAACAGCACAAAAAAAGACGCTCTGAATAATTCGCCCCAAATATACCACACACCCCAAACACCCAGACCTTCCTTATCTCTGGCTTTGATGCCAGTTCCAGGCCGTGCTGAGAATGGTCTCTAAACGCTGGTAACGGGGTTTCCAGCCCAAAAGCGCTTCCGCTTTGGCGCTGGAGCCCAC
>JBIKWL010000277.1:0-3900 GCA_044356335.1 Candidatus Sericytochromatia bacterium
TCGAGTCCGGCTGCGTTTTTTAAGCAAATTTGCCCCAAAAGACAATGGTACTATTTAAGTGAAAGTGCATAGCTCAAAATTGGAAGAGCACCTTATGATCAATAAGGAGGTTGCCGGTTCAAGTCCGGCTGCACTTTTTATTCAAGGTTTGATATGATAACTCCTCCCGACGATTGGCCCTACCCTTTTAGCGAAGCAGATTGGCACAGCTGTTTAAACGTCTTACAACACGCAACGCTTGAACCCGATCAGGTGCCGGATTTAGAGGCCTTTAAAACCCTGGTGACGGGCATTTACAAAGCTGCGCGCAAAAACAAGCGCAAAGCCCAATTGCAAGCGCGACAAAGCCATGACTTGCAATTGCTGGCTGCAACTGAGCGGGTGCAAGCCGAACTGCCTTCAAGCGCTTCTGCGCCTTCAGAAACACAGCTTTTTCAGGGCAAATACTGTTATAGCTGCAAAGAAAAATACCACCAAGTGGACAGCTATTATCACCGCCTCTGCCCGGATTGTGCCCAATTCAATCGGCAGCGCAGAGCACAAGAGCTGGATTTATCAGGGCGAATTGCCTTGGTCACTGGGGGCCGGATCAAAATTGGCCATGCCACAGCCCTGCGGCTATTGCGCAGCCAAGCACAGGTCTGGGTGACGACCCGCTTTCCGGCCCAAGCCGCACAGACATTTGCCCAGGAACCCGATTTTGCCCATTGGCAAACGCGCTTAAAAATTATCGGTCTCGATCTTCTCAATTTAGGCGCATTTAGAAGCCACCATTGCTTCCCTGTACCAGACTCTGCCCCATTTGGATATTTTGATCAACAATGCCGCATTAACACTCTGGCAACCCCCCGCCCATTACCAGGCCCTCTCTGACCAAGATGCGCTTCTGCTGGGCTCGGTCAGACCGTTGGGTCTTTTGGCTGAACCCCAGATTCCACAGGTCCAACAGCGCCCATCGGGTTTGGTTCAGCAGGACAGGTTCTCACCGCCAGTTACAGGTGTTGTCTGGGAGACTTTTCAGCCCTTGCCCAGCCCGGTTTCAGCGGAGCACAACAGTTGGCTACTCGAATTGGATCAGATCCCTGCCCGCGAAATGCTCGAAGTGCAGGTGATCAACCAAATTGCCCCGATGATGCTCTGCTCTCAGCTCAAAGGTCTGATGCAGCGCTCTCCTTTTGAATGGCGCTGGATTGTCAATGTCACAGCGATCGAAGGCCAGTTTTCAGACCCCCTCAAGCAGAGCAAACATGTCCACACCAATGCTGCCAAAGCGGCTCTGAATATGTTGACCCGCACCGCAGCCTCTGCTTATGCCCAAGACAAGATACTCATGAATGCCGTGGATCCGGGTTGGGTCTCTTCGGATCAACATGCAGCCAAACAGGCCCAGACAGGCAAAGTGCCCCATAAAATCCCGCCCTTGGCAATGGAAGATGCTTCAGCGCGCATTTGTGCGCCCATTTTGGATTGCCTCTCAGGCCAACCGATTTGGGGCAAATTGCTCAAAAACTACCAAGTCATTGATTGGTAAGACAGGCTAAAAAATATTCGATTTTCTTTGTGAAAATTTTTGAGATTTTCTCGTAACCCTAAAGAGAGATATTTATCTCAAAAAATTAATCTTAGATATTGAGGAATACATTCATGAGAAAGCATTTTCGTGTCCTGAGCGCAGCAATGGGTCTTTCACTCTTGACCTCTACATTGGGCTGTAGCCCTGCTACAGTTGGCACAGGTAACCAACCCCAAAAACCTTCCACAGGCAGCACCACAGGAACAGGCAGCACCACAGGAACAGGCAGCACTTCTGGCAACACTGCGGCAGTACAACCGAGTGCAGATTCTCCCATCACTGCGACCCATGCAGGAACTTCTTATAAAAATGGGGATACCTATTTAATACCCGATAACTCCCCCACAGCAGGGGCTGTTGCACTGTTTTCTGAGTACCGTGAACGTTTTACCATCGACAATCCGTCAGACAAAGACATTCAAGTTGAGTCAGTTGAATTGGTGGGCATGGGCAATGTGGTGGCTGAAGAATATATTCTACAAGACACGCCTGTTGGCTGGCGAACAGATGAAAACCCGAATCGTAAATTGGAGATCAAAAATACGGTTTTGCCTGCGGGCAAGGCCTTGGATGTCTATTTCCGTTTTTATCCCATTGCTGGTGGCGAGCGCAAATCTCAAGTTGTGGTGACCCACGATGGGGGAAAAAAATTCGTTTTAAATTTGGTAGGCAAAGGCCGTCCCGATGGACAGCTTTTTAGCAAAGGCAACTTGGATTTCTTCAAAGTGGTGGGGTCTGTTAAAGATGAGTTAACTTCAACACTCTTGGGCGACGAAACAGGCAATATCTATTTTTCTGCCAATCAAAAAGAAATTTTGGATAAGTTCTCTGAAGATATCCTGGTGGGATCATTGAGCGGGGATGGCAGCAAACGGTGGCTGAAAATCTTCAATGGTCCCAACAAAGAGTTTCAGCCAGATCCAGGTCAAAACAACGAAACAGGTGGAAACCAGCATTCGATGGTGCTTGGTCCCGACGGCATGTTGTACATCATGGGCTCTGCGGCCTCTGTCAAACAAAATAATTTCTTTTATAACCTGATTCTCAAAGTCAATCCCACAAATGGAGAATTGCTCTGGGGCAAACTCTGGCACTGTGCCCAAAATACGACTACAGCGGTGACCAGTTCCACAGCATATGGTTTGGCCGTGGATGACAAACATGTCTATGTCACAGGACAAACTGGCGATCCCGTAGCCAAATCTGATGGTTTGGTTTCTCTTTTGGCATTAAATGTCGCTGATGGCTCGTTAAAATACCAAAAAGCCTTTGATCCCGTTCCAGGGTCCATCGACCGCGGTTATGCAATTAAAGCAGATGGCAAAGGCAATTTGTATCTTGGGGGGCTCTCCAATGGTCGCGGATTCTTGGCCCGTTTGAGTGATGTGCAAAGTGATTCTCCCCAGATCAATTGGCTGAAAAAAGTAGATATGGGTGTAGGCAGCAATGTCTATGGATTGGATGTCGACAGCAAAGGGGATGTCTATCTCTCTTTGGATCGCAGAGGGGCCACGACCTTTCACTCGATTGCCAAAGTCAGTTCTGAAGGCCAAGTGGTTTGGGGCAAAACCTATCCGGGCAATCAAGGGGATAAAAACAACAGCAATTTTATCAAAGTGATGGGAGATACCGTATATACCGGTGGTCGCACTGGGCAATCGGGATATGATACCCAAATGGGAGATGCTCTGTTTGTAAAACTCAGTGCTTCTGATGGCAAATTTGATTGGGGGATGTTCCATTACTCTGGCACAGGGCCCGATGAAATGGCAGAACACCGGACCAAAGGAATGGCTTTATTGGGCAATACCCTTTATGTCGGTGGCCAGGCTTATACGGGTTCCTATAATCACAAGCGCTATCAAGGGTATTGGTATGATGCCAGCAATCCTTTAGAAGATTATTCACCTGCACTCTCTGATATTTCAGGGATTACCGTGCAAGATCTGCCGCAGGGCCGGCTTTTGGAAAGCTCAATTGCAGGCAATTGGGTGGATGCCCCAGCGGATCGGGTGAGTGTTCAGGATGCGATGGGCAAACAAGACGGTTCAAACACCGATGGTGAGTTTTTCCTGTCTAAGTTTACCTTGAAATAATTCACAGGTTTTAATTCAGGAGAGGGGTTTAAACCCTCTCTCTTTTTATGGGGTTCGATGTATTAGGGAATCGCGGAGACAGATCGTTGGGGGAGCTACAACTCTTTAGAGTTTTCCAGAAAAAGATTTTCATCGACTCAAATCGTTTAATAGCAATCCTTTTGACCTAATAGTTGTTTTGCAAAAGCAATGCTCTGTCCCTCCATTTCTTGAGAATGCCGTCAACCCGTG
>JBIKWL010000278.1:0-3891 GCA_044356335.1 Candidatus Sericytochromatia bacterium
ATCACCGAACATTGCCCCCCAGCTTGCATTTTCAGACTCCCAATCCGCATATTCCCTTTGCCAAATGGCATTTGCAGGTCGTCGGCCAAACTCAGCCCCTGAATCTGTCAAATCTGGAGCTGTCAAATGATCAATCACAGGAATGCTCATCAAAGCGTTCTCCCGCCCTGGTCGGGGTAAGCGCCTTTGGTTTTGGTGGCACCAATGTTCATGTCTTGTTGGCAGCAGCACCTCAATATACAGTCCCAGACCATGCATCCATTCACACAACTGGGCAAAGTCAGGCCCAAGCAGACAGTGCAAAACTGCTGCTGCTCCCGCTCTCAGCTCACAGCCAAACAGCGCTGGCCCAACGGGCCGCAGAACTCAGCGCGTGGTTGGCTACCCAGCCAGAGCTGCAGAGCCACGATCTGCAATACAGCTTGGCAATGCGCCAGACCCCAGGCCATTACAGAGCCGGGCTGGTATTTGAGTCGCTCGCCGATCTGCAAAGGGGTTTAAAACACCTCTCAACAGAACCAGAGCCCGGTCTCAAAATCCTGAAAAAATCCGCGCGCAAATTGGTTTTTCTCTTTTCGGGCATGGGCTCTCAAGAAAAAGGCATGGGCCAACAACTCCTGAGCGAACCGGTCTTTGTTGCGCGTTTAGACGAGGTAGATGCCGCTCTCGGCCCCTTGACGGGATTTTCGGTGCGAGAGGCGGTAGAGAACGGTTATCAGGACAGTCCTGAAATTGTTCAACCTGTGCTTTTTGCCTTGCAATTGGCGCTCTTTGCCCTCTGGCAATCTTGGGGCCTGCGTCCAGATGCCCTGATCGGCACCAGCATGGGAGAAATCAGTGCCGCCTGTGCTGGGGGCTGGCTAAAACTGGAAGATGCCGCGCGCATTGTGGTCAAACGCATTGGCCTGCTCAAAGCCGTGGTCGGCAGCGGGGCGATGGGCATTATCGGACTCTCTGCAGAGGCCGTTCAAACGCGTTTGGAAGCGCATCAAGAGCCGGAGCTCTGGATAGCGGGCTTAAATGGGCCTGAGCTGACCGTTGTTTCGGGCCAAGAACAGGCCCTTGAACGTTTTTTAAAGGCCCTGCAAGCAGAAAAAATCTTTGCGCGACGGGTCAAAGGTGCAGATGCCCCCTCCCACAGCCCGCTGATGGAGGCACTCAAAACCCCACTTTTGGACGCCATTGCGGGCATACAGCCTCAGACAGGGCACACCCCTGTTTATTCCACCGTGAACCCCTCAGAAAATCCACAAACAGACTTTGGGCCCGATTATTGGTGGCAAAATCTGCGCCAAGCCGTCCAATTGTTGCCTGCGTTTGAAAAACGCCTGGCCAATGGAGAGACGGTCTTTGTTGAGATCAGCCCCCATCCTGTGCTGACGGCCGGATTGCTGGGCGTAAGTGATAACAGCCACCTGCTGCCGAGCCTGCGCCGGGATATTCCCACGGCCCGGCCCCTGTTTGAAAGTCTGGGCACACTCTACAGCCTGGGCTTTGAGATCGATTGGCGGGCCTTGATCGCCCCCCATTCCAGCTTGCTTTCGCTGCCGCTGTATCCCTGGCAACGGATCCCCTGTTGGTTGCCCCGCTCCGAAATGGCGCAGCCGCTGAACAAGGCCCATCCAGCGCGCTCCCCTTTGGCCATGCGCCTGAAAGCACATTTGGACAATGAGCCAAACCAGGTCAAAGGCCTCAGCACAGACAGCCACAGCCGCGAGGGCCTGATCAGGCAATTGCAAGTGGAATTGGCCACGGCCCTGCGACTTGATGCCGCTCAGCTCAATCCCAGTGAACCCCTCAAACATCTGGGGATTGGCTCATTGGTGGGTATGGAACTCTTCAGTCGCCTGAAGAAAAAATTTGGCGTCAAACTGCCTTTGGCCCAATTTTTGCAAGGTCCGAGTTTAGAAGAGATCGCCGACATGATTCTAAACGGGCTGCAAGCCCAAAACCCTGCGCCGGAACGCTTGCGCCCTGACACATTGCCCCTGTCTTTTGCCCAAACCCGCTTTTGGCTATTGGAACAATTACAACCGCAGGAGCGCACCCATTTTATTCCCGTGGCCTTGGAAATCACGGGCCCACTTAAAATAGCCGCTTTGCATAAAGCCTGTCAGAGCGTAATTCAACGCCATGAAATTCTGCGCAGTGTTTACCGGCAAGACGAAAAGGGCCAGCCCTTTCAAGTCGTTTTGGCAGATCCGCCCCCTTGCTGGGAAGTTATTGAGTCCGTCAGCTCAGATCCCGCCACCCTAAAAGCCACGCTCAAAGACCACGCACGATTGCCTTTTGACTGGGAAAACACGCCTCCGCTGCGTTTTTCACTCTTTGTCCTCAAGCCTGAAGCGGATTCAATGCCACAGCCAGAAATGCCCCCTGATCCAGATGTTCAGCGCTGTGTGTTGCTCTTGAGCTTGCACCATATAGTCGCAGACGGGCTCTCCTTCCGGGTCTTGTTCCAGGAATTGCAAGCCTTTTATACAGCTGAGCTGCTTGCAAAACAACCCGAATTGCCAACATTGGCTTGGCAATACGCCGACTTTGCACTGTGGCAGCGCGAACAATCAGAAAAAGACCCCAGTCTCAAAGCCGATCTGGCCTATTGGCAAACGGCCCTGACGGGAGCCCCTGTCCAAACCCTGTTGCAAAGGGGCCTGTACGGCGAAAATTCCAGCACAAACCCAGTCATTCAAAACACAAAAATTCAAACGACTGAAATTCAAGGAGCTCAGGCACCTTTTTTACTGCCCTCAGACACCTATTTGGCCCTCGAAAACCTGGCCAAAACCAGTGGAAAAAGCCTGTTCAGCTTATTGTTGACGGGCTTTTACCTCTTGCTCTGGAAATTTGCCGAAAGTGATGATCTGGTGGTCGGCACCCCTGTTGCTGGGCGACTCGAAAGTGAAACCCAAGATCTGATTGGCCCCTTTTTGAATATGTTGCCGCTGCGGATGCAAATCGACCCAGAGCAGAATTTGAATTCTCTGCTGGAGCAGGTTCAAAACCAGGTGTTCTTGGCCCTGGAACACCAAGCCACCCCCTTTGAGCAAATGGTGGAAGTGCTTCAGCCGCCCCGTATACCGGGTTTACACCCCCTCTTTCAGACCGTCCTGGCCTTGCATGGCGAAATTGGCTTTGCCCCTTTGGGCGAATGCCAGCTGCGCCCGATTGAGCTGGATATTGGGGTGGCCCGCTTTGATCTGGCCTTTACCCTGATTCCCGAACAAGGTGTCCTCAAAAGCAGTGTCGAATACAATTGCCAGCTCTTTGACGCTGGCACAATCCAAAACCTGGTGGGGCTCTGGCTGAGCATTTTGGCAGAGTTGCCAGAATGGTCGCCATCGCTGGTCTTAAAAGACTGGAAAATACCGGGAGGCAAAGAGATTGGCGCTGCGGATTGGTTTCCTCAGCCGCCGAACCAAACGCTCCCCAATCGTTTGTTGCCGATGCTGGCGGGGGAATCAGAGACCCTGGCCCTGATCGATTTACAGGCTGCGACGCCTTTGCGCTGGAGTTATGCCGAACTCTGGCAGCGGGCACGGGTGATTGCCCAGAATCTGCTTAATCTGGCACCCGTTCAAAATGCGTCCGGTTCATCCGACCAGATCGCTTTGGTGGCCGTCTGTTTGCCACGGGGGGCTCAAACTGTGGCAGCCTGGCTGGGTATTTTACTGGCCGACAAAGCATATCTGCCGCTGGACCCCGAGAGCCCACCCGAACGCCTGCTGGCCTTGTTGCAGAGCCTCAATGATCCGATTTTAATCTGTCTTCCAGAAACGGCCACAGCTTTAGCACAGGCTTTGGATATAGATGTAAAAGAATTGCAGCCTTCGTCAAGCCAGCTGCCCTTTATAACCCTCTCCCCAGAAGCCCCACTCAGCCGTCCCCACC
>JBIKWL010000279.1:0-3881 GCA_044356335.1 Candidatus Sericytochromatia bacterium
CAAACGGAATCAGGCTCTTAGCTCTTGTACAATCTATGAAATGAGGTCAGATGTCATGTATGGCGATCAGAAACCGCCTATCTCGCACTACTTCTTACACAGAGAGGTGGCCTAATGATGAGATAGGGCTTGCGTTCAAAGCGTTCAATCACGGCTTTGACACTGGTGCGCAGGTTTTGGCTCTGATTGCTTTGCACAAATGCCAACATTTCTTGCTCGGCCTCTGAGATCGGGTCATAATCCCCACCCAAAAGTCCATTTTTATCTGGATTTAAATAGCTGCCCAAATCGCGCTCGTTATAGCTCACACCACGCAACATCTTGAGATTAGGATAAGTGCGGTTGATTAAGGCATAAAACCCTTTAAAAATTCGGGTTTGTGCCTGCTCTGAGCTTTCTTCTATTGCATTGCCTGCTACAAACATCCGGGCTTTGCCTAGCAACGACTCTACCAGTTTTTGCAGATCGGCCAGACGGTTGCCATTTTGAAGTTTTTTATTCGTGAGAATCTGTTTGACATTGTCTTGTTGGGCCGTGGAGAGATTCTGACGCAAATATTTATCTGTGCGCGCATACAGCCACAAATCGCGCATCAGTCGGTCATCGGCAGGCATCACCACCAGCAATTCATTGCGGCCCATGTTTTGCATCTGCAAGAGGGTTTCATCTGTGGCATGTTCGTGAAAAGGTGAGATCAGGTGCAAAGTGAGTTCTGAATCTTTGCCAAAGAGCTGATCGTCGAGTTTTTTGGCAAAAGGATAATCCTGACCATTATCAATAAAGCGAATTTTGTTACTGACTTTGAGCACCGAATCAAAACAGAGGGTTTTGAGTTCTTCGGCCACTTTGCTTTGATCCACCTCTTGGTTTTTGATCTCTTGCTCAATGTCTTTTTCTTCGTCGGTTAAAAATTCATACAATTCGCCATTGCGCTGAATCAAGGTTTGTTGTTCAAGCAAGAGCAAAGCCGCTTCTATCGATTTGCGCAATTGCGGTAAATCTGCTTCAAAATGGTCAAGCAAAAGCACAGATAAATTGTGCAAACTGGCTTTAAAGCCTTTGATGTATTTCACCAGAAAGAGCACTTTGATCAAGCGCAGTGCCATGGGATTGTCCAAATGTTTTTCAACATGATCAATCGCCCGCTTGTTATTGGATTTGAGCGCTGTGCTGAGCCCTTCGTACATCAGATCAAAACTCGCCAATTGGCCCGGTTCATGCTGAGAAATCTTTTCGGCCACTTGTTTAAACACACCCAGCATCGAGCGTTCGCCCACGGAGCTGTGTCGGCCTTCAAAGGCATTGTGTTCAGACAGTGCCTGAATGGCCGATTGAAAGAGCGGAAATTGGTAGGGCACAAAAGGGTAACAATCCACAAACTGACTTTGGTCTCGGAAATTGCGATAGGTGGTTGAGTTATCACTAAAGTCAAACAGGGTCTTTAAATTGTTCACTTCCTTCTGATAAAGGGCTGTGGCAATCTTTGTCCCGGCCTCATTTTTGGCCAAGAGGCGCTTTTGAATCACTTCGGCCACGTCTTGGCTGGTGAGTTTCATGCGGTTGGCAAAGCGGGCCTGAATTTTGGTAAAGTCGTTTCCCTGTTTTTGCGTCATTTCGCCCATCACTGTGTGCATGTCTTCTTGGGCTGTGACCAGAATCCAAGCGCGGCCTTTGCAACGGGTGGCCAAACTTTCGGCAATGGTCTGCAAATTGGTCATGAGCTTGGTATTGTCGGAAATATATTGGCCCACTTCATCCACAAAAAAGTTCAGGCGAAAGTTGGGCGGGTGCTGCTCCAGAAAGGCATTGACTTTGTCGGCAAAATCTTCAATCGAGACCTTGTACTCGGCCCGGTATTTGTCCAAAATTCCCACTGCCGAGACCGTGTCTCCTGTGACCTCGGCATAGGCCTGGGCAATGTTTTTGGCCTCTAAAAGGGCCTGTTCACGCCCCCGCTCCCAGGGCAATCCAGCCAGGGCCTGAAAAGCCTGTTTAAAGGGAACAAACTGCTTGCGGCTGTCCAGGTCTCTTTCAAATTGGGCAATATGCCCCTGTTTGCCATAATAGCCACAGGTCTCATCAAAGACTTTGACAAAGACGGTCAGCAAAGCATCGATCTGTGTTTTGCTGATAATATCTGCCTTTTGGTCAATATTAAAGAGAATACTCTGGGAGGGGATCTCCACCGCGCGCATCAGATCTTTTTTGAGCAAGGCATTGTCTTCTGGGCATTTGGGCAAAAATAGATCGCGCACCGGGGTGCCTTCGACAGACTTGTTTTCCAGCAAATGGGCCAAAATTTTTAAGAGATGGGATTTCCCAGAGCCAAAGAATCCCGAAATCCAAACCCCATTGGCCCCGGCATAGTTCAAATAAGCCGAGAGAAAGTCTTCGAGGCGTTTGGCCACTTCGTTGGTTAAGACATATTCTTCAATTTCTTGGCGCAGGCTTTGATTGTCATCGGCTTTGATCACCCCTTCGATGGTGCGTTCAATCGGTTTGAGAAAGAGATTTTTGAGCGGTGTCGGCATATTCTAAGCTTCCATTTCAAAAATATTCTTGGCGCGGTAGTATTTATCGTCATGCAATCGGCCAAAGAGATCCAAGGAGGCCCCTTTTTCTGGCGAAAAGACATAACTGCCGGGAAAGAACAACAGGGTGGGCTTTTCTTTGGCGGTGGTCTGCAAATTATTCAAGACATTGTGCGAGCGAATAAAGGGAAAGACCTCTCCCACCCCACTGATAAACAAAACCTGAAAGTCGGCGCTCTGCATTTTCTCTGCAATCGCAGGCACCAAATGTTGTTCGGTGTCGAGCACGCCTTGCAGCAGTTCTTTAAATTCATCTTTCGAGACCTCGGGCTCCATTTCCAGCACACGCTCCCAAATGCCTCGGGCCTGCAAGAGTTCCACACTCAAATCGTAGAGGTTGATATCCAAAATGCCAATGCCAAGCTCAGCCAAATGGGTGAGCAGATGTTTGTGCATTTTCTGCATCTCAAGGCTGTCTTTGATCTCGTAGGGGCAGATATAAAAAGGGAGGTCATTTAAACCCTGGCTGTTTTTTAAAAAACGGGGATTGGAAACAGTGGCCACCAAATGTTTGAGCATCTCAGCAAAGTTGCGTTGAGGGATCATACGGCCTGCAATCCAACCTTAAGATCGGCTTCAAAAACCGGAAAAAAGCGTAGATCGTCGATGCGATCCGCTTGCATCACCAGCAACAAGGCCTCACTCAGCAAAACGGGTTGAATTACAGACTCAGCGTTGATTAAATCTGCCTCCCGCAAAATTTTAAACAAGGTCTGTCGCAGTTTTTGCCGGGTGATGGGTTTGATCTGATTGAGTTCTTCGTGCCATTCTTGCTTGCGATGAAAGAAGATATCAAAGTCGAGATAGGTCAATTCCGAGGAGAAATTCAAAAACTTTTCGCGCAATATTTCTTGGGCAAAATCGCCAATAAATGTATAGCGGCGGCAAATAGCCAGCCAAAGAAGATAATACTGATCATGGCGGCTGCCTTGGGTCAATAATTGAAGCTGGGCCAGCGTGAGTTTTTTGAGCCGGGAGATAATTTCACTGCACACCCGTTCAGAGGTGTTTTGGGTGCGGGCCTGCAAAAGATTGTCTTTTAAAACCCCTTGCCGAACGAGACCCCAATCGGACTGACGCAGATATAAACCGGCTATCAGGAGTGACTCCTGTAAAAACAAACTGCCCGTGGTAAAAGAAAGGCTGTATTTGGTCTGACTCATATTTCACAGCTTAATTAGGGGTATTGTGTTGAGAACACTCTATTGTACAAGATTTCTCCCTTCACATTTGAAGGGTTCAGCAATCCCCTCCCACGGCTGTTCAAAATACAGGCGATTTAACCGCTTT
>JBIKWL010000143.1:0-13363 GCA_044356335.1 Candidatus Sericytochromatia bacterium
ATAAGGCAGGCGGTAGACTTCGGGGGCAAAAGGCCCACAGCCCGTTTTATAACCGACTTTGGAGGTCAGGGTCAGGGCCATCAAGGTCCGGCCATGAAAACCTTCGCTGAAACAGATCACCGCAGGGCGACCTGTGGACTGGCGGGCAATTTTGATGGCGTTTTCGACAGCTTCAGCGCCGGTATTGGTCAAAAAGACCTTGGTCTGATCGCCGTGGGGAAACATCCCAGCGAGTTTTTCGCAAAGTTCGAGATAGGGTTCGTAAGTGGCCACATGAATGCAGGCATGCATCAGGGTTTGTGCCTGTTGTTGAATTGCGGCAACCACTTCGGGCGGACAGTGGCCGGTATTGGTAACACCAATGCCACTGGCAAAGTCGATATATTCTTTGCCGTCGGCATCGCTGATCAGGGCTCCCTGACCCGAAGCGGCAGAGGCTCCAGCGATGATCTGAGCCACACCCCGAGGCATGACCGCTGCGCGGCGTTTCATCCATTCTTGACTTGAACTCATGTTCAACCTGCTCGTTTCTCTAGATTTCAGCTGCCTAAATCATACCGCTAAAAGGGCCGAAATCCAAATCCCCCCAGGGAGCTTCAGCGGGCGTAAATGCCCAGATAGCTGTGTACCTGACGTCCGTCTGTGCGGGCATAGAAGGTGTCTTTGACATAGAGGCTGGTGGAACCCCCGCCATCGAGGATATATGCCTCGCGAGCGCCCATACTTTTGAGCAGCCGTGCGGCCTCGACAATCGAGACCCCCTGCGAACGCAAACGGCCCTCACCGGCGGCCACCAGCAGTAATTCACCTTTGGCACTCACCCCCACAAACGATCGGCTAATCGTGGTTTCGGGGCTGGCACCGCCATAGCTGGCGCGTTTGGCAAAGGCCCCCGAACGGATATCTGCTTCGAGCGTGGCCTGCTGCTCGCTTGTAAACAGCGCGGGAAAGCCCCCGAGAAAAGCCTGGTAAGCGCCCGGATTTTCACTCAGCCCGCCTTTGCCTGTCTTTAACTGCCCCGCTTTGTCCACAGCCAGGAAATAGCGCTGATCTGTGACTTTGTCCAAGGCAGGATGGGCATCATCTGTGAGTTTTAATTGCAAAGCTTGCACATCGCCGATCACCGACTGGGGTGTAAAAAAGCTGGCATTGATTGCGGCCAAGAGCGGCTTGCCGCCCTGTTTATTCTGGGGCAGTTTGTTGGCATCCAGAGGCCCGCCATGGGGGGCGACAATCGGCAAGATCTGGGTGCGGGCAGGGTCGATGGTGAGTACGCGGATCGGCGCGCCGTCTTTGCTCTTGCGTGAGCTGTCGAGAGTGATTCCGGGGGCAATTTCCCGGCCAGAGCTGGCTTGCGTTGCGCTGCCCAGCGGTATCGGGGCGGGGGTCAAGCGAGCGGCTTTGAGCGGCGTGAGCCTGGTTTGATCACTGGCGGGAAGGGGGGATAAAACGGTTGTGGATAATGGCTGGGGTTTGGCAGGCGGATTTGAAAGGGGCAAAGACACCGCACCGCCAGCTGGGCGAACAGGCAATTGAAACAATTCGGAAGGCGGTTTCAGGCGGGAAAAGGGGATTTCGTTCATCGGAGTCACCTCTAGCAGAGGTTATCGGAATCGTCCCCCTCCCCCTTGCGCGTGGTACTATGTGTACCATACTGTTTTTTGGCTCCGATTCGGCAGTCCAGACGCAGAACATGCAATAGAGCTTCAGAACGAGGTAGATCCCCATGACACACGGATATTATCGCTGGCCCACCGTTTCCGGCAATCAAGTGGTTTTTGGCTGCGAAGACGATCTTTGGTCGGTGCCCCTGAGTGGTGGATTGGCCACCCGTCTGACCGCAAATCTGGGCCATATCTCCTGCCCGCAGCTCTCACCTGACGGCAAATGGATTGCCTATATTGGCTCCGACGAAGGCCACCAAGAAGTTTATTTGATGCCTGCCGAAGGGGGCGTGCCCACCCGTTTGACCTATTTCGGCGCGCCTGTCACCCGCGTCAGCGGCTGGAAGCCCGACAGCTCCGCGATCATTTGCAGCTCTTCCCATCGCCAGATTCTGCGCCGCATGGTCGAACTCTACGAAATCCCTGTCGATGGCAGCGAGCCCGTCTGCCTGAAGTATGGCATGTCCCACCACATTGCCTGGAACCCCCAGGGCCCAGGGGCCGTGATTGGCCGCCACACCTGGGATCCCGCCCGCTGGAAACGCTACCGGGGCGGCACCTCAGGGGTGCTCTGGCTCGACCGCGATGGCAGCGGCAATTTTGAGCCCTTTGCCCGTGAGATCAAAGGCAATTTGGCCACGCCGCTCTGGCTGGGTGAACGGATCTATTTCTTGTCTGATCACGAGGGCATTGGCAATCTCTACTCGCTCAATCCTGCAGGCGAAGACCTGCAACGCCACACCCACCATGACGATTTTTATGTGCGTTTTCCCCACAGCGATGGCGAAAATATTGTCTACCAATGTGGCGGCGATCTTTACAAGCTCAGCCTCAGTGGCGGCAGCATTTCAACTGATGCCGAAAAAATTGCGATCGACTGGCGCAGCCCCCAGGTGCAGCGCAACCGCAAATTTTCCTCGCCGACCAAATACCTCAATGCCTACCAATTGCATCCCGAAAGCCACTCCTTGGCTGTGGTCACCCGTGGCAAGGCCTATTCCATGCCACTCTGGGGCGGCGCAGTCATGCAACACGGCGAGCGCGAAGGCACCCGCTACCGCGTGGCCCAATACCTGCCCGACAACAAGCGGCTGGTGCTGGTGGGGGACACTGCTGGAGAAGAACAGGTCGAGGTGCATTGGCTCGACGGCTCCCAGCCCGCTCAAGCCGTGACCGATCTCTCACTCGGCCGCCCCGAACATGTGATGGTCTCTCCCACCACCAACCAAGTAGCGGTGGTCAATCACCGCCGCCAGCTCCTGCTGATCGATCTCGACAGCTTAAGCACCCGCGTGCTCGACGAAACCCCACATATTCACGGCATTGGCACCCCCGCTTGGTCACCCGATGGCCAGTGGCTGGCCTATTCCTGCGGCACAGCGCCCCAGACCACCATCATTAAACTCTGCCATGTCGAAACCGGCAGCATCCACGAAGCCACCCGGCCCGTGCTCGAAGACTTTGCCCCCAGCTTTGATTCCGAGGGCAAATACCTCTACTTTATTTCGACCCGCGAATTTAATCCCGCTTATGACGAAATCCACTTCTCACTGGGTTTCCCCTATGGCACCCGCCCCTATTTGCTCACCCTGCGCAAAGACCTGCGCTCGCCCTTTGAGCCCGATGCGGCCATGTTGATCGACAAAAAAGAGCCCAAAACTGAAGACAAAGCTGAAGACAAAACCGAGGACAAGTCAGACAAGCCCAAGGTCAAACCTGTTGAGATCGATCTTGAGGGCCTGGCCGACCGGATTTTGGCTTTCCCGATCAAAGACGGCCGCTACCGCAAGGTCCTGGGCCTGGGTGACAGGGTCTTTTATATCACCTACCCGGTCTATGGCAGTCTGGATCAGAACTGGGCTGAAGGCATCACGATCCGAGGCACCCTGCGCGTCTACAACCTCAAGAGCCGCGAAGAAGAGGTCTTTATGGAGGGTGTCAACAGCTTTTACCTCTCCAAAGATGGCAAATCCCTGATTGTGCGCGTCGACAACAAAGTGCGTGTCTTGCCCGTGGGCGAAAAACCCTCCGAAAAAGTCCTGGGCGACAGCAAACCCAGCAAAAAATCCGGCTGGGTCGATCTCGAAAGGATCAAATTGGGGGTCGTGCCCGCTTTGGAATGGCAACAGATGTTCCACGACGCCTGGCGCCGCATGCGCGACCATTTCTGGACCGAAAATATGTCCGAAGTGGATTGGGACGAGGTGCGCAGCCGCTATCTGCCCCTGCTCGATCGCGTCGCCAGCCGGGCTGAATTTTCGGATCTGCTCTGGGAAGTCCAAGGCGAATTGGCCACCTCCCATGCCTACGAAATGGGGGGCGATTACCGCAGAGAGCCCATTTACAGCCAGGGCTTTTTGGGCGCCGACTTTGCCTGGGATGCCGAAGCCCAGGGTTACCGCATCACCCATTTGGTGCATGGCGATCATTGGGATGCCAAACGCGGCGGACCTTTGGCCAAACCGGGTATCAACACCCGCGTGGGCGAAGTGGTCACCGCCATCAATGGCCTGACTTTAAATGCCCAATTTGGCCCTGAACAGGCCCTTTTGAATCAGGCCAAAAGTGATGTCTTGGTCAGCTTTGGCGGCGATAATGCCCGCACCGTGCAGGTCCATGCCCTCGATTCCGACACCATGGGCCGCTACCGCGACTGGGTCGAAGCCAACCGCCGCAAGGTGCACGAAGAATCCAATGGCCAAATTGGCTATGTTCATATCCCCGATATGGGGCCCTTTGGCTTTGCCGAATTCCACCGCTATTACCTGAGCGAGTGCAATTACCCAGCCCTCTTGGTCGATGTGCGCTTTAATGGCGGGGGCCATGTCTCGCAATTGCTGCTGGACAAACTCTCGCGCAAACGGCTGGGTTACGACCTGCCACGCTGGGGCATGCCCGAGCCCTACCCCTCGTATTCGGTGATGGGGCCGATGTTGGCCCTGACCGACGAAAATGCCGGCTCGGATGGGGATATTTTCAGCCATTCGTTTAAAATGCTCAAGCTCGGGCCATTGGTCGGCAAACGCACCTGGGGTGGCGTGATCGGGATCAACAGCCAGGGCAAATTGGTGGATGGTTCGCTCACCACCCAACCCGAATACTCGTTCTGGTTCCACGATGTGGGCTGGAATGTCGAAAACTATGGCACCGACCCGGATATCGAGGTGGAGTACGCCCCCCACGATTACCATGCGGGCAGGGATCCCCAATTGCAGACGGCCTTAGATACATTAAAAGAGATGCTCGTGCAAAACCCAGCTGAGATGCCGGATTTGTCAAAACGGCCTTCACTCAAACGCGCCCCTTTGCCCCCAAGGGCAGAATAAAAACGGGCAAAAGTTGTAGAATAAGATCATGAATGAACTCCAAAATGTTTATTTATCCCTGCTCGAAAAAGAAGACGAACAGGTCCGCGAAGTAGCTGCCCGCTCGCTCTACGAAATGCTCGAAGCGGATGTGGTCGATGCCCTGCTCGAAATAGCAGAGACGGCCTCTCATCCAGGTTATCTCGAGGTGATTTGGCTCTTGGGCAAATCCGAAGAGGTGCGGGCCACAGATTTGCTCTTGCGCAATCTCAGCCATGCGGATCCCCGCCTGCGCGAAGTCGCCGCTTCGGCCCTGGCCGAAATTGGCGATGTACAGGCCCTGCAGCCCTTGATTGCGGCCCTCGAAGACGAATCGGCAGAGGTGCGTGATGCAGCAGCCATGGCCCTGGGTGAGTTGCGCGATTCCCGCGCCGTTTTGCCTTTGATAGCCCAGCTCGACAATGCCGAAACCCAGCAGGTAGCAGCCTGGGCTTTGGCAACGATTGGCGATCAGCGCGCAGCGCCGGCCTTGCTGGCCCTGATCGATTCCGAGCAGCCCGATGCCATGCGCGGCATGGCTGTGCGTTCGTTGGGGCGTATGTCGGACGGCGAAAACATAGCGATCTTTCTCTCAGCCCTCAAAGATCGCTCCCATTTGGTGGTGATCGAGGCCTGTAAAATTCTCGGCGAATTGCAAGAAGACAGCGCCTCAGAGGTTCTGTTTGAGGTCTTTAATGCCTCAGAAAATCCGCGCGTGAGCCTCAATGCAGCTGTGGCCCTGGCCAAAATTGGGGACCCCCGCTGCAATGAATACCTGATGCAAATTTTGGCCGAAGACGATGACTGGGGACGCCGCTTAAATGCCCTCTTGGGTCTGCGCGAATTGCAAGAAGACGAAAAAGTTAAAAATGCCCTGCGCGCAGCGCTGAAAGATCCCCATTGGCTGCTGCAAAAACAGGCGGCATTGTCGATGGTGGCCCATTTGGACGAAGATATTTTTTCCACCTTGGCCAGTTTTCTCAGCAACGAAGACGAAGATATTATGCAGGCGGTGGTCGAAGCCAGCCTGCTCGAACTCAGTGAAGACGATGACGATGAGACGCTAGAAGATTTAGAAGATTTGCCCGATCCAATGGGTTAGGGGAGAATAAATAGATGCACTGTTATATTCACTCTCAACAAGAGGCAATCGGCAGCTGTGTCGAATGTGGCCACGGGGTCTGTTTGATCTGTTTGAACAAAGTCAAAGGACGCATTTTCTGCGATCAATGTGCCCAGAAAGGCCCGACAAATAATGCTTTGAGACGGATTAGCAATGAAATCCAAAATGAACTTCAGATCGATGGTTTAAACGAAACCCTGGCCCAACTCAACCCCCTTTCAGCCGAAAAAAACCGCTATTTGGCCGCAGTCTTGGCCCTGACCTTGGGTTGGGGCGGCGCCCATAAATTTTATCTCGGTCAGCCGGGGTGGGGGATTGCCTATCTCTTGTTTTTTTGGACGGGTATTCCAGCCATGGCCGGTTGGGTCGAGGCCCTTTGGTATTTGATCATGACCGATCAGCAATTTCAACGGCGTTTTTATTTGAGCCAGGGAATGATGATTCAGAGAATAACTCAAGTTCAGCCTGTGGCAGGGGTCCAGGCCCCGGCCTTGGGAGATAACCGCTCTTTAAACAGTCTGCCCCTGCACAGCGAAAGTGATTACGAGCGCTATATCCTCAAATTTGCAAGTCAGCGCCAAGGCCGGATCAGCATTGCCCAATTGGCAGCAGAGAGCCCGATCAGCATCGAAAAGGCCGAAAAACACCTGGCCCGTTTGGAAGGCAAAGGCTATACCCATGCCGAAATAGACCCCGACACCGGTGTGATACGCTACCTCTTTCCCGAATTTATGTATCCGGGGTTGCCAGATCCCGATTCAAGCCAGCCCTATTAAAGGGATGCCCGTTCCATTGACGCCCTCCCCTGTCTCTCACTATGATGGGAACACAGCTTAAATTCGGATCACCCCCCATGTTAACCCCTGCACTTGATACTTGGACCTTTCAACCCCTCATCGGCTTGCTTGTGGGGGGGTTGGGCCTGGGCTATCTCTGGCTCTGGCGACAGGCCCAGGTCAGCCGTGTCTTGCGTTCCCCCCTGCGCTTTTTCTGGTTTTTTACAGGGCTCGCGCTCTTTGCCCTGGCCACCACCTCGCCGCTGGAGACCTTGGCGCATCATTATTTGCTCACAGCCCGCTCGGCCCAACACCTCTTACTGGCCTATTTAATCGCCCCCCTGCTCTGGGTGGGTTTGGGTCAGGGCCTGCTCAACCCTGTATTACTGAGGTCTGCCTGGCTGGAGCATGTATTTGAAAAACTGAGTCACCCCCTAACAGCCATGTTGCTCTTTAATGCAGGTTTGTTCACTTGGTATTTGCCCGCCATGACCGAACTTTCACGCGGGCATTTTTGGTTCGGTCAGCTCGAACACCTCTCGGTCCTGCTGGCAGGCATGTTGATGTGGTTGCCCCTGCTCAATCCAGCCCAACACCAGCGCCCGACGTATCCCCGCCAGATGTTTTATCTGATGACCCTGATTCTGACCCAGGTGCCCCTGTTTGGCCTGTTAACCCTGAGCCGCGAGGCCCTCTACCAGAGTTATCTGCAGGCGCCCCGCATTTCCAGTCAATTGTCGGCTTTTGGGGATCAGCAGAGCGCAGGTTGGCTAATCAAATTGTTTACAGTGCTGGTCTTTGCTGCAGCGTTTATCGCGATCTTTATCCAGTGGAGCAATACCCAGCGCCGCATCGACAGAACTGAGCGCTTGCAAGCCGAAGAAATGGTCAAACTGATTGAACGCGTGCGGGCCCGCTGGCCCCAAGGGTTGCCACCGCAAGGCTAGAAACACACGCACGGAAACACAAACACAGGGCTTACTTCTTAGGTCGGCCCCGGCGGGGCTTCTTCTGCACAGATGCCTCATTTTCGGGCGGAGGCCCCTCTTCTGCCCCCAAATAGCCCAGCGCAGCTTGCCCGGCCTGGGTGTAGATCGGCTCCAGGGCCTTTAAAAACAAGACCTCTCCCCGCCAGAGCGGTGGGCTTTTTAAACGCTTTAAAAGGGGTGCTTCGATGGCGGGTGCTTGGGCGGGCTCTAAGCTCGGTAGGGCTCCGCCACGCCAAAATGCCGAGAGTGCTGAGGGCAAAGCGATCTCCACAAGAGGAAGTTCTTCAGCCACTTCAGCACTGGGACTCTGTTTTGCATGGGCGCCCAAACTGGCCAAAAGGTCTTCGCGATCTTGCCCGCGCAGGCGAAAGAGCAAAAACGGGTCGGCATCAAATTGCTCTGCCAGAAGATAATAGACGGCGGCGATATGTTTACAGGGATCCGACCAATCGGGGCAGGAGCAATCGGTCTCCAAATCTGTGCGTTTTTCAGGAAAGAGGCTGACCCCTGCCTGTTTAAAAACCAAATCCATCTCAGCCGACATCTCACCAGCCAAGAGACGCGCCAAATGTAAAGGAGAGGCGGCCAAAGACAGACGCACCTTGGCCCAGGCCTTGCTGTTGAGCAATGGCAATTCGATCGAGACGGTATACGGTTTGGTGCGGGTGCCCTGGACCTTGGCCAAAACCCGGCCTGCGGCAATGTCGATCGAGAGCACTTGGCCTTGGCGGGCGTAATTCTTGCCCCGCGTCAGACGGCCGCTGTCGCAGAGTTTTTCCAAAGCCGAGACCCAGCGCTGGCCCCACCACGTGGTACCTACGCCGCCCCGTGAAGACTGCAGGCGAATCCCGTCTTGGGTCTTTTGCGGGCCCGATCCAGAAAAGTGGAAATAACTCATTCGCTGATGGCCTCCGCCAAATTGAGTTGGAACAGATCCTGGATTTGCTGATTCGACAATTCGGTCAGCCAGTTTTCACCATGGCCCACCGTCTGATTCGCCAAATCCTGTTTGTGCAGGAGCAATTCGGCAATGCGCTCCTCGACGGTGCCCCCACAGATCAATTTATGCACCTGCACCTGCCGGGTTTGGCCAATGCGAAAGGCCCGGTCGGTGGCCTGGTTCTCTATCGCCGGGTTCCACCAGCGATCAAAGTGAAAGACATGGTTGGCGCGGGTCAGATTGAGGCCAGTGCCCCCGGCTTTGAGCGAGAGCACAAAAATGCGCGGGCCGCCTGCGGATTGAAAGCGTTCCACGAGTTGATCCCGCTTGGCTTTGGGGGTCTTGCCCGTGAGCAGGAGCACCTCTTCGCCAAAGCGGTTTTGCAAATGGGTTTGCAAGAGCGTGCCCATCTCGGCAAATTGGCTAAAGATCAAGACGGCCTCGTCCATTTCCAGGATCTCTTCCAGCATCTCTTCTAAGCGCATCAATTTGCCCGAACGGCCTGAGAGTGGGCCTTTTTCACCCAAAAACTGGGCGGGATGGTTACACAATTGTTTAAAGCGCATCAAAGACGAGAGTACGAGCCCCTTGCGCTGAATGCCTTCACTTTTGGCCAATTGGGCCTGCATTTGTTTGAGCTGGGCTTGGTAGAGCGAAGCCTGTTCACGGGTCAGAGGGCAAAACAGCTCCATTTCGAGCTTTTCGGGCAGGTCCGAAATAATACTTTTGTCGGTTTTGAGTCGGCGCAGCATAAAGGGCTCAATCCGGGCCTTGAGTTTTGCTTGGGTCTGGGGATCGCTAAAGGCCTGGATCGGCTGCTGGAAATGCAGGCGAAAATAGCTCTGGCTGCCCAAAAGACCGGGATTGAGAAAATCCATCAGCGACCAGAGATCCCCCACATGGTTTTCGATCGGCGTTCCCGTGAGCGCCACGCGCCACTGGGCTTTGAGACTGCGTGCCGATTGCGACTGGCGGGTTTCGGCGTTTTTGATCCCCTGGGCCTCGTCCAAGACAATGCCCTGCCAGTGAAAAGGCTGTAAAAAAGCCAAATCACGGTGCAAGAGCCCATAAGTGGTAATCACCAAATCCTGATTCGCGATCGCTTTTTTAAACGCCGCAAGTTTGAGGCGTTCAGCCCCATGGTGTACAAACACCTTTAAATCCGGCGTAAAATGTGAGGCTTCGCGTTTCCAATTGCCCACCAAGGTCGTCGGGCAGATCAGCAAAACGGGCGGGGCCGAAGGGTTTTCGAGCCGGGCTTTGAGAATCCGGGCCAGGGTTTGCGGCGTTTTGCCCAGGCCCATATCGTCGGCGAGGCAGGCGCCAAGTCCCCACTGGTGCAAAAATTGCAACCAAGACAGCCCGCGAATCTGGTAGGGTCGCAACGTGCCCTTAAAACCGGCGGGAATCTCGGTCAGGCCAAAGCTCTGCTGCCCTTGCAATTGGGCAAAGAGTTCACGCACACGGCCCTGGGCCTCAATGGCTGAAATGGGCAAAGGGGCTTCGCTGGCGCCGAGGGCCAGGGGCACGAGTTCTTGCAGCGTCAATGCGCTGGGTTGGCGTTTGAGAAAAGCCAGGGCTTTTTGGATCTCGGCCTGATCGACAATCCGCCACTGCCCCCGAAACATCACCAGCGGCTGTTTGAATTTGGCCAGAGCTGTCAATTCCTGGGCACTGAGATGCTCTTCACCCAATGCCACTTCCCAATTGACCTGCATCACCGTGGCCAGGTCCAGTCCGGTCCGCCCTTTGAGCTTGGGCGTCCTGATCTGGACGCGCAGCGAAAGGTTTCGCGATTTGGGCTGGGTCCACCAGGTTGGCAAAAACAGGGCAAAGCCCGCCGCTTCTAGCAGGGGGGCCGCTTGGGCCAAAAAAGACCAAATTTCAGCCGTGGAGAGGGTCAGGGCTTGGGGGCGTTGGCCCTGCAAAAGCGCCTGGAGGGGCGGATAGATCGCACAGGCCTGGCCCAGGGCCAGCAGCAGGTATTCTTTCAGGATTTCGGGGGAAGTAGACAGGGTTTTGGCTTTGCTGGCATTGATCTGCCAGACCGCCTGCAGAGGCAGACGCAAACTGGGATCGGCATGGGACTGCAAAAAACCCTCGACCAGCCAGGGTTCTTCGGGTTCGGCATCATGCACCAGCAAACCCAAACGCCAATCCGCTTCGTTGAGGGCCTGCAGGGGCCGCTTCCATTGGGCCAGACTTTTTGCCAGGGGCTCTAAGGCCTGGGCTGAGTGGCTTAATCTGCCCGAAGGCATTCCCAGGGCCTGGAGCCAGGCATCATAAGCAGAGTGATCCTGACGGGGTTTGGGGAGGGGAGGCGAAACCGCAGAGCGGATCACCGCATCGAGCAAAAGCGAGAGAAGTTTTTCCAGGAGCACCACAGGTTCGGGACCGGTGGTTGCCAGGGCATACAGAGCAGGGGGCAGTGCGCTTGCCCATTCGTGTAAACGCATGCGTTCGCGGCTGTTGAGCTGGGCCTGCCAACAGGCCTGATCAGCCACCAAAGTTGGCAAAAACTGCTGTTCGGCCGTAAGTTTAAGCGCCCAGCGCAAGACGCCTTGCAAAAATCGCAACTCAGGGCCGAGCATGATGCCAGGGGCATACAATTCGCGCTCGGGCAGCGCCAGCAGCCAGGGCAAAAGCGCCATTGGGGAGTAATCCCGGCAGGCAATTCGCCAAGGGCTCAAACGCACCTGTTTGCAAGTCTGCTCACCCAAAATGGGGTGGGAAGGCAGGGGCCTGCTGGGTGAAGAAGGGCAGTAGAAAAGCCGTTCTTCAGCTTGTACCGAGGGGGAAAGTACCAGGGCGTTGAGCAGATTGTCCAAGTCGGGCAAAGCCAAGGCGCCTGGATGTAATGGATTCTGGGGCAAGCGCCCTTTGCGTCGCACAAAGGCCTGTTCCGCCCAAAGGCCCAGAGTCTGATCTGCCAAAAGGGCGTGTAAAATTAACATCGCGTCATCATCATATTCTCTAAAATGGTGAACATACCTTACTGCTAAGTTAGTCGAAAAGTCTCGGACCGTCAATCAGCAAACTGAAAAACACAGGCAGGTCCAATTGCACAGGACCATTTCACAGGTTTCAAATTTTAGCCATAAATTAACGAATCTATAACCGTGTTTTACCAGCTTGCCAACGATAATTGAATTAACCCAACTGCGCAGAGAGAGACCCCCATGAAAAAAATCCTCCTTTTAACCCTGCTTCTGAGTCTGAGCGCCTGCCAAAGTGGCCCTGCGTTGCAACCTTCAGCAGCAATGCCTCAACTGAGCCGCTTTTCGGCCCCCCTTTCTGCGCCTATTTCTACTTCTATTTCTAACGCACCGACCCAGCCCAGCAGTTTTCAATTCACAGCCATCAAAAACATGAATATCCAGTTTACGGGTGGCCAGAGTTATATGCGCATCAGCGTTGAATACCAGCTCAACCGGGGCGAAAAAGCTTTCAAGCGGCAGGTGCAATTTAAATACCTGATCGCCAGCAAAGAGGTCAGTGAGATCGCGGTACTGGCAGGTGATCGCGGCAGCGCCGAAGAACTCAAACAGGAATGCACGGCGATCATGCGCCTGCAGATCAAACAATAGAGCCCGCTTGCGCTTTCAGGTATACTGAAAGCAAAAAAGGACACATGGCATGTCAGAAATCCCTCCCGGCGGCAAAGCCTTTGGTGCCATCACTGGTGTAAAAATTCGCGCGGGGGCCACAGCCTGGCCCGCGCCCCTGAAGATTCAGGGCCAAGCTGTTCCCTCACTGCACAACCTGGATATTTTTAAACATTTGCTCGGCCCTGATTACGAACAGATCCTGGCGAAACGCGACATGCACCCGAATTATCCCGAACAGGTCGTGGGTCTGAGCCGGCGTCAATGGACCCATGTGGTTGGAATGCCTCCCAATCACAGCGAAGAACATGCCGTTGATCTGGGGGTCAAAGCCGTGCAGGCTCTGTTTGAACAGACAGGGCTGGGCCCCGAACAAGTGGGACTCTTACTGTTTGCCTCAACCACGCCCCACAAGATTACCTCGGCATCGTCCTGTGCCGTGGGGGCCGCCACGGGCATCAAAGCCCCTTCACTCGATCTCAAAGCCGGGTGCAGCACCGGACTGTATGCTTTGGTCACAGCTGCTTT
Source organism: Candidatus Sericytochromatia bacterium (assembly GCA_044356335.1). GTDB lineage: Bacteria > Cyanobacteriota > Sericytochromatia > UBA7694 > UBA7694. The sequence goes on from JBIKWL010000143.1 coordinate 12,970, forward strand.
GTATGTGCAAGCGGGATTGGGCCCTGTGCTGTTGGTGGCAGCTGAAACCCCCTCCAAATATGCCAATCCCCAGATTCCCGAAACCGTCATGGGAGTAGGAGACGGTGCCATTGCCCTGTGGTTGGAAAAAGGCAGCCCCGAACAGGGCTTGCTCGGCGGCTACCTGGGCGCCGATGGCGAATTGGGGGTGTTGGTCAATACCCCTGGCCTCTTGCCTCCGACCGCCGAAGCCCTGGAGCAAAAACAGTATTATTATCACGGTGACGCCAGCAGTTTAAAAGAGGCGGTCCCCGTGCGCTACCTGGCCGCAATGCAAGGCGCCTTGGCCCAAGCAGGTCTGACGCCCGCCGATCTGGATCTGTATGTGCCCCACCAGGTCAACCGGCAATTGACC
>JBIKWL010000281.1:0-3856 GCA_044356335.1 Candidatus Sericytochromatia bacterium
AGAGCGCACCCGTAATGGTGACAGGCAAAAAGGTATTGTGGTCGGCTCGGCTACAGCCCGGCACCTGCACGCGCAAATAATGGGGCGTATAGCCTTTGCCGACACCGTCTGAGGTGATCGTTTCGATCAAAACGGGGACTTCTTTGCCCTGCCAGCTTTCAATCCAGGCCTTTTGCTGCACGCGGCTGAGTTCGAGCAATTTCTGGGTGCGCTCCTGGATCAAGGCCTCAGGCAATTTGTCTTTCATATAGGCGGCACGGGTACCGGGCCGCACAGAGAAAGGAAAGACGTGGATTTTGTGAATGCCGAGTTCAGCCATCAGGGCATAAGAGGCCTCAAAGTCTTCGTCAGTTTCACCCGGAAAGCCGACAATCATATCTGTCGTCAGCGAAATGCCGGGAATGGCCGCTTTGAGGGCCAAGACTGTCTCACGAATGCCAGCGGAGGTGTCGCGGCGGCGCATGCGCTGCAAGATGGCATCGGAGCCACTTTGAATCGGAATATGCAAAAACGGGCAGAGTCGGGGCGAAGCGGCCATGGCGGCGATCATGCGCTGGGAAATTTCGTGGGGGTCAATCGAACTCAGGCGCACAGCGGGCATGGCTGTCTCGCTGTTGATACGCTCAAACAGCAGATCCAGATCGTGGCGGTTTTGTTCGTGGCCCAAAGCCCCGAGATGCACAGCCGTGAGAACCACCTCTTGGTAGCCCAGGGTTTCCGCCAATTGAATCCGCTTGATAATCTCGTCGATTTGCAAACTGCGGACCGTGCCACGCCGGGCGGGAATAATACAAAAGGCACAAGATTCAAAACAGCCGTCAGCGACCTTGAGATTTAGGCGTGTGGTACGGGACTCTGCTACAGGCGGAAAGGGTCGCTCAAAGTGGGGATGCAGCTCTTCGCCCAAAAACTGCCGCAATTGAGGCACCAATTGCTCTTTGTCGAGGTTGGGGATATACAGATCCGCCACCCCTTCCATTTCGGGGTGGCCCTGCAAGGAGCGTCCGGCACAGCCCGTCACCACAACGGTGGCTTGGGGATTGCGCCGCCGGGCCTGGCGGATCATTTGGCGCGATTGCCGCTCGGCTTCGAGGGTCACGGCACAGGTATTGACGATATAGATGTCTGCCACTTGGCGAAAATCCACGATCTTCCAGCCACTTTCGAGGCTGTGTTCGCGGTAGGTGCTCTCTTCGGCCTGATTCAGCCGACAGCCCAAGGCCAAAAAAGCCACGCTGCGGGGCTGATTTTTAATGGGGGCAGAGATCGTCGGCAAAGGGGTTTCTGAGGCTGTGGCAGACATTTAAGCGGCTCCTAATAAGCTCCAGGCAAAAGGGGATGGGCGGGATAATAATAGGGGCCGCCACCGAAGGGCGTGTCCCAAATTTGGTATTTATTGCCTGCTGGCAGTTTACCACTGTAACGCACATCCAGGGAATACGAACGACCGGGGGTCAGTGGGCCTGGCAATTGGATTCTGAGTTGTCCTTGCCGGTGTTGAAAGGCCAGGGCACGGCCCCCACTTTGGACTGCTTCGACGGTAAAGACTCGGTTCAGGGCCAGGTGAATGGTGCGGGGCGGCGGCAATGGGGGCAGGCCTGGGGCTGCGGTTTTTTTGCCCTTGAGCTGAAAGTTGCTCTGGGCCTTAAACACACCGGAAGCGGTTTGCAGTGAATACTGCAAGCGGTAGTTTTCGAGTTCAAAGAGCGGAGAGGGGCCTTGGACACTCTCTTGTTTGGAGCTATAACTCAGGCTCATATTTTGGGGTGTAAGGGTCGCGGAACTCCGACCTTCGATAAAAATGGTCAAAAAGCCACCCTGGTGTTTAAAACGCAGGGGCTGTCCGCCTAAGCTGATCTGACTCAAGACCCGGTTGCTGGGAAAATAGACCCGCATGGTTTTGGCAGGCACGCTGCTGAGCTTCAGAACCGTTTGCCCTTTGAGTTCTCCCGAGGCCATATTCAGCTGCTGCTGTGAGGTAATTTGCTCGATCACGCCCGTCAGGGGGACTGTCTGGGCTTGGAGCAAGCAAGTCAGCAGGAGTAAAACGGGCAATTGACGATAGGGGAGGGGCATACTGTATTTTAACACGGCCTCAACTGAGCCAATGATTGAGGTCTGTTTTGAGCCAATTCAAATCGGCTTCTGGCAGCCCACTGCCGATACAAACGGCCTCATTTTGCCCTTTAAGCATCAATTGCAAGACCGGCAAGGAGCGGATCCGGCCTGTGGCGGCTTGGCCTACATGAATCTGCACAACGGCATCGCGGGGAACGCTGAGGCCAGAATAGCCTGTGACACCTGTCTGTTCCGCTTCAGCCCTGGCCAGTCCACGCTCATTCAGAGGCCCTTCCCAAATCTGAATCTGGCGGGCATCCACCCGCACCTCCACGACCTGTTCCCGATGGCGCATCAGCCCCATCAACAGCACAAACGCCCCCAAGCCCAGCAGGCCCGGAAAAAAACCGCGCATGCCCGCAGTCAGTACCGCTTGAAACTCTAAGACGGCCAAAAGCATTGCCAGGCCTGCCAAACCCGCTGTTTTTTGCAACTGTTTGCGCAAGGCCGGATGGCTCCAGGGCAGGGGCAAACTCTGGGCCTGCCAGGTCTCTGAATTGCTCTCAATTTCAATCAGCCCCGAAGGCGAGTGTTTAGACAATCTCAATCACCAGTCGAAAGCCGAGATCGGGTTTGCGCTGATGGGGCACTTCACCGGTTCTGGCCCGGGCCTGGAAAGTGGCTGCAGAGGTGTTCCAACCCCCGCCTCGGGCCGTGCGCTGAGGCAGGCGCTTGCGGTTGGTGGGGCCGGGCGCTTGAGGTTCAGTCAGGAGGATAAAGGGATCTTGGGTCCATTCCCAGACATTGCCGAGAACATCAAACAGACCATTGGGATTGGCGCGTTTCATGCCCACAGGATGGGTGTGTTGTTGGGCATTTTCGGCATACCAGCCATGGTGGCCCAGTTCAGATTCCGATTCACAGAAGAGGTATTTCTTTTGGTTGTAGCCCGAACAGGCATATTCCCACTCCACTTCGGTCGGCAGGCGATAATGGGCCTCTTGGAATTGATTCATACGAATCACAAAGAGCTGGCAATCGTCCCAGCTGACCTGCTCGACGGGCAAAAGCGGATCTTCGTTAAATTGCGAGGGATTGTTGTACATCAACATCTGCCAATGACGCTGGGTGACAGGGGTGGCCTGCAAATAAAAGGCGCGTTGCGAGAGGGGTTGAAAGCCCCACTCCGGGGGACCCACCGAAAATGCCTTGGCTGAGTCGGGGGGTGGAGGAGTGATCAAGACAAAATCCATGCCCAAGCCATTGCTGATGCGTGAGGGCAAGGGGCCCGGCACAATTAGGCGGGTTTTGGAAACGGGAATATCTGAGAGTTTGCTTGCCAATTTGGCGTAATGGGCATCGAGGGTGGCACGGGGTGACGCTTGTGGCGCTTTAATCGGATCTGCAGAGGGGGTTTCAAAGAGTTTGACCAGGTCTTCGAGTTCATCAGAGAGATCTGCCAGATCTTCAAGATCGTGTTTTGAAAGATTGCGCTGAGCGGCTTTGGGGGGCGGGGCAGGGGGGGGTGCCTCTGCTGGCATTTGGGCCTTGCGCAGCAATTCGGCTTCTTTTTGGCGCAGTTCTTCTTCCCGGCGCTGCAGTTCTTCTTCCCGGCGCAAATGGGCCTCTTTTTGGCGCAATTCAGCTTCTTTGCGTTGTAATTCGGCTTCCCGTTTGGCGATTTCTTCGGCTTGTTTTTGTTTCTCCTGTTCTTCGAGCAGGCGATCGGACTCTTGCTGAGCCTCTTCTTCCAGGCGTTTTTGCTCTGCTTCTTTTTTGGCCTCTTCGGCTTCCCACC
>JBIKWL010000282.1:0-3818 GCA_044356335.1 Candidatus Sericytochromatia bacterium
CGTTGCAGAAACCGTCTTGAGAAAATTATCGTCGATCAAATAGAGGGTTTTGCCACTGGGGATTTTATTGGGATCGGCAAAGCCGTTAAAATTGGCCAGACGCTGGGCGTTTTTAAGCACCTCGCCTTCGCTGCCGCCATAGATCAGGCGGGCAATATTGACCAAATTGTCGTGGGGCTGGATCAGGTGCTGGCCACCGATCATGTCGCGTTGGCTGGTATTGACATAGCCATCGTTGGGCTCGGGCCCGACCACATTGAGCAAGACACTGCTGGTAACCGCCTGATTGGCTGCACTGGGATTGGTCTTGGCTGCAAAAGAGACATATTGAAAGTCTGAACGCAATTTGCCTTTGGTATCCAAACAGACGGATTTGAGCTGTTCCACCAGGGTTTTGAGCACCTCGGGAGTGGGAGCCGACAAATAGACAGAACCAACCTTGATCGCTTTGACCAAGCTCAGATCCTGCTGATTGAGTTCGGCCACCAAATTGGGGCCCGTGGACAGATCGAGCACCTGATCAGTGGCGCTGAGCTGAAAAGGCGCATCCACATCGATGCCCAAATCCGCGGGTTTGACCTCCGGCTGTGCGCCTTGGTAGGTCATGCTCAATTTATAACTGTTGACTTCGGTCATGAGACAAATTCCTTTGGATGTGTACTTGCTTCAAAATCTTGCCAGAGGGCCAGCAATTGGGGGTCAAAGGGGTCCAGCGACTGGGCCTTGAGTAAAAAGGGATGGGCCTGTTCGGGGTGGCCCTGACTCAGCCAGAGATAGGCCAAAGCCAGATAGGGCTCGGGATAATCGGGATCGATTTCCATCGCCGCCTGGTAAGAATCCAGGGCATCCAAGAACCACTCTCCTTCGCGGGTGCTTTCGGCCTGTTGCAAAAGCGCTTCAGCCAGCAGACATTGTTCTTGTGCGTAGTCTCGTGGAGTCATGATTATTGTATAGCTTACTCAGGGGCAAAACTGAATAAATTTTAAGCTTCAAAAGCTTCAGCACTTCCAAATAACAGTGTTTAAGAAATGCTCCAAGTGAGCCAAACTTTGCTGATAAGCCAAGACATCTTGTTTTTGGGCCTGTTTTTCAAGCGCCTGCCCCAATTCGGAAACCCGTTGAAAGCCGAAACTGGCTCCTGAGCCTTTTAAAGAATGCCCCACCCGCATGAGTAAAGGCCAATCACCCTGTGCCAACCCATTTTTGGCCTTTTCAATATGGGCACGGCTATTTTCAAAGAAGACTGGCACAATATCCGCTATTTCGGGATCAATTTGAATGACTGTGGATTTTTCTTCCAATTCAGACGCAGATTCGGGCACAATTTCTGGCGCAAATTCGGAATTCGGAATAAAAAAGCGATCTATAAGCCGGAGCAATTGCTCACGGGAAAAGGGTTTTTCCAAATAGTCTTCACACCCAGCATTCAGACATTTTTCGCGTTCATGTGGCCCCGCATGCCCGGTTAAAGCCAAGAGCGGAATCGCTTGCCAGAGCGGATTTTGTTTGATTTGAGCGGCCAAGGTATAGCCGTTCATGATCGGCATTTCCATATCCAAGAGAATCAGGGAAATGCGCTGTTTGTGCAGCAAAGTCAGAGCTTCAGCCGCAGAGCAGACTTTGAGCAAACAGAGATCCGAGCGATCTTTGAGATAAGCTTCAACCAAGACATGATTGAGGGGCTCATCGTCGACCAAAAGCACCACAGGCCTGAGTGGAATCCATTTGCGCAAGGTATTTAAAAGATGTTCCCTGCGAATGGGTTTGGTAATAAAGTCGTTCATCTGACTGTCGAGCGCCTGCTGGCGGTATTCTTCGACGGCATGGGCCGTAAAGGCGATAATCGGGACGGCTGAACGCTGCTCCATTTGTTCATGGTCCCGAATGAATTGGCAGGCTTCAAAGCCATTCATTTCGGGCATTTGTAAATCCATCAAAATGAGATCAAAAATATGTTCTTGGGCCAAATGCAGACCATCTCGGCCATTCATGGCTGTAAAAACACGGTAGCCCGCGCCCTCTAACCAGCGTTGGGCCAAAACGCGGTTGTCCAGATTGTCTTCGGTGAGCAAAACCCAGGCAGATTGATGCTGATGAACAGGGGCAGAGCCCTTCTCCTGGGGCTGATGAGTGGGCTGCGGAGCGCTGAAATTGAGGGCCCGACTGAGATTTTCGGGCAAAAAAGGTTGCGTGATGATCTGAGCCAAAGGAGAGTAGGTCGCCAAATCTGAAATCCAAGCGGCTTTTTCAGGCGCTTGGAAGATCAAGACCCCAGCCCCTGAACGTCCCCAGGCAGCCAGCCATTGTTTTAACAGCGCTTCTGGCAAAGCTGCGTCCAAAGCCAAACGCGAAAAAGTCACCAACTCACGGGTGAGTTCTTCCGGGCGGTGCGGCCCAGCCAACACATCAAGTCCCCAAGCAAAAAGCTGTTTCTGCAAAAGGGCAAAACGTTCGGGCAAAGCCACCCCCAGAGCCGTCGATTGAGGCAGGGGAAGTGGGCAAGAAACACCTTCAGAAGCCACGGGCAAATCCAGGCTAAGGGTAAAACAAGAACCTTCACCCGGCACGGATTGCACCCGGATATGTCCCTGCATGGCCTCAGACAACGAGCGGGTAATATTTAAGCCCAACCCCACGCCACCCAGGCGTTTGCTCTGGGCATGAACCTGTACAAATTTATCAAAGATCCGCGCTTGATCCGCTTCAGGAATGCCCACACCTGTGTCTTGCACACGAAAATCCAAATGAGCCTGTGTTTCGCTTTCCTGAATCTGCCAGTCCAAGCTCAAGAGGACAGAGCCTTGGGTTGTAAATTTGACGGCATTACCCAAGAGATTGAGCAAAATTTGGCGAATGCGGTTGGGATCTCCCACAACTTTGGGAGGAAAAGGGGGAGAACAGATCAGCCCAAAATCCAGCCCCCGGTTTTGCACCCGGTTTTGCAAAATTTGGATGGCCTGAACAGCAATCAAAGCAGGATCAAATTCAATCGCATCGATGTCCACCTGACCGGCTTCAATTTTGGTGATATCCAATAAATCGTTGATCAGGTGCAAAAGTGACTGACTGCCCGACCAAATGGTCTGCAGATAGGATGCTTGCAAAGAACTTAAGGGGGTCTCTTGCATCAACTCGCTCATACCCACAATGGCATTCAGAGGTGTGCGAATCTCGTGGCTGATATTCGCAATAAATTCTGTTTTGAGTTGGTTGGCAGATTCAGCCTGTTCTTTGGCCAAGGCCAATTCTTGCTGATCGCGTTCACGCAAAAGCTCAAAGCCAATCCAACGCGCAAAAAGCCGGATGAGTTCAGCATCCCGTTCCGTAAAAGGCCGCGAGACATGGTGGGCAGAAAAATTCAGGGTACCGCTCAATTCCTCTCCCACCCACAGCGAGGCTCCCAAATACGATTCCAAAGCAAAATTAATAAAACAGGGATGTAGACAAAACTCTGTGCGAGAGGCCTGATGAAAAAACAGCGGTTGATGGGATGCGATGACCAACTCACAATAGGTATGACTCAAGTCAAATTGTGTGCCTTCTGGAATAGGCTCCACCCCCGGCACACCTTGGAAATAGCGCACCGTATAGTCACTTCCTTTAATTTGACTCACAATCGCCAGATCCAACCCAAAGGTATCGAGTCCCAATTGCAAAATGCCACGAATTTTGTCCTCCAAATTGAGGTTGAGATCCGTAGAGAGGGCCTGTAATTTTTGCAAAGCGGCGCTGTAGCGGGCCAATTCTGCTTCGGTCTGTTTGCGTTGGGAGATATCGCTCTCGATCGCCATAAAATGCACCAATTCACCCAACTCATT
>JBIKWL010000145.1:0-13185 GCA_044356335.1 Candidatus Sericytochromatia bacterium
CACCCTCTACGCGCAGATCCGCGCATTGGTACTGGCTGCGCGCAAAACCGTGGCGCGGGGCGTGGATCTGGTGCAGGTGCAAACCAATTATGAAATTGGCAGGCATATTGTTGAGCATGAACAGCACGGTGAAGCACGGGCTGCTTATGGCAAAGAGGTGGTGAAGCGACTGTCAGAGCGTTTAACGGCAGAATTTGGCCGTGGTTTTTCCAAAAGCAATCTGGAGTATATGCGCCGTTTTTTTCAGCTCTACCAGGAGCGTTCTGCACATCTTACATTTGCTCCGCTTGAAAAAAATACAGGTTCTGAAATTGCCCAGTTTGAAACTGGGCAATCGGTAAGTTTCGCAAAAATATCCCAGCCCTTTGCCTTGAGTTGGACTCATTATGTCTTTTTGATGGGAATCCAAAACAGCGATGAACGCCGATTCTACGAAATTGAAGCCTTCAATCAAGATTGGAATCTCAAAGAACTCAGACGCCAGTTTGATACCAGCCTCTATGAGCGGCTGGCCCTGAGCCGCGACAAAGAAGGCATTCGCAAATTGGCCCAGGAAGGCCAGCTTGTCAATCAGCCTCAAGACATCTTAAAAGAGCCGCTGGTCTTGGAATTCTTGGGTTTGGCTGAACAGCCGCGTTTTTCGGAGTCTGAATTGGAGAGTGCGATCATCGGCCAGATTGAGCGCTTTTTGCTGGAGCTGGGCAAAGGATTTTTGTTCGAGGCCCGGCAAAAGCGCTTCAGTTTTGACGAAGAGCATTTCTTTGTCGATCTGGTCTTTTACAACCGTTTGCTGCGCAGCTATGTGCTGATCGACCTCAAAATTGGCAAACTCACCCACCAGGACCTGGGCCAGATGCAGATGTACGTCAATTATTTTGATCGCCATGTCAAAACCGAGACCGAAAGCCCCACGATTGGGATTGTACTCTGCAAGCGCAAACACGAGGCATTGGTCGAAATCACCCTGCCCAAAGAGGCCAATATCCACGCCCATGAATACCTGCTTTACCTGCCCAGCAAAGACGAATTACAGCAAAAATTGCAAGAATGGTCTCAAGGGATAGAAGCGTAATGATGTGTCAATCCACCCAAAATATTCAAACACATTGAGGAGCCCACCATGACCCTGCGTTTTGAAAAAATTGACCTGCCCGCTGAAAGTGAGCCTTTAATCGCCCTCTTGACAGGTGAAACCTGGCCCTTTCATTCGGGCCTGCCCAGCCGCGAGAGTGTGAGCAAATCCATTGCCACCCAGGCCTTTGACAATCCCGATGTGCAGAGTTTTTGGATCCGCAATGCACAAAGAGAAGAACTCGGCCTGATCAAACTCTTTGATCTTGAAGACATTGGCGATGGCGCCCCGCTCTTTGATTTGCGCATCAAAGCCGCTGCGCGGGGACAGGGTCTGGGCAAAGCAGCCGTCACCTGGCTGACAAAATACCTGTTTGAGGGCTGGCCCGAACTGAAGCGCATCGAAGGCACCACACGGGTAGATAATCTGGCCATGCGGGCCGTGTTTCGGGCCTGTGGCTATCTCAAAGAGGGCCATTACCGCCAAGCCTGGCAGGGCCACGACGCGATTCACTACGGCATCCTGCGCCAGGACTGGGAAACGGGTCAAAGTACCCCTGTGAATTGGCACGATGAGCCCGGCCGTTAAAGTTTTTTCTGCATCCAGACCGAAGAGATAAACACGCCATTTTTAACTGCGTATTCCTCGAAAGTCCCCACATCTTTAAAGCCAAATTTTTGATGCAAGGCGACAGAGGCATCGTTGGGCAGCGCAATCCCTGCCAGAGCTAAATGCAGGTCTTGTTTACTCAGTTCCTCAAAAAGCCGGGTATACAGAGCAGAACCAACGCCTTTGCCCTGACACTCAGGAACCAAATAAATGCTGGTTTCGATCGTTTTATCAAAGGCTGTGTGTTCGCGATAACGGTGGCTGCTGACATAACCCAGAATCTGTTTATTTTCTTCTGCAACCAGCAGGCGGTAGGGCCCCGTTTTGGCATATTTTTCGAGCCAGAGCTGGCGTTCGTCGGCATTCAGGGGTCGGGTGTCAAAGGTGGCATTGCTGTGTAGGACATAATAGTTGTGAATCTCTGTCAGGGCAAGCAGATCAGACCTGTGAGCCGCACGAATATGCAAAGCAAAACATCCTTTTTTTTACTCAATCTAACACAATTTATGGCGATGCAGAAAAGAGCTTGCCCAAGTTGTGTAAACTGTATTGATGCAAGCTCAAATGAGCCTTTTTGTGCTCGGAAACCTGGCCTAATGGAAATAGTTTGGATTTTGGTGGGAACCAAATCCCCCGAAAACTTGGGGGCATCAGCCCGTGCGCTGAAGACAATGGGGTTTTCTGAACTCAGATTGGTGGCCCCCTGTGACTTTGCGGAGGGGCCCGCGCGTTGGATGGCCGTGCACAGCCATGATATCCTCGACCAAGCTCAGGTCTACCCCTCCCTCGAAAGTGCGATTTCAGATTGTGATGTGTGTGTGGGAACAACAGCCAAAGCCCGTCATCGGCGTCATACCTCTCTGTCTCCGCAAGAACTGAGCCAAAACCTCAGCGGCAAAGCAGAACACCTCTCACGGGTGGCACTGGTTTTTGGCCCTGAAAATACGGGACTCACCAACACAGATCTGGCCTGTTGCGATCTGCTCACCACAATTCCCTTGGCAGCTCCCCAGCCGTCTTTGAATTTGGCTCAAGCCGTGATGGTGTACAGCTATGTTTTAAACTCTCTGGCACCTTTGGCGCATTACAGCCGAGAGAACAAAGAGCAAAGTTATGGCGCCTTAAAGCAAAAAATAGAGCAAACGGCTGATGATTTTGGAATCAACCAGGACCCACGTATCATGGCTTGGTTGCGAGAGCGATTGCCTTTATTGGCTGGACGCGATCTCCGAATGCTGTTTAATTTGCTCAAAAAACTAGAGCAGGCAGGTTTGTCAAAAACAGCGGCCAAACGCAGCAAATTTTGATCCTATCATCGCGATGATATACTGGTGATATACTGGGTTCATGTCTGAAATTCTGAGTTCTCATTCTCATATTGACAAAATCCATCCCCGTTGGCAGCCCTTGCTCGCAGAACTGATTGAAAGTGCGTGTAGCTATTGGGGAGAAGCGTTATTGGCGGTTTATTTGCTCGGCAGCATTGGCCGTGGCCAGGAGCAAATCGGCAGCTCAGATTTGGATTTAGAACTGGTAATTGACCACAAAGCCACTGACGCTGAAAAGGCTTGGGCCGAAGCCCTCTCTGAGCAGACCCTGTCAGACTGGCCAGATTTACTTAAAATCGACCTGGATTTGCTGCATGTCGATCTGCTGCTTGCCCCCGACTCCCAGCGGCTACGCTTTATTTTCGCAAGCGATGGTCTCAAACTCTGGGGACAAGAACTCTTGCCTGAGACTGAGCCTTGGCTGCCGGGCCCTGAGTTGGCGTTTTTGCTCAATCACCATTTTCGCTGGGCCCGGGCCGAAACCCTCAAAATGCTGCAAGATTCCGGCGACGTGGCAGAATACAGCCATTGGATCTCGAAACAGGCCCTGCGCCTGGGGCTGGGTCTGGCGATGTGCCAGCAGCCCGTCTATACCCGCACAGTCGCCGAGATGCCCGAGCTGATAGCCAGCGTTTTGCCCGAATTGGCAGAGTTGATGCACAGCATTTTGGCGATGTACAAAGCCCCAACCACTGACAGAGAGACAGCTCTGGTCTTTATGAGCAGCCTGGAACCCCTTTATGCCCTGGCAGAAGCGCGCTGGCCCGAATCCAGCACGGGCGTTTAAAGCCAGCCCACCTTCATGCCAATTGCGTGATCAGAATCGGCTGGCCCTGGGTCACCACCAGGGTGTGTTCGTATTGCACCGTATCAAAGCCCTGTTTTGTCGCCAGGGTCCAGCCATCGTTGAGTTGAAAAACCGCTTTGGCCCCGGTTGAGACAAAGGGTTCAATCGTAATCACCATGCCTTCTTTGAGCATGCGTTTGTCTTTGGGATCCGGGTAGGGCGCAATAAATTCGGGGGCCTCGTGCAAAGCCTGGCCGACCCCGTGGCTGCCGAGATTTTGAATCAGGGTATAGCCGCGCTGATGAGCCTCCTTTTGCAGACGACGGCCAATGCTGTTGAGCGGCAGCCCGGCTTTGACACCCGCCAAGGTGCGATTGAGAATCTGCTGACCCGCAAGGCAGAGTTTGAGCCGTTGAGGGGAGCCCGGAGGCACCACAAACGAGGCGCCTGTGTCGGCAAAAAAGCCCTCTTTTTCTGCAGAGACATCGATGTTCACCAAATCTCCAGCCTGCAGGCGATAGGCGCCCGGAATGCCATGGGCCACTTCGTGGTTCACGCTGATACAGGTTGCCCCCGGAAACTGATAACTCAGTTCAGGGGCCGACCTGGCCCCTTGGGTTTCGAGCCCTTGGCGACCCAATTGGTCCAATTCGCGGGTCGTCATGCCCGGCTCCAAGGCCTGGCCCATGGCCTGCAAGACCTGGGCCACAATCTGGCCAATGGCTTTGAGCTTTTCGAGTTCGGCTGCGGTTTTGAGTATCATCAAAAGTCCAAGCTCATTCAGATTTGGGCAAGTAAACACCCACCACCAACTTTTCAAAATCCGCAATCGGGATCCGCTCCACCCCACCGGTGGCCGTGTTGATCAAAGTAACAGCCTCCTGATCCATGCCAATCGCGGTCATGGCGTGTAAATTGGATTCGGGGTGCATAATATTGACCAGGATCGGGTTTTCACGGGAGGGAGCAGCTTGTCTGAGTAAATCCAGCTGTGCTTTTTGCGAGACATTGCGCACGTCATCAGACTCGGCGTATTCGGGTTTGCCCTCTATCTGCCCCGAATGATACAAGACAGTGTCTTCAGTTCCTGGCAAAACTTTGCGCCGCAGCCCAACCGCACCCATTTCGTCGGTTCCGCCCGAGAGCCTGGCTTTTTCTTCTTCAGACAGATTTTCACCGGGTTGAGGTGCCCCTTCTTCTAAGGGAACAGGGCCGGGCAATAGGGTGCTGTCATAGTCTTCGACGCCCGGTTTGCTGGGAGAATTTAAAACCTGGCCTTCGTGGTCGCGACCGGCTTCCATAATCGTGTTTTGCATCAATTTGGCAGAAATACTGCGGCCCGTGTCTGAGGCCCGCCCCGACTCACGGCTAAAGCTCCAATTGGGTTCCATGCCCTCAAAGGCCTGGCCCTGGGCCAGAGTATCTGCCATTTGCAAATAGCGTTGGGGATCTTTTAAAGCCAATTGGGTTTGGATCGAAGCGGCAGCACAGGCATTGGTGGCACCCTGTGAGATACTGTCAGGAGCGGCAACATCCCGCAAGCTGGAGAGCGCAAAAGCTGCGCTGTCTCCCACACGGGGGTCGTAGGAGCGGCTGGCCATGGCAGAAACCTGTCCAACCAAAGCGCCCAGTTTTTCACCGCCCAGGGCCGGGCCCCGTTTGGAAAAGAGTTCCTGTAAATAGACTGCGGCTTCTTGTTTTTGCGGGTCCGACAATTTGCCCATCAGGGCTGCCATCTGCTGCTGAACCTGCTGGCGCTGGTCAGGCGGAAGATTTAACTGATCCAAGGCGTCTTGTGCGCCTTTGACAGCCTCCGGCAAAGAGAGATGGGGATCTGCCACCCGTTGATCGAGCCGATCTTTGCTCTGATCTTGGCCCACCCGGTAAGAGGCGGCCTGCTCTTTTTTCTTCATGATCTCTTTGACAAAATCTGGAATCTTTTTGTCCCCCGCCGAGACAGGCGCAGCATCTGGCGATTTATCGCCAAAATGGACATCCCCTGTGGGCGAAAAATTCGCTTTGTCGGGGCTGGTTGCCGAGGACAGATCTGCAGGAGCTATTTCGGCAGCAGCAGCAGCAGCAGGAGTGACAGCAGCGGCATCAACACTGGCAGGCAGGGCCGGTTTTTCTTTTAAAGGAGTCGGCCCCAGTAGACGGGGAGAAGCGGGAGCCAAAGCATCAAAACCAGTCATGGGCAAACTCCTCAAAACAAAGATAGGTTAATTCTAACATGACAGCCCAGGAGCCCTGAATTCAAGCGCCCCGTTTTCCCAATTCAAAGGCCTGTTCCAACCACTTTTGACGCCTGTCGGGGCTGGCTCCGCGTTGGGGACCCATCAGGGTGGTTTTGGTCGGGCTCACCCCCGAAAAAGCCAAAACAGCTGATTGCATCACTTTCACACCAGGCGCTCCCATGCCAAAGCGGTACAGCCAAACAGGGGTATCTAAAGTAATCAGCAGCCGGGCAGAACGGCCTTTGAGCAATTTGGCGGGAATCGGGCCTTGCTGGTATTTAAAGGCAAATCCCGGTAAAAAGACCCTGTCGATAAAGCCCTTTAAAAGCGCGGGTAAGCCGCCCCACCAATTGGGATAGACCCACACCAAGTGCTGAGCAGATTGGATCGCCTTTTGCGCGGTTTGTAAATCTGGCTCCAAGGGCTGATCTGCTTGAAACCCCCGTTTTAAAACCGGTTCAAAGTTCAGTTCTGAGAGTTTTAAAAGGTGGCAGGGCAAGCCCTTGGCCTGCGCCCCCTCACAATAAGCCTGGGCCAGGGCGGCACAAAAAGAATCGGGATTGGGGTGCCCGAGAATCACCAGAATCGATTGAGACATCACTTTTTCTCCTAATGTTAGCAATTGTTCACATCAAGCTTGATGGTAACATAGTATGTAAACAAATGTACACATACAAAGGAAAAAACTGTGAAATCTGGTTCAAAACCTTATCACCACGGCGATCTCAAAACAGAGTTGATCCAAGCCACCCTCAAAGCGATTGAAAACCGGGGGCAAGTCGAGTTTAATTTGCGGGAAATCGCCAAAGCCTGTGGGGTCTCGGTGGCTGCTGTCTATCGCCATTTTGCCTCTAAAAACCAATTGCTAATTGAATTGGCGGGCCTGGGATTCGCCGAACTTGCTCAAACCTATCAGGCCATCATGTCCAAAACAGAGACAGCTAACGCAGAAAGGCTGCAAGCGCTGGGCAAAGCGTATCTGCTCTTTGCGATCGAAAACGAGGGTCTGTTTCGGGTGATGTTTTGCCGAGAACTGTGTAAACTGCCCGAATTTGAACAGATCGCAGAGATTGCCGAACAGTCGCTGAGTAGCTTACAACGGGCTTTGACAGAAAAAAAAGCAGAGGATAGCTGCGCAACAGGTCTATCTGCCCCTGTTTTGGCAGCCTGGGCGCGGGTTCATGGTTTGGCTTTTTTGTGGCTGGACCAAAACACGGGGCTGAATAAGACACAGTTTTTGCAGCTCGTTGAAGCCATTTTGGCCGGTCCTGAAAAAACAGGCACTCCGTGAAAAAAGAAAACGCAGATCCGTATCTCCCTTTAACAAAAGTTAAGTCAAGGAGATTAGATTATGACAGGCCCTTTGTTTAACCCTTTTCAGAGCAAACAATTTGAAGCCCTGCGGATTGTGGATCAGGTGAGCAAACCCAAAACCGAGTTATCCAGAGATCTCGTGCTGGAAGCGGCCAAAGCCGTTCAAAAAGACGGACTCAGCAAAAAAGAATACAATTCTCTGCTGGCCAAAGTCAAACTGGACGGTGTCAGCAAAGCAGAACGTGGATTTTTGTCGCACTTACTCTCAGCCCAACACGATCCCAATAGCAAAATGCTGCAAAAACTGGGGGAGTATCTAAGCCAGAACGAAAAAGAGACCCCCAAAGAATACGACGATCAATTTGGTTTTGAATTAAAAGACTTTGACAGCAATCACGATCGCGAAATCTCCGAACAAGATGCTTTGGCCAATCTGGGCTTGCCTGCCCACACCCCGCTTGAAGCCATCGCCTTTCAATTGACAGATGATACCCTCAGCTTAGAAGACTTTAATTCAGATATCCAAGAGGGAAAACCCCAATTCAGTCCAGAGGCGCGCGAATTATTACAAAGTCAAGAATTGCCCCAACACCTCTCACACGCAGACGCAGAAGCCCTGGACTATGACGATAACCAAGTGATTTCCAAAGAAGAGGTATTTGAAGCCCTGGATCAAAACAGCGATGGCTTTGTTGGAGACTCCGAAAACGGCAAAGACGAGCGCCTCAGCTATACCCGTAACGTCTGGGGCGGGTATCAAGAACGCGGAAACGCAAGCCTTCGTTCAGCATTAGAGGGCAAAGATCGGGAGAATCGCTTCACATTGATGCAATTGCTGGATCCCCAATTTAGGCCTACGCAAGCTCCCCCCAAAGCCGCTCCAATCTTAAATCCGGGCCGCTTGGCACCCGTTGTTGTTAAACCGCATGAAAGCATTGCGGCCCCGAAAACCGTCCTCCCCCCTGTGTCTCAGCGAGAAGTGGCAGAAAGGGTTTCAACTTATCTCCAATCCTTGAGTCCCACTGCTTTTGGCCGTTTAATCGAATCACTTTCAAAAGATCGAACCACAGACCTGATTCAGGTATTCACAGCCGCAGACGGAGAAGTCAGCCAAGAGGTCGAACACGCCCAAGAGGCTTGTTCAGCTGAAAACCAGTTCATGGGTTTTCTGGTCGATAAACTCTCTCAAGGAGGCGCAGCCCATAAAACAATTCATCGTTTTCTCACTCAATTAACGCCTGAAGCTTGGGGAAATTTTAGCGAAAGCCTCAGCCAAATGCCAGAAAAACAACAAATGGCTTTTTTGAGCCATGTCGGCAATGGCAACCCAGCCGTGGGAGCCCGGCGGATGGCAACCTTCAATTGTTGGAAAGTGGCAGGTTTAAGCACAGACAAACACGCTTCCCCCAAAGCCCTGGAGCAAGCCAGGCATTTTGCCCAGTCCATGCAAGGGCTTTCACTGCCAAAATCAGCACATCTCACCAGTCTGTTAGAGACAGCGAGCCAAGCAGACCCAACTTCACGTTGGCTGCGAGAAATAAACTCGTATCTATCTGGAGCTGGGCTTTATAACACTAATGCCGGCGTGCCCCTGCTTCATCCCCCCAAAGAGTTGAATGCCACCCAGTTTAAAGCAGATATGCATTGGATCCTCAACCGCTAAAGATCAGACTCTTCCATGTGCAGGCTGCCACATTGGGGGCACTGTTTGCAATAATCCCGAAAGTCTTGCAATGGGCCCAGGGCCTGACAAGCAGGGCAGGGCACGTTGTCCCAAATAGGTCGATAGACCAAATACAGCTCGGTGCCGATTTGGCGAACGTCTTCGTGAATCGGCACTTGCACCCCCGTATCCACCCAGCCCATGACCCGTTTGTTTTTTTTGACCCGGCCTTTTTTGGAATACACCACTTGATCTGTTTTTCCACGGGTCCAGAGCCGATGGGGCAAAGCGCTTTTTAGATAACTTTCGCCCAATTCGGGGTAAAGGGTAAAGCTCTCGTGGCAGGCGGAGCAGAAGATTCGAGAATAATCGAGGCTCCCGACAAAACCAACCAAGACACGGTGGCGACAATCTTTGCAGTCGTAAACAGAGAAATAGGTGGACATGTTAAAATGCATTATCACATATCCAAAATCAGATCACCAAAATCAGATAACCAAAGAGGAACCGGGCATGAGCGACAATGGCAGTGTAAAAACCTTTGACCAATTGAGCTGGGAAGAGCTGATGGACTTCGAAGCCAAACTCAGCGAGCTTCAGAGCTTGAGTGATGAAGACATTCTCCGTTTTAATTACCGCACGATTTTGTACAAAATGGATCAACACGGCTATACCATTCCCCTGATTGCCCAAGATCCCAATTCAGGCCAATCTTTTTTATCTGCCATTTTGACAGAGATGTCGGGCGAAGACTATTTGATCATCGGCAAAGAGCGCTACGAGATCAGCAAAAAAGGCCGGGCTGAGTTGGAAACCATGGCAGAGCAATACCATTCCCTGGTCGAGCATTTTGATATCTTCGCCCATGTCGATATCGACAATTCTGGTTTTCTCGAGCCCGGAGACAATCCCAAAGAGCAGGTCTTAATTGAGGGCCAGTCCTTTGACCGCTTTATTGATCTGCGTGTGGCGGTGATGCGTTTTAAAGGCATCTCTCCCTTTGATATGGTCTTTCTCAATCTGCTGCGCGAAGGCCGGATTGGGGCCAACGACAATTGGGAATTTGATCTGGCCCTGGGCAAAGAACTCTACAGCGAAGTTGAGCAGATCGTGAACAGTGCTTATACCGTCAAAGACCTGACTGCGCTCGAAAAAACCAACGCCAATGGGGCGATTCCAGGCTCAGACATCCTCAAAGATGTTATTGTGGCTGGGAATCAAATTAACCAAGAGCGCAAACTGGCCCAGCAGGCCACCCCCCGCCACGACACCCCCGAATATGCCCAGCGCAGTAACAGCATCGAAGTCACCCATTACCGCCAGCCTGAGATCTTTGTTGACTACCGCTACGAACCCGGTGGCTATTATGTGGATTATGTCGATCCCTTTTATGTCGAGCCCTGCTGGCGGCATTATCACCGGCCTTGGCATTGGTAGCGCGAGGCTGATCCGCTCGGAGGTTTTTTTATAAGTGGTGGCTCTGTTGGCCAAGCCCCTGACGTTCGGGCCGCCTGCCGCACGCGTCCTGCGTGCAACAGGCTAAGTGCGCGAACCGTGTCTATTCCATCCATGGGCCACGGTCCGCGCAGTTGCCCTCTCTTTTCAGGGGCTTGGCCAAAGCTGTACTCACACTGAGAAGAGTAAAGCCGAGCGGATCAGGGGGGAGATGGACGCTGTATTGGAAGCCGTACTTCGCTCGGAGGTTTTGGGGGCAGATAATCAGCCCGTTCACTGAGAGGAGTCGAAGTGAACTTACCCCACTTCCCAGGGGCTGTCGAGGTTCAAGACGATGTCTTGGGCGCTGAGAATCGGGCCTTCGGGGTTGAGTTGCGCTTTTTGCTCTTGTAAGAGGACTTCGGTGTCGAGGATTTCCTGTTTGATCTGTTCAAAGGCCCTGCGAACGGCGGGGCTCTGTTCAACCTCAGGGGCAATCAGGGCACGCTGTTCGACCAATTGCCGCAGGCGGCGCTCACCTTTGCGGCTCTCATGCAGGGATTGGGTTTGGCGCCAGATTTTGCGTGCGGCGGAGAGATCGAGCAGGGTGATCGCCGCTTCGGGGAGGTGCTGGCGTTTGGCAATGTCTTGAGCCAAGTGAACCGCCATTTGAATCGCTTCGGGGGCAATGCTCAAGCGGTGGTGAACCTCCAGACGCGACTTCCAATGGCTCAGCACTTTTTGGCAGAAGTCTTTGGGGGGCTCGGGCACCTCTAAAATTTGGAAGAGGTGTTGAATCGGCGTGCGCATTTCGAGTTCTTTGAGCTGGCCCGGCGTGGTGGTGGCAATACAGGTGGTGTTGGGCTCTTCCAACAGGGTCAAGAGGTGCTGGGTGATCACAAATTCCATTTCTTTTTTATTGGCCAAAAACAGCTGGTGGATATTTTCAATCACCAGGATAATGTCCCCCGATTGGCGCACCTCGCCAATCAGCGATTGGGTCAGGTCGTAGAGTTTTTCGTCGGTCGCGGCTTCTGCCAGCATTTTGTCGACCTGCAGGCAGATCACGCGGCAATGGGCAAAGGCATAGTAGATCCGCGAATCGAGGATATGTTGATTGAGGGCGTGGATCAAAGCGGTTTTGCCCACCCCGTGTTCGCCCACCAGCAAGACATTGTGTTTGCGCGTCATACCCAAAAACTGAATCAGACGCTCAACCATGGGCTGCCACTCGACGACCATGGGCAGGCCACCCAGCTCCAATTGCCGGGTCAGATCTTGGCTGTAGCGATCGAGACTGGCGGTGCGGATCGCCAAATTGCGTTTGTGGTAGCGCAGACGCATAATATTCCAACGCAAATGGGCCAGATGCAGCCCGCCTTTTTCCAGGGCCTGAAGACTTTTGCTCTCACTGAGTTGGGTCAGGCCCAGAAGAATATGGTCGGGATCGACCTGGGTTTGCCCCTGCAAGCTGGCCTCTTCTTCGGCCAATTCAAAGATCGTGCGCACCTCTTCAGAGAAATGAATTTCCATGCCGGGGCTTTTGCGGGTAGACGGTTCCTGCATCAGCAGAGAGCGAACGGCATTAAAATCCACCTCCTTGCTGCTGAGCAATTCACAGGCCAGATTATCCGGGTCGCGCAGAATGCCGAGCAAGACGTGCTCAGGGGTGACCAGCGGATTGTAAGCTTTGCGCGCCTCTTCCTGGGCATACATCACGGTTTTCAGGGCCTGTTGGGAAAAGTGTTCAAGCATGGGGAATCTCCTCAAAATGGGCTTCAATCAAAGCGGTCTGGCCGTTGGCTGCCGCAGCCCGCCAGAGACGACTGCAGGACTCACAGTGGCCACAGTGTTTGGGGCCCTGGCGGTAACAAGACCAGAGCAAAGGCAGTGGCACATTCAGACGAAGCGCTTCTTGAAAAATTTCAATTTTATTCAAGGCCTGCACGTAACTTTTGACAAGGGGCTGAACCTCGGTCGAGAAGGCCAAACTCTGGGTAATTGCCTGGCTGAATTGGGGGGTATTGTCGGGAAAGGTCGCCGCTTCTTCAGCATTAAAACCCGTCAAGATCAGCTGATCTCCGGCGCTGTCGGCAAAGGCCCCGGCAATATTGATCAGCAGGCCATTGCGGTTGGGCACCCAGACCCTGTGAGCCGAAGCCAAGGTCACACTGGCAATATTGTCCAATTGTTCCAAGCCGACATCGGGCAACTCAGCTGCAGAGTGAGCCGACAAAGCGGTGTGGGTAATGTCGCCAAGCCAGGGCAGGTCTATGATTTGCAGCGGAATTTGGTAATATTCCGCCAAGGCGGTGGCCCGTTTTTTTTCCATCTTGGCTGCTTTTTGACCGTAATCAAAACACAGGGCCCGGCGAATGCTCACTCCCGCTTCTTGGGCCAGAGCCAGTCCGACGGTGGAATCCAGGCCCGCTGAAAGTAAAACCAGGGCAGAGGTCGACATAAACGCTTACCTAATATCTATCAAGATCTAACGTATTCAAAAAACAAAAGAAAGGCCGAAGCCTTTCTCTTGAAAATAAGTTGAGGATTAACTCAGGCCATTCAAAACGGCTTTGGAAATAGCCTTGAGGGTTGCAAAAACCCCTTGTCCACTGAAAGCGACGGCCTCAAAATAGGGAACGCCTTCGGGATTCATTGATTTTTCCAACTCTTCGATCGTCATGGCATCGGGCAAATCGCGTTTGTTGTACTGAATCACCCAGGGAATCTTGCCCAGAACCATG
>JBIKWL010000283.1:0-3812 GCA_044356335.1 Candidatus Sericytochromatia bacterium
TTTCTGCCTGTATTCCTGGCCCTGATACTTGCCATGCCAGCCGTTCAGGCCCAAGAGTCACCCGCCCCCTCACCCTCCCCTGAGGCGACGGCTCCTGCCCCAACAGAAACGGCCCTTCCCAGCACAGATTCAACCCCTGCGCCAGATAGCAGTCCTGCTCCTGATGCCAGTGCCAGTCCAGTTGCAGAAGAGCCTGTTTTGCCGGCAGACACCATGAAAATCGTCGAAATCGACGTGGTGGGTACTGCTTACAAAGATGCTGTTTTGCTCTCGATGTTTACCAAACCTGGCGATGATGTCTCTGCCGAGCAGATTCGCAACGATTTGCGCCGGATTTACGGTCTGGGTTATTTTCTCGACGTGACAGCCACCCGCGAACCCGCAGAAGGTGGCTTTAAACTGGTTGTCAAAGTCGTCGAAAACCCCGTTTTGCGGGAAGTGCGCTTTCTCAACGAAACCCAGGTTTTTACCCGCGAGCAATTGCTCGACGTCTTCAAAGATCAGGTCGGCAAAACCGCCAATTTCAACGATATCCGCGAACTCAAAGAAAAGCTCGAAGATGCCTACCGCCAGCGTGGTTACGCCCTGGCCAGTCTGCGCATTATGCAGAACCAGACCGAAGAAAACGGTGGACTGCTTTCGCCCGAAGGGGTGCTGGAATTGCAGCTCAACGAGGGGCTGATCGAAGACATTCGCGTCTCGGGCAATGTCGAGACCAAAGACTATGTGGTGCTGCGTGAGATTACGCTCAAACCCGGTGAACTCTTCGACAGCGACCAAATGCAGGGCGATTTGCGCCGCGTCTTTAACACCAATTTTTTCGAGAGCATGAACCTCTTGCCCAAGCCCGGTGAAAAAGATCCCAATCACTGGATTTTGGTCGTCGAAGTCAAAGAAAAACCCACAGGTGCTGTTAACCTGGGGGCCGGTTACAATAACCGCGATGGCCTGATTGGCACTTTCAGTATCAACAAGGACAACCTGATGGGCGAAGGCCGCCGTCTGGGCGTGGACCTGCAATTCGGGGTTAACCTCTTCAGCATCTTTACAGGCGCCAATTTCTCCCAGGCCCAGCGCACGCTTTTGGGCCGGATCGACTTTTACGACCCCTGGATGTTTGAAGGCCGCACCTCTTTTGGCGCGAGCATTTTCTCCGAGCGTGTGCCGCTGTTTTTTGGTACGGGCAACAGTCAGCAATCCCTGCTCAATTTGAGCTTGGGCCTGGGCAATGGTATCATCCAGCGCCGCGTGGGCACCAGCTTGAGCTTTGGCCGTCCGCTCTTTGGCGATCTGACCTCGCCCTGGCGTGGTTCGCTGTCTGTGCGGGCCGAGCAGGTCGGTGTTACCGATCTCTTGGGTGAACCCAAACGCGAATTGTCTGTCAGTAACCGCTTTAGCGCTACCGACGTCTTTTTTAGCGTCGGCGGCTCGCTCTCTTACGATACCCGTGATGTGATTATCGACCCCAAAAGTGGTTGGTACGGTCTCTTCTCGTTTGAACCTGTCTGGGGCGATACCGCCTACCTCAAATTGGCGGGCAACCTGAGCACCTACTTTGCGATCACCGATTGGTTGACCCTGGCCGTGGGCGTTCGGGGTGGCACATTTTTGGGCCAAAACCCGCCTTATGAGCTGTTTTATTCCAATGGTTTTAACGTCATTCGCGGCTGGCCCGAAAATGGCTTTCTCTACGGCAAGCACTTTGGCATCGGCAGCGTCGAACTGCGCTTCCCGATTTTCAGCCCTGTCTCTGGCGTGCTGTTTACAGATATCGGCGAGTTTTTGGTTGACCCCAATAATCAGGCTGCTGCCAGTTTGGGTTTAAACACCACCAATAGCGAGCAAAACCAAGGTTTGCCATTTAAATATGGTGTGGGTTTGGGCATCCGATTGAACACTCCGATGGGTCCATTGCGTCTGGACTATGGCATTCGGGATTTTTCCCGAATTAATTTTGGCACCTTGTTCGATGCGGGCCAACTGCATTTCAGCATCGGACAAAAGTTTTAGCATATACAAATACGAGGAATTACCTGCATGAAGAAGCAACTCTACACACTCACAGCCACCCTGCTGATCGCCGCCAGTGCCTTGCTGAGCACCCCTGCTCCCGCCCTGGCCGAAGACCCCCGCATTGGCGTGGTCGACACCCAACAGATTCTGGCCAATAGCTCCCTTTTGGAAGAACTCAAAAAAGCCGAACAGGCCCTGCAAGGTGCCGAAAAACAGCTCTATGAATCCCGCAATATCAAACTCAAAGAGCTGGAAAAAGCCCGCACGATGATGAAAGAGGAAGAGTTCCTGAAAAAGAAACAGCAACTCGAAACCAGCTTGATGAACGAAGTCAAAGAGGCCGAAAAAGGCCTTGAAAAGCGCAAGCTCGACATTCAAAAGATGAAAGTCGATCTCGAAAAAACCGTGCAGTCGATTGTCGAAGCGGTGGCCAAAAAGCGCAAGCTCGAAATCGTGATCAACAAACAGCTCGTGCTTTATGGCGGCGTGGATATCACCCAAGAAGTCGTTGAAGAACTCAAGAAGAAAAAATAGGCAAAATAAGCTCTATGCCGCAGTATTCCCTGGCGGAATTGGCGGAAATCACAGGCGCAGAACTGCGGGGCGACCCACTCTGGCAGATCGCGCGCCTGTCGGTACCCCAAGCGGCGGGCCCTCACGATCTGGTATTTTTGCTCGACCCGCGTTGGTTGCCTGCGATTGCCGCATCTGAGGCCCAAGCTGTTTTGCTCTCGCCCCAACACTGGGGGCCTGCTTTGGCGTCGAAACACGCCCTGCTGGTCTCGGACGTGCGGCCCGCTTTGGCGGGCCTTTTGCGTCTCTTTCACGCTGCTCCAGTGCATCCGCCGGGTGTTCATGCCTCGGCGGTGCTGGGCGAAGACTGCCAGATCGACCCCAGCGCGTATATTGGCCCCGGCTGTGTCTTGGAGCCGGGCGTGGTGGTTGATGCGGGTGTGGTGCTCAAAGCCATGGTCTATGTGGGCGCTCAGACGCGGATTGGCCGCGATTGCCTGATCTATCCCCAGGTCACGCTCTGTGACCAAGTCACCCTCGGTGAGCGGGTGATCGTGCACAGCGGCAGCGTGATTGGGGCCGATGGCTATGGCTTTTATCTGCACGATGGGCAACACCAGAAAATCCCCCAAATCGGCGGGGTGTTGATCGAAGACGATGTCGAAATTGGCGCCAATGTGACCATTGATCGCGGTACTGTCGGCCTTACCCGCATCGGGGCGGGCACAAAAATCGACAACCAGGTACAAATTGGCCACAATGTGCAAATCGGCCAACACTGCCTGCTGGTGGCCCAGGTCGGCATCTCGGGCTCAACGGTGCTCGGCGACTTTGTCACTCTGGCCGGGCAAACCGGCGTGGCGGGCCATTTGCAGATTGGCGACCGGGTTGTGGCCGCTGGTAAAAGCGGCATCACCCACGATATCCCCGCCGGGCAAAAAGTCTCGGGTTTTCCCGCCCAGGCACACCTGCGCGAACTCAAGCAGCAGGCACTCTTGCGGCGTTTGCCAGAGCTGTTTAAGCGGCGGCAGGGTGAAATACAGCCTGATTCTGACTAATTGTTTAATTTTGTTTACAATTGTTTACGCTTCATTTCCACCTTTGATTCAATCTTTTAAACCTGCATCAAGCTTACATTTTGCTTAATTCTGTTTGACATCCCGCTTTTAATTCAGTCTGAAGCCGCGATTTGTCTGTTTAATTTGCTTTAAAGACAGATAAATTTGAATAAATGCGAAAATATATTTAAATACAGTGCTTGCAAAAAAAAACGCATTTGGGCGATA
>JBIKWL010000284.1:0-3806 GCA_044356335.1 Candidatus Sericytochromatia bacterium
GCTCAGTTGCGGCATTAATCAAATTAAAGGGCCGCTCTTTTTCCTTGGCCTCTTCTTCGTTTTCATCAGCGGCAGGCGGGGTATTGGGTGCCGCTGAACCCGGCTTAACTGTGGCCTTGGGGGTGGGCACAGGTTTGGGCGTGGCAGCAGGTTTTGCCGTTCCCTCAGGGGCGGGGGCCGTTGAGGCCTCTGGCGCCGGCGTCCCGTCGCCAGTTGGAGAGGCCGGTACAGCAGGGTCTACCGCAGCAGAAGACTCAGGAATTGGCGATTCTTTGAGCAGGTTTTCAACCTTGTCTTCGAGTTCTTTGCGCTTTTCGGGATCGGTGCGGGGCTCCGAAGGCAGCTTAGGCTCAGCCGTCGGCTCAGAGAAGACAGTGGTCTTGGATTTGACACTTTTGGCGGTAATTTGAAAATCGTCGCTGATGCCCAATTGTTGGATCACATAATTCTCATCCATCACAAAGGCAGCCAAGACATGTTTGCCATAAGGCAATTCCTGCAATAAAAATTCGCCCAAATCATTGCTCTGGGTCGGAATCCCTGTGGCATCTCCCCAAAGCGAGGACGGCGAGACATGGGCCTGAGAAACAGGGGTATCAGCAGGGGAAAGCACCATGCCAGCCATGTCTGTCATATTTTCGCCCTGCAGTGAGGTCAGGGGAATATCCAATTGGCCCGAGGCATTGATCTGAGTCAGAGTCAGGGTGCGGTATTGCGGGGCCTGAATCGTAATCGCATGAACCCCTTCGGGTACATCATTGATCCAAAATTTGCCCTGGTTATTGGTGGTGGTGCGGAAGAGGTTGCTCTCTTTGCTGCTGGGAGAGGCGACCTGAGCTCCTACTCCCCAGAGCAAACCGATCGTGGGCCCAAGAGCAGGATCAAGAGCGGGCAACATGGCTGCAGGCAAAGGGGGCGGTGTCGGCGCGCCGGGGGGGGGCGTGGGCACGGCACCAGCCGGAGGCGGGCTGACCGCAGGCGGCGGGGTGGGTATGGCCGGGGTCATGGGCAAAGGCGGGGGCGGCGTGGCGGCGCCACTGTTGGGGGGCGGGGTGGGCACAGGAGCAGAAGTTGAACTTCCCGCAGCCGCGGCGGCCGCAGCTGTATCGGCGACCTGAATCCAGATCGTGGCTTGATCAATGGCCTCACCCGTCACGCTGTCAAAAATTTTACCGCTGAAGCGAATCTTCTTTAAAGCGCTGCTCTGCGGGGTGGGTCGGGTGGCCAGTTGGGGAATATTGCCCGTATTGGGGATCGGAGCAGTGGTACTACCAGGGTTGCCACAGGCCGAAACGGTCAAAGCGGTAGCCAGGCAGGAAGTGAGAAAATGGAGACGAATTTTGCTTTGCTTCATGGTTGTTTTCGCTGATATTTTCAATAAGGTAATTGAGGTTTTCAATTATTATACCCCATCCCTTCGGCCATAGAACTTTGCAGCGGCTTTCGGCCTGCGCAAAAGTTAAATTAACTTCAAGCTCTGTTTAGGAAAAACGAATATTATCTACGAACAATCGGAACTTTAGGCAAACTTAATATTGGCACGGGCAAGATCTTCAGTCCAAGAACTTATAATAAAGACATGTTCAGCACTTCAGTGAGGTTTTCACACACATGACAGATATCTCAAAGCTCCAAAGCGGTCAAACTTTCCAGGTCACCAAATATGGCCTGAAATCCGGCACCAAAGATGTCGGCAGCATGACCATGGCCGAGTTGGACAAATTCCAGAACGACTCCAAAAAAGAACTGGCTCAAATAGCCGAAGTCACCAATAGCTTCACAGATCGCACCTCCAAAAATGGCAAAGTAGACATTCTGATCCAAGGCGAAGGCGGCCTCGCCGTGGTCTCTGGACGCAAAGTCAGCTTGGCTGAACTGGGCAAAGCGGCCCCTGAATATGCTTTAGAGCTCAAAAAGCTGGATGAAAACGACGATAATTTTATTGAAGAGCACGAACTCTACACCTCCTGGGGTGAGCGCCTCGGTGGCGCAGCCATTTCGATCGGCGGCGGTGCCGTTTCTGGTGCAGGTGTCGGCGCAGGTGTTGGTGCCGCTTTTGCAGGCGTGGGAGCCATCCCCGGCGCGATTAAAGGTGGCCTCGTGGGAGGCGTCGGCGCTGTACTTTGGGAAGGTGGCAAAACAGCCCTGTTTGCTTTCTCTGACGGCTACAATACCCCCGGATTCATTCGCTAAACAGATTTCATTCACCCACTTAAGTGCAAGACCCGCTTTTAAAGCGGGTCTTTTCTATGCGGAGATATTTTACGGGGAATATTCTACGGGAAACTGCGGTGGAACAAGATCAGGCTCAAACCCATTTTTTCAAAGGCTGCCAGGGCTCCAGCAAAACACGGGAATAATCAGCCGCATAAGCGGCATAATGTTCTGCCGTCGACTGGATCAGGGCCAGCAGACGTTCATCTACCTCGCGCATGACGCGGGCCGGAGAGCCCATCACCAGAGAATAAGGGGGGATCACCCGGTTTTCAGGCACCAGGGCTCCGGCGGCAATCACACAATGATCGCCAATTTGGGCCCCATTCAAAATGGTGGCACGAATGCCCACCAAGACATCATTGCCAATCGTGCAGCCGTGGGCCATCACACAATGACCAAAACTGACACGTTCACCGACAATCAGGGGATAACCGTCCATGGTGTGCAGGATTGAACCATCCTGAATATTCGAATGGGCCCCAATCACAATTTTGTCGCAGTCGCCGCGCAGTACCGATTGAAACCAGACCGAGCTGTGGGCACCGAGGGTGACATCGCCCAAGGCGATCACCGAGGGCGCAATAAAGGCGCTCTCAGCGAAGTCAAAGTGATCTGCCAGAATAAAGGCCACCGGAACTAAGGTGTCTTACCGGCAGCAAAAGCAATAATCGCTTTTTTGGTGCCATCCACTACGTGTAAAACGCCATCATTGCCAATCGCCATCTTCTTGGGAGCAGTCAAATCTGCGTGACTGAAGCTGCGGGTAAAATTGCCCGAAGCATTGTAGCGGAAAATTTTGACTTTGCCACCGGCCACCGCTGCGACGTAGATATCGCCATTGCGGGGATCAACAGCCAGATCGCCAATCGCAGAGAAGAGTTCACCCGTGCTGTTTTTGCCCTTGCCGTCAAATTCCAGCAGACGGGAGCCATCGGTTTTGGAGAATTTTATCACCTTGCCGCTGCCTGCATCGGAGGCATAAATATTTCCGCTGGCATCAAGCCCCAAGCCGACAGGGTTGATATTGGTAGCGCCACTGAAGAGCAATTGGGTATTGCTGGCGGTCACATCATCGTATTTGACAATGCTGAAAGTGGTGGGCGAGGCCAAATAGACCAAACCACTGGTGGTATCCACGGCGACGTCATTTAAGATCGTGCTATTGGTGGGGTTTTGTGCCACTTTGTAACGCTGCATGAGTTGGCCCGCGGTATTGTGTTTGTACAAATTATAACCACTGCTGTCGGGCACATTGCTCACACTCCAGATCACGCCGCCATTGACGGCCGTACCGCTGAGCAAAACCAAAGCATTGTTGTTTTTCTGCTCAGAGAATGTGTCCATCACATTTACATCAGTAAAATTGCCATTGGTCAATTGAAAGTCGCGCACCTGGCGTTTGTAATTGCTAAAGGTGCCACCCACTTTGTAATGGCTGACGTAGACCCGGCCATTTTTAACATCAATCCCATCGGGTTTGTCGAGGGTGCCGAGGCTCAAGAAGCCCAGCGACTCCTTGCCATAGGGATCAGGGGTCGGGGTGGGGGTGGGAGTTGGCGTCGGGGTGGGGACAGGGGTTGCTGTAGGAG
>JBIKWL010000146.1:0-13167 GCA_044356335.1 Candidatus Sericytochromatia bacterium
CGACACAGGGGCCCAGGTCAATAATTTGGGTGCCTCCGTGCGGGCCTGTTATTTTCAGGCCGCACAGGCTGCGGGCCAAACCCTGGATGCCGAAGCCTTGACTTTGATTGAGACCTATCTGGCTGAAAAAAACGCGGAAACCAAAGGCCAGGTGCAGTTTTACCACGGCCAGTATATTCAAACCCTGGGCCAGAGCCTGTTTGAGCATCAAGGCACTGCGCAACTCGCGGCGGATTTGGGCTATTTTAGCGACTATGCCAAATCTGCCATTTTGGCAGAGCAACAGGCCCAACTCAAACAATTTGGCGTGATCTTTGACGAATGGTTTCCCGAGAGCCGCTTGCACCACGAGCAGGCTGTGGCAGAGGCACTCAAACACCTCAAAGAATCGGGTAAAACCTATGAACAAGATGGGGCGCTCTGGTTTCGCTCGACCGATTATGGCGACGACCAAGATCGGGTCTTGGTCAAGCAGACCGGCAGCAATACCTATTTCGCCAACGATATCGCCTACCACTGGGACAAATTGCGCCGCGGCCACACCCGCTTGATCAACCTCTGGGGTGCCGATCACCACGGTTATATCGCCCGCATGTCAGCGGCGATCCAGGCTCTGGGTTATCCCAAAGAAGCGCTACAAGTGCTTCTGGGGCAAATGGTCAATCTCTTTCGCAATGGCGAAAAGGTGCGCATGTCCAAACGCACGGGAGACATGATCAGCTTTGGGGAGGTGCTCGAAGAAGTGGGCACCGATGCCACGCGCTTTTTGCTGATGCAGCGCAGTGCTGATGTGACCTTGGACTTTGACCTGGAGTTGGCCAAGAGCCAAAACTCAGAAAACCCGGTCTTTTATGTGCAATATGCCCATGCGCGAATCTGCAGTATTTTCCGCAATGCTTCCAATCTCCAAGCCTATGATGCCACCACCTGGCCCCAGGCTTCACTGGATGCGCTTGTTGCACCCGAAGAGCGGATTCTGCTGCTCAAACTGCTCTCGTATCCAGACGACCTCAAATTTGCAGCCGCCCAACGCGAACCGCATCGTCTGGCAACCTATGCCCAAGACTTGGCGGCCCTCTTTCACTCCTTTTACAAGCAGTGCCGGGTCTTGTTTGAAAAAGAAGATGTCACACCTGAAGAAATTGCCCTGAGTTTGGCCCGCTTGAATTTGGTCAAAGCCACCCAGGTCGTGCTGCGCAATGTCTTGGTTGATGTCTTTGGCATCTCGGCCCCCGAAGTGATGTAATGCCAGCCAGCGAAGCTGATCTGCATTTTTTACACAGGGCCAAAGATCTGGCTCTGGAGGCGGAGTCGGTTGGCAATATGCCAATTGGTTCTCTGCTGGTTTTAAAGGGAGAGATCATCGCCGAGGGCCGAAATGCATTGCTGCTGCCGGTGTATAACCCCGGTGGCCACGCCGAGATCGAGGCGATCAAACGCGTGGATCCAGTGCTTTGGCCCCAAGCTGCTGCCATGACCTGTTACAGCAGTCTGGAGCCCTGTTTGATGTGTTTTGGTACCTTGCTCTTACACGGCGTGGGCCGGATTGTCTTTGCCGCCTGGGATGATGAAGGCGGCGCCTCGTGTGTAATCCCCCATTTGCCGCCCTATTACCCCGCCACGGCCCCTGTGCCCGCCTGGGAGGGCCCCTATTTGCAAGAGGACTGTCAGCCACTCTATCTGCGGGCCCGTGAGCGCTTTGTGGCCTTGCCCTGTGGGGGATCTCAGGTCTAGAGTCGGGGGCTATCTTTTGCCGCAAAAAAATCGTAAAATAAAAGTAATTAGCGACTGTTATTAGGTCAGATTCTCACTTTTCTGGCGATATCTAAATTATCTGTGCCTATCTGGGTACAATTTTTAACGGAGAAAGTTCCCCCATGCAAGTCAATAACCAGCCCGTGATTCCTGCCTCAGCCGAAAAGCCCAAAATCGACTCCCGCCTGGAGAAAATGGGTCAAGCCATTCATGAAAATGTCAAAGAGGGCACCTTTGTTGGCGACAATATGCTGCTCACTGGCGCGGGTGCTGTGGTGGGCACTGTGGCCGCAGGTTCGGCCCTGAAAAAGACGGCAGATGCCATCCCCGCTGTCAAAGAAGTGCTCAAAACGGTCTTTGTTGACAATGGCAAATTGGTGGGTTCAGGCGCCGCATTGGCCGCTTCCGCCCTCTTGGCAGAAGATGCGGTGGCGGCCTACAAAGAGGGCAATACCGGCCGGGCTGTGGCCGAAGGTGCAGGGGCTGCGATCCTGGGCTTGGGCGGCGCAGAGCTGACCGGCCGTCAATTTAATATTCCTGTGCTCAACCGCGCCCTGAGTGGCCCAGCTGAAGCCACAGCCAAGTTTTTGGGCAAACATGGCGTCGGCTTGGTCGGCGGTGGTGTGGCTGCCGGTGGGGCTGCCCTGGCCAAAAGTGGTGTGGATGACCTTAAAGAGGGCGAGTATCTCAAAGCCGCAGGCAAATTGGCAGGTGGCGGCGTGATCACCATGGGTGGGGCAGAAATCGTCGGCCATGCTTATAATGTCGGCCCACTGCAGGGCATTGTTTCCACTCCGGCCAAAAAAGTCGCTGAAGTTGTAACCAAAAATGCCGGGGGCCTTGGCGGCACAGCTGTGGCCGGTGCTGGTGTGGCTTTGGCCGCCAGCGGCGTGAACGACCTCAAAGAGGGCGAAACCATGTTGGGCGGAGCCAAACTGGCGGGGGGCGCTTTGGCGACCCTCGGCGGGGCTGAACTCGTGGGCCGCAATTACAATATCCCCGTCATGAAAAGTGCACTTTCAGGCTCTGCGGAATGGGTTCAGACCAATGTCAAAGCTGTAACGGGTGCCACAGCCGTAGCTGGTGGGGCCTTTGCGATTAAAGACGGCATGGATCGCCTCGGTGAAGGCGGCAATAAATGGCTGGCCGGGGCCGAAATAGCCGGGGGTGTTGTGGGTACCCTCGGTGGAGCTGAACTCGTGGGCCGCAATTTTAATATTCCTGTGTTGAATCAGGCCCTGACAGGCCCTGTCAAATATATGTTTACCTCCAAAGGCGGGATCACCGTTTCTGGCGGCACCGTGGCCGCAGCCGGTCTGGGAGCCGCTGCGGATGGCGTGCGCCGCTTGACCACCCAAAAGGGCATTGCCAACGACGCCATTGGCGTGGCTGAATTTACCGCAGGCGTGGCCGGTGTGACGGGTGGAGCCTCAATTATCGGCTATGCCACAGGCTCCGAAAAATTGCTCAAGGTTTTCCCCGAAAACGTCGATGTACTCGGGGGCGCAGCCCTGGTGGGTGGGGCCTTTGCCATGGGCAAACACACGATCGACAGCGCCCAAAAAGACGGCCTCAATTTGATCAATACCGCAACCGGTACCGCCGCCGCCCTGATGGGGACCGGTGGCGCGCATATTATCACGCGCAAATTTGGCATGGAGGCCGCTGATGCCGCTTTCACCAAAGGATACGAAACCATTGCCGCAGCAGGTCTGGGTGTCGCCACCGCCAAATTGGGCGAAATGGCGATCGAAGAGGGCAAGGCCTTTCTGGAAAACAGCGACGATGTGGTTGCGGGCGCCAAAGCGATTGGCCTGGGCACCGCCGCAGTCGCCACAGGTACCACAGCCACTGGCTTGGTGGGCCATGCCTACAATATTCCCGTACTCGAAAAAGCCGCCCGCAAAGTGGTCGAAAAGGGCTGGCAGCCTGTTGCCGCGGTAACGCTCGGTGCCACCACCTACAAATTGGGTGAAATGGCCCTCGACCATGGCAAAGACTTCCTCAATGATCCCAATCTGGGTTCGGGTGCCATGTCCGCTGGTTTGGCCACCGCGGGTATCCTGACGGGTGCAGGCACCACGGCTTTGGTGGGCCGCACCTTTAATATGCCCGGTGTCGAAAGAACTGGCATGCGGGTGCTTGAGAGCACAGCCCAAGGTGTGCAAACCAGTGCAAGGTATTTGGGCAAAGGCGCTGAAAAAGTCTTTACAACGGCTGTTCAGCATCCCTTTGTGACCCTGGGTGTTTTGGCCGCTGCCGCTGGGACGGGTTATTATTTCTACAATAAAAACCGCGACGAGCAGGCCGAGGCTGTCAAATCCAGCACAGCGGCTTCGCTGCCGCTGTCGGGTGCTGCTCCGGTTAAACCGGCTGAAACCAAAGTCGAAGTCCCTGCGGCCAAAGAATAAACCTTTACAGCAGGATATTCGTTAAGACAGATTAGAAAGGCCCTTTCCAGGGTCTTTTTTTCTGGCGAATTTAGGGTTAAAATTTCTGAGGGTTAAAAGCCAAAAAAGATTGCCTTGGAGGCCTTTCTAAGATGTTAAAGTCACTTTCCTCTCGTTTTCTGCTGATGGCCTTGACCATCTCAAGCTCCCTCAGTATTTTGGGAAATTCTGATATTGCTCCCGCTTTGGCCCAAAATGCCCAGGTTGCCAATGCGCCAGCGGGGCCCAGTGTTGATCAGTCATCGTTGATTGTTTGGCTGAGCAAACGGGGCCTGTATTATCCGAAACCCAACCAATCGACAGATACCCAATGGAGCTGGCTGCCCAATTTGGACTTTAAACTCAACGGCCCGATTGAATCCGGTACCTTGATCACTGTGGAATATTGGCTTGGAGCAAATAAAACCCCTTGGTTGCGCTATGAATTAAATCCCTCCCCCCAGCCCGCCACAGGCAGTGAATTCTTTAGCCGGGTCGGCGCGCCAGGGGACGATAAAAAGGCCACTGTGGTCACTGGCCCTGTGGTCTTAACCATTCGCGCCAGCAACGAACTCAAAGGCACCGAGCAATGGCTTTACAAAGGCACCTTCGATGTCAAAAAATACAACCCACTGGATCCCAAGCAGTTTCCCGCTTTCAAAAACAAATTTGACTATTATGTGGATCAGGATTGGCGCATGCCCTTTGGCTATCTCACCGGCAATTGGTACGAGAGCAATTATACGGCCACCGGGTTTAACAATACCCCGACTTTAAGTGCTGTGATGTGGTTCCGGGGCGACAGCAGCAGCTTGCAAAAGACCCAGGCCCATCTCTTTTACCAGGGCAAGAACATTGCCCGTGCTGAAGCAGATAGCATGACCTGGAGTACCACCGAAACCTCCCCTTATAGCTGGAGTGCGGTTAAATTCACCTTTATGGCCCGAGAAAACGCGGGGCCAGTTTTCTTTTATGACCTCTCCCAGGGCAATGCCTATGCCTCTGCGCACGTTTTGGCCAAAAACCCAGACGAATACGAGATCAAGGTCTTACATGACGGCAAACTCAGCCGCAGCCTCAAATTTGCTGTAGGCAACGATGGCAAAGTGGTCGACAATGGCTTTTCGCTTAAAACCGGGGCTTTTGACCGCTGGACCTTTCCGGTCAAAGTCCATGCCCAAACCGATGGCCCATGGAACGCCAAAGGCTGGGAAAAAGGCGCGTTTTATGGCAATCCCCTGCCGGGATTTAAATTGCCTTGAGCGATGAATCGCGGCAAGCCAGCTCTTAAGCTGCGGGGTTGTCTTGCAGCTTAAGAGCTGCAAGATAACATTGAACAGCCCGGTTTAAACCGGGCCCAGTCTGGCCGTTTTTGGGCAAAGGCTTGAAAATCTGGATTGGGCGTATAGGGCTGGCGCAGGGCCGCTTGTAAAGCCAATATCCGGCGATTGTCTCCTTGCTCAGCCAGATCAATCGCCTCTTGGGCCAGGTAATTGCGCAGAACATAGATCGGGTTGACAGCGTTCATGGTTGTTCGCCGTTCGACCATAGCCGCAGCCTGCTGTGGCAAGTGAGCAACATAATCTGTCAGCCAGTTCTGCCATTGCTCTCGTTCTTTGGCAAATTCCTCGGCGCTGTAAAAAGCCGGCAGGAGCGTTTCTGGAGCCGGTTCCGAGGCTGAAATCTCCGCCAGATAGCGGAAAAACAGGGTCATATCCACTTCTGCTTGGCCCATCAGGCGGTAGGCCCGCGTAATTAGATCTTCTTCGACCTGGCCCAATGATGCAAAACCAAATTTTTGGGCACTGAAGCGCTGGTGGGCCTCGGTATAGACCTGCAAATAATACTCCAACCCTGCTTCGAGCAGATCTTTGTCTTGCAAGATCACGTCCAGGGCTGTGGCCAGACAGCCCAAATTCCAGAGGGCGATCTGGGGCTGTTGGCCAAAGCGGTAGCGACGCATCTGAGCATCGGTGGTATTGGGCGTCCAGCCCGGATCGAGGTTATCAACCCAGCCATAGGGGCCATAGTCAATGGTCAGGCCCAGAATCGACATATTGTCGGTATTCATCACCCCGTGCACAAAACCCACCCGCATCCAGTGGGCGACCATCAATGCCGTGCGTCCGCAGACCTCTTTGAACCAGGCCCCACGTTTGCTTTGAGAATCACCCTCAATTTCGGGAAAGTCGCGGGCCAGGGTAAAATCCACCAATTTTTCAAGGAGTTCAGGCTCTTTCTGGGCAGCCAAAATCTCATAATGGCCAAAGCGCAAAAACGAAGGGGCAACCCGGCAGACAATCGCCCCCGGTTCGGTACCCGCATTGCCATCGTACATCATGTCCCGCACCACTTCTTCACCCGTTAAAACCAAACTCAGGGCACGGGTGGTGGGCACCCCCAGATGATACATGGCCTCACTGCACAAAAATTCCCGCAGCGATGAGCGCAAAACAGCCCGGCCATCCGCCCGGCGCGAATACGGGGTCGGGCCTGCCCCTTTGAGCTGCAGATCCCAGCGCTTGCCTACTTTGTTGACCACTTCGCCCAAATGCAGGGCCCGGCCGTCCCCCAATTGGCCCGCCCAATTGCCAAATTGATGCCCCCCGTAACGGGTTGCGTATGATTTCATGCCCGGTAGCAGACGGTTGCCCCCAAAGACCTGGGCAAAGTGCTCTGCAAATTCAGGTGAGGAAAAATCTTCGGGATTCAAATCCAGTTCTTGGGCCATTTCAGGCGACCAAGCCAATAGCTGGGGTTTGGGCACGGGGGAGGCAGCCACTTCTGACCAAGCAGCTCCACGCACCTGCCGAGAGAGATTAACCGAAACCGGGTCAGAGGGAAGTTCAGAGATAAAGCGGTTGTCGAAGTGCCATTGCATCATAATTTTTGGCTGATCCTGTCATTGCATTTGCCCTGATTATACGTCAAGGCCCGACCTAAAGTCAGGAGAAAAGAGATATAACACATCTGCAACGGCGTTGCCAAGCCCCCGCAGGCCTGTGATAGAATGGGGCATTCTCCCCGAGGATTTCAAATATTGGAGAACCCCGTGACAAGTTCTGTCGACCCCGTTTCTGACGCGCTTGCGGAAAGCAAAGCGCCCTCGCTGGCCGATCAACGCAAAGAATTGGCGGTCAATTTGCTGCGGCTGGGTATAGCGGGCCTGCACACTGCCCAAAGCCATCCCACCCAAGCCCCATTGGCCCTGAAAGAGGCCTGCGAGTATTTGCTGGAATCGATTCGCTACAACCGCAGCAACCCGGATGCCTTTGCCGCGATGGGCTATTTGCTCTGGCTGATTGGCGAAAACCGCGACGCAGAGGCCTTTTTAGAAGAGGCTTTGATGCTCAACCCCGAACATGCAGATGCCTTAAAAATCCATTTTTTGCTGCCCCCACCCCCACCGCCTCAGCCTGACAATATTCTCAGCCCCTTGCTACCATTTACCACGCCAGCGCCGGAAGAGGCCCCGCCAGAACCGCCCAAGGCCCCTGAAGCTGAGCCTGAGCAAGCAGACACAGCATCTGAAGAGAGCCTGGCCGATGATGATTTTGAAGCCGTGATTTTTGGTGCTGAGAGCGATGAAACAGAAACCCTCCCCAACCCCCGCCGCCCTGACGCGGCCCGTTCCAGCAATCGCCCCAAATTTCAGTTTAAATCGCGGCCCCCGTCTTTTGCCAAAACCGGCCCCAAACTGACCCCCTTGGTCGTGGTGGACTATGACAAACTCTACGATCAGCTCGAAGGGCGGATTCAGCGCGAAGTCAAAAAACTGTCGATCTTTGATCCCGATTGGTATGCCAGCAGCCGCGACCGCTTTAAAGTCGATAAAGTCGAGAAACAGTATATCAACCTGCGGGAGTCGCAAAACCAATTCTTAACCAAGATCGCAGAAATCGAAGCCGAAATTGACTGCTCGGCCCTGCGCCAAATGCTCAAGCCCCTGGATATTATTGTGGCTCGCTGTGAACACAGCCTCAATCTCTCTTGGCAGATGATCCATTTGCAGGAGATGCTCGAAGGCCACCACCGCTGGATGGAACGCGAATTACAGCAATTTGAGAAAAAGGGCCAATTGCCTGCAGATTTTTCTGAAGAGCGCTTCGACTATTTGCTCAAAGACTGTGACGAGTTGGCAGACCAGCTCGACCAACTCGAAGGACTGGGGCTGGACTGCAGCCGCTTGGTGCCCGCTTATGAGCGCCTGGCCCTCAAAGTCAGCCGCTTTCAAGACCTGCGCAACCAGCCCGAACAAGGATAATCCCGATGCAAAATCCACCGCCCAAAAAACTCGCCCCGCTCCAGCGCAACAACAGCCTGGAGCGCGTACAGCGGCAGCAAAAAATGACCTCGCAAATCAAACAGCATTCGCTGGTTAGCTTGATACAAAAGCGTGGCCTGGTGCAAAAGGGGCCCTATCCTGAGTTGGATTTGTTCAAGACCTACGGCGGTGAGTAAGACGCAAGCAGAATGTGATTTGGCTTAATGTCTGTTGGATTGGTAAGTCAGGCCCTGTTGAAAACCAAAGCGACCATTACAGCAAATCTAAACGCATATGTACAAAATCAAGTTCAAAACCAGCACCCGTTTGGTGCAATCCATCCTGCCCCAACAGGCCCTGACATTTTTGAGATTGCTCATCTATCAGGTCGATTTTAGGCCAATGAAGGATGCGCTCACCCAGAGTTAAATCAAGGGGGCCTAATTTTAATTTCATGTGGAGAACTCTCCGACAGCCAAGCTTCATTGATCAGCGTTTGTGTGTTTACAGGAGAAGCTACAGCCAATGGGAGGCCTGCACCCAGAGCAAAAATACCCAAGTATTTGAATAACATAACCCAACTTATACGTGTTTACGCCTGTGGATGCCTGTTTAAAATCTCTTCAGCCGTTTTCCAGTAGGCTTTTGGGTGGGGCTGCAAGCACCCGTGCCGTGCTCAGCAGGCCAATACTCATTCCCAGTCCGGTGCTGGATGCAATCAAGCTGACCGGCAGCAGTGGGTCGAGTACCCAGATACCCTCAAAAACCCAGACCGTCAGAATCCAGCTTGTACCGAGCCCTGCCAGTGCCCCGGCACTGGCGGCAAGACCGGTTAGCAGGGCGAATTCCAGCGCGATGCTAGCGCGAATCAGGCCAAAGCGCGAGCCTAAGACTTTGAGTAGCGCGATGTCGGGAATGCGCTCGCGGGCCTGATAACTGGCAATCGAGTAGAGGACGGCAAAGCCTGCCAACAACACAATCAGCGCCATCCCCTGTAAAATGGCGGCAATCTGCTGCAGGATAGAGATAATTTGTTTAATCAGGCTGCTGACATCAACGAGGGCAAGAGTCGGAAAGGCCTGGACCAGTGCCTGCTGGAGGGCAATTTTTTGCGCCAGCGGCTTGGGAGGTACGGTTCCGATCCAGGTTTTGGGAGCGTCATCGAGCACGCCGGGCTGCACAAGCACGCGAAAATTGGGCTCGAAGTTAGTCCATTTGACCTTGCGCAGATTGACGATTTTACCCTGAATCGGAACACCCTGCAGGTCAAAGTCAAGCGTGTCGCCAAGGTCGACTTTCAGAGATTTGGCCAGTTCATGATCAATGGAGAGCTCGGCGGGCAAGCTTTTATTCCAGTCGTAACGGCCACTAAAAACCTTCCCAGCGACGAGTTCCTCGCTCGGAAGCAAGCCAGGCCGGGTCGAGAGCGTGTAGCGGCGGGTACGAATCGCATCATCCTCATCGGATTCACGGGTCGTAAAGCCCTGGCTCGGCGCGGTGCTGAACACTGGCTCGCCCTTGATGCGCTCAAGCGAAGCCCGCACGAGGGGATAGACCTGCTGCAGAGGCGTTTTTTGCTCACGCAAGAATGCGCGCAGAGTCTCAACCTGCTCGTCTTGAATGTCAAACAAAAACAGACCTGGAGCGGTTTTTTCAGAATAGCTCAGATCCGCAAGCATCCCGTTGCGGATCTGCGGAATCAGGGTGAGTAGCAGCAACGCCAGGGCGATTGCCAAAAAAGACGAGACCGAAGCGACAGGCTGACGCGCAAGAGTCCGCACGGCAAGACGAAGGGGTAAAGCCGCTTGACGGGTCAGTGCATCTAATCCACGTAAGAGGCCATAAGCCAAGACTCCCAAAATCAAGCCGGCTGCCGCAAATGACACAACCACCACTGAACCGATTAAAAACGAGCGCGACTGCCAAATCGCTAGCCCCACATAGAGCCCAATCGCAGGCACGTAGGCCAGCACATGCCAGCTCAGTCGCATCGTCGGGCGGGCATTTTCGCGAAACAGCTCCGCCGGGCGCAGGCGCTGCAGATGACCGAGCAAGGGCAGACAAAAAAACAAACTGCCGCCCAGACCCAATCCTGTTGCCAGAGCAAAGGGGCGCCATTGCAGGCTCAGATCAAGGCCCACCGGGACAAAATCACCCAACAGGCGCGGCAGGAGCGGCAGCAGTCCCAGACTTAGGCCCAAAGTCAGTAAGGAGGCAAGCGCGCCCAATAACAGCAATTGGCAGACATAGACGGCCCGCACACCGCGCGGCGACATGCCCAGACTCTGTAAGATGGCGATTTCGCGGCTGCGCTTGAGAATAAAGCTGCGGAACAAATAAGAGGCACCGACGCTGGCTAAAAACAAGGCCACCAAAGCCACCAGGCCGAGATAATCATTGAGATTATTGAGCGAGCGGGTCAGCTCAGCACTGACCTCGCGATGGGTGCGCACCCGCAGATCCGGATTGCCACGCAGCCGCTCGCGTAATTGTTTGGCCAGGTTCTCTTCGTCCAGGCCCGTAAAGCGATAAAGGCGAAAATAGCTGATCCGGCTGCCGGCCTGAATCAGGCCAGTGGGCTCGAGCCATTTCTGACCGATATACACCCTGGGTGCAAAGCGAAAGCCAATGCCGGAGCTGCCCGTGTCTTTCAGAATCACGTCCGTGATCGTAAAGCGCTGGCGACCAATACTCAGACTTTCGCCCACGTGTAGACCGAGCTGTGCAAGCACTTCCGGATAGACCCAGACTTCGGGCTTCGTCAGCAGTGTTTTGGGGGTTTCAGAGCTGACTCTACCGGCCCGCTGCAGCTCGAAATTGCCATAAAGCGGGTAGCGTTCATCAATGGCCTGGATGTCGACTAAGCGAGTTGATAAAGGTGAGGTCACCATCGAGTAGAGGGTCTGCTCTTCCGATACCTTCGCTTGTGGCAGCGTGGTCTTGAGTAGGGTCTGCTCGGCAGGCTTGAGGGGACGAATCGCGCTCACGCTCAGATCTGCGGTCAGAATCGACTTCGAGCGTTCGGACAAATCTCGCTGAATCGCGGTTTTGAACGTATCGATGGCAATCAGGCCGAACAGTCCCAGTGCCAGATTGAGGGCAAAAAACAGCGAGAAAATGCGATTGTGCAGACACTCCTTCCAGGCCAGGCGTAGCCAAAGCGGGATCACGGACGCAGTTGTCCGTCGTGCAGATGCAACACCCGATCACAAAGCGCCGCCTGCTCTTCATTATGGGTGACAAGAATCAAGCTGTGGCCACGGGCCCGCACCAGTTCGAACAGCAGTCCCATGACCTGATCACCGGTCTGGCGATCAAGATTGCCACTGGGTTCATCCGCGAGCATCAGTTCCGGCTCCACAGTCAGAGCGCGGGCAATTGCCACCCGCTGAGATTCCCCACCACTGAGCTGATGAGGAAAATGCCCGAGACGGTGGCCAAGCTGCACGTGATTTAAGGTCACTTCGGCTTTTTTGCGCGCCTCTCGGACGCTGACGCCCGCGATTTCTAAGGGCAGCATCACGTTTTCAAGCGCGCTTAAATGGCGCATGAGATGAAACTGCTGAAACACAATCCCCAAATGCCGGGCCCGATAGCGGGTCAGCTCGGCCTGACTGAGGGTGGTGAGGACTTGCCCGCGCAGGCTGATGCGCCCGCTGTCGGGCGGTTCGAGCCCAGCGAGCAGACTCAATAACGTCGACTTACCCGAGCCCGAAGGCCCCAGAATTGCCACGGTTTCACCCGTGCCGACACGCAGTTCGAGACCGCTCAGCACATCAATCCGCTGACCCGCTAAGCTAAAGCCCTTGGACACCTCGGTGGCTTCGAGAATCGGACCAGGAGAGTTCAGATGTTCAGTCACTTTTTGAGCAGGGGCCGCAAATAGGGCAGCACATTGCGGGCCAAAATTTGATGCCCGGCTTCGTTAGGATGAATACCGTCGGCCAGATTGAGCTTGGGCTGGGCTGCCACGCCCTGCAATAAAAATGGAACCAGCGGCAGCTGATATTTTTGGGCCAGGGCCGGATACATGGCGGCAAAGGTGCTGCTGTACTGAGCGCCATAATTGGGCGGAATCTTCATGCCGGCGAGCACAACCCGAAGCTGGGCACCCTGGGCGATCTCGATGGTTTGAGCCAGATAGCGTTGACTCTGCTGGACGGGGACCCCGCGCATGCCATCATTGGGGCCCAGAGCCAACAGCATCATCGCGGGTTTGGGCTTGGCGCGCAGATGCCAGCGCAACCGCGCTGGCGCACTCGCAGTCGTCGAGCCACCAATCCCGGCATTGATCACCTTGACGGAATAACCTTCCTGGCGCAATTGCTGCTCAACCAGCCTGGGGTAAGCGCGCTCAGGGACAATCCCTGTGCCTTCAGTGAGAGAATCCCCCAGCATCAGAATCACAGTTTGTGGTGGGGCTGCAGAGGCTGGCTGCCGAAGAGTCAGCCACCCTGTGGAAGCACCCAACAGCAGACCGACCAGCACAAGTTGTCTGAAGTGTTGATTGATCGTGAACATAGTCTCTGTTGTAACACAGGGCAGAGCTTCTGTGTTGAATCCGGCATACGCGGCATCAAAGGCTTTACAAGAAGATGCTTCACAAGTAAATCAGTGCAAGAAAGAAATTGTAAAACCGGGGCAGTTCCTGTAGTTTGAAGGTATCAAGCCAATCCAAACAAGGAGCAAACCCCGGTGAACACAATGTTACGCCTAAGT
>JBIKWL010000285.1:0-3765 GCA_044356335.1 Candidatus Sericytochromatia bacterium
GATTTGCAAACAATACAGCCTGATCCTGGGTGGACAATTGGCAGTGCAAAGCCAGGTGGGAAAGGGCTCGACCTTTTCGCTCAGTCTGCCTTTGGCAGAAGGGCTTGCAACAGAAGCAGCAACAGAAGCAGCAGCCCCCACAGACAGTGCAGCATCACAGCCCCAAATATCACTGCCCGAAGCCTTAACAGCCCAGATTGAAGACGCCATTTTGCTGGGTGAAAACGAAACCCTCACAGATCTATTAAAACAGGTGCAGCCCTTACACCTTTCTCAGCAACTCCTCGCTTTGGCTGAACAATACGAATACGAAGCATTGCTAAAGGCACTCAACTAGCAATCCGTTAGCGATCCGTGCCCCCCTTTCACCTCAAAATGCAAAATCCTGCCGGCACCTTTATCAAATCTTTACAAAGATCAAGTTTAATAAAGATAGCTGACTCAATTTAGATGACCTACAAAGCTAAGTAATTTGGAAGTGCGATGGAGATGACTATTCAATTAAACTCTGCAAATCGCCTGTTTCACCAGGAGTTGTATCTCTCTCTTTTGAACCATACAACCTTGGGCATTGCTTATTTTGATCCCGAAGGGCGCCTGTTATTTTTGAACCATTTGGCTGCCCAATTTTTGCAATGCCAAGCCGATGTCGCCATTGGCTCCCATGTCCAAGACATTTTAGACCCAAGCCGCACGAACAAAATTTTGGAGCTGATTGCTCAAACCCAGGCACGCAAACGGGGAGCCACATTGCGCACAGCTTGGCTCCATCAGCATTTTGGCAAGGTCTATGAAGTGAATTTGCGGATCATGGCCCTGACCGATCCCCAAGAGACCCATATTCACGCCTTTGGCTTTGTCTGGAACAACCCCACCTTCAGCGAGAGTTATATCAATGAAATTGAAAAAACCAATTTTTATTTTAATAAAATTATCGATTTTTTGCCCAACCCGGTTTTTGTCAAAGACAAAGAACACCGTTTTATCTCAGTCAACCAAGCACTCTGCAAATTTTTAGAGGTCTCACAGGCAGATTTGCTGGATAAAAATGACTTTGAATGTTTTCCCCAAACAGAGGCCCAAGTCTACTGGGAAAACAACGAAAAAGCCTTCACATCTGGCCAAGTGGTCGAAAACGAAGAAGTGCTCACCAAACGCAATGGCCAACAAATTCATCTCTTGACCCGCAAAACGGTGGTCAACCGACCCGATCAAGATCCCATTTTGATCGGGATTTCGAGCGATATCTCACAACAGAAACAAACAGAAAAACAGCTCTTAGACGCAAAACACA
This sequence comes from Candidatus Sericytochromatia bacterium, assembly GCA_044356335.1. Lineage (GTDB taxonomy): Bacteria > Cyanobacteriota > Sericytochromatia > UBA7694 > UBA7694. The sequence goes on from JBIKWL010000285.1 coordinate 1,295, forward strand.
AGTTTCAAGGCATTTTTAACAATACCTTTCAATTTATGACCCTGCTCGACCCCTCAGGCAGAATCATAGAATCCAACCAACCTGCGCTGGATTTTTATGCCCACCAACTCGATTTGATTCAGGGTCAGTATTTTTGGGAACAACAGGGCTTGTCCGAAGCCTCTCAGGCAAATTTGCGTGAAAAAATTGCCAAGGCCCAGGCAGGGGAATTTATTCGCTACGAACTCCACAGCCAAGGCGCACAAGGCCAACTCATGGTCTCAGACTTCTCACTTAAACCGGTGTATAACCAAGCCCATGAGGTCGAATGGCTCTTGGCTGAGGGGCGTGATATCAGCGAAAAGAAACAGCTCGAAAGTGAGCTGGAAAACACCCTCAATCTGCAACAGGCCATTTTAGAGTCAATTCCTTCAGCCGTGCTGTACACCGATCTCAACCATCAAATTTTATGGGCCAACCGCCAAACAGAAAAACTGTTGGCTGTTTCTGGCCGCGAATTATTGCAAATGCTGCTCAACAGCCTGCTCGGCTTGGGTTCAGCCGAAACCGAAGAACAACAGCGTTTTTGGGAAATTGGGGCGGGTGAACGGCTCTCCCGTTTACAGCCTGTGCAATTGTTGAATCAACGCCAAGAAGCCTTTACTGCCCAAATCACGCAAACACCGATTTACAATCACCTCAGCCAGACCATTGGCAAATTGTGGATTATCGAAGACATTTCTCAAGAAATTGCCGCAGCCCATCAAATTCAGCACATGAATGAAGTCTTGGAGCAGCGGGTTCAAGAGCGTACAGCGGAATTGGAAGAGGCCAATTTGGCCTTAAAGCGACATCAACAGCGCTCCCATCTGCTAATGGAAGTCGCCGCAGCGGCAAACGCGGCTCTCAGCATCGAAGAGGCTTTTGAGCACACCTTTCTCGCTCTCAACCATTATTTGGGTTGGGAAGTCGGACATATCTGGGTTGTCGACCCACACCCCGAAGAATTAAGACTGAAATCTGGGCAGTGGTACCTCGCGGATCCCGACAAATTTGCCTTGTTTAGAGAGGCCTCGGAACAAATGGCCAATCAAGACAAAAATTATGCACTCTTGGAATACACCTTCTGGGAAGGACAACCCCTCTGGCTGGAGAACTTGAGCACCTATGCCGGCTTTCACCTCAGCCATACTGCCCGTTTCTGTGGTTTAAACACCGGCATTTTTCTGCCTTTGCAGCAGGGAGGCAAAGCCGTGGCGATGCTGGAATTGTTCACCACCAAAGTCCTGCCTTTTCATCAGGAAAGTCTGGAGTTGCTGCAGCAGGTAACTGTGCATTTGGGTTATGTCATTTCGCGGATACATATGCAACGGGATTTGCTCAAAAGCCAACAGCGGCTGAGCGAAGCCCAGCGTTTGGCCAAAATGTGTTCTTGGGAATGGGACCTGGAAAAAGACAAAGGCTATTGGAGCTCAGAAACCGAAGAGATGCTGGGCTATCTGCCCCAACAACAAAGAGACGCTTTTTTGTCCCCACTTCCCCCAGAAGAAATCACCCGTTTAAAAGAGGCCTTCCACGTGGCCACCCAAAAAGGAGCAAACGAAATCAACGTCGAGTTTGCCTATCCAGATGCCCAGGGAGAACAGAAATTTTTACACAGCAAAGCTGAAATTCTCTATAACCCCTTTGGTCAAGCCATTGCCTTACAGGGCATGTTGCAAGATATTACCAGCCGCAAAAAAAACGAAATCCTCTTAGAGCAAATGCGTCAACAGGCCGAAAGCGCCAACCGTGCAAAAAGTGCCTTTTTGGCCAATATGTCGCATGAAATCCGCACCCCCCTCAATGCCATTTTGGGTTTTAGCCAATTGCTCAAACGGGACCGGGATTTGCCCGAAAAACTGCATAAATTTGTCAAAACCATTTCTCAGAGTGGCACCCACCTTTTGCGTTTGATCAACAATATTTTGGAGATCTCCAAAATAGAAGCGGGTCGGATCCAATTACAAAATGCCCCCTTTTATTTAAACTCCCTTTTGCCTGAACTCAGGGCCATGTTCCAAGTTTCAGCCGAGCAACGCAATTTGCGTTTTACAACCCACTTTCCAGCAGAAGAACAGCGCTTGAACGCAGACCAACAAAAGCTCAGCCAGATTTTGATCAATTTATTGGCCAATGCCTTTAAATTTACCGAACAAGGCGAAGTCGGCTTGATCGTTGAACTGGAACAAAGCAGCTCAGGTTGGAGCTTAAAAGCCACAATTTCGGATACAGGCCCCGGTATTTCTTTGGAACTCCAAGAAAAAATATTTTTGCCCTTTGAACAAACCGAGGTGGGGCTCAAGTCCGCCAATAGCACAGGCCTGGGATTGGCCATCTGCAAAGAATATGTGCAAATCATGGGGGGCAGCCTGAGCGTTCAAAGCCAAATTGGCAAGGGCTCGACCTTTTATCTGGAAATACCCGTTGAAAAAATCACACTGCCCGAACAG
>JBIKWL010000032.1:0-44032 GCA_044356335.1 Candidatus Sericytochromatia bacterium
TTGTACACCGCGATCGCCTGCCAATTTGAGCAGTTTTGAGGTCTGCAGGCCAACGGCATCCATCAGGCCTTTGGCGGGAATGCCCGCCACGCGAATGCTGTCAGGCACCATGATCAGCGTGCCTTCGTGGGAGGGTTGAATCGTGCCTTCCATTTCAAAGGGCACCCAAATCACCTGTTTCATCTTGCCTTTCATGCTGATGCGGCCCTGTGAGAAGGTGATTTCGATGTCTTTGAGTGGGCTTTCGGGATAATTAAAGGTGAATTTGTTTTTTAAGCGCGTGATATTGGCGGCATTGATGGTCAATTGGCCGTGGTAGATATTAAAGACAAAGGAGCGGGTATCGTCGAAAATGACGGGATCGCCGGGGCGTTTGGGTTCTAAACGGCCTTCGAGATGGCTCACGCTCACACCGATTTCGGGGTCGACACGCAGAAAGACGTTTTTGAGCACGGAATAAGAAGTACTGGGCTGAGTCGGATTATAGCCATGGGTATCGGGTTTGGGGGTATAGATTTGGTCTTGGCCGGGATTGTAATAGGGCAAATTGGGGGCCAGGGTATTGCCACGATCGCCACCACAGGCGGTGAGCAAAAGCAGGGCCGAACACATCAAACCCGACATTTTCTTTCTCAAAATCATAATCCAAAACCTCTCTACTACTCCGTCTTTCTATGATCTATTGTCATCTATTTGTGAAAAAAGTTTCCAAAGATCGCTTAAAGTTAAACAAAAATTAAACTTGAATTACCCTTTACTTAATGATTGCTTGAGCTTGCTCTCTCCCCCAGCAAGATCACCTGCACCAGTCAGGTTTAGCTTGCTCTCTCCTTCAGCAAGATCACCTGCACCAGTCGGGTTGGACTGGCTCTCTCCCCCAGCAAGATAACCTGCGCAGTCAGGTTGATCTTGCCCTGCTACTTGCCCTGTTATACTAGAGCCATGTTTAATTCCGAAGATCCGACCTCAGCAAACGCTCCGGCCATCGATATCCAAGGCCTCTGCCGCAATTTTGGCGAATTTGAAGCCGTGCGCGAACTCACCCTGAGTGTACCCCAGGGGGCTTTTTTTGGCTTTTTGGGCCCCAATGGCGCAGGCAAATCGACCACCCTCAAAATGCTGACAGGGCTTTTGCAGCCGGACAAAGGTCGGATTCAGATTTTGGGTGAGGATATTTGGCAAGCCCCCGCCAAGGTTAAGCGCTGGATCGGTGTGGTGCCCGAAAACATGAGCTTGTTTGAACGCCTGACCGCGCCTGAATACCTGGAGTTTGTCGCAGGTATGTATGGCCTCGATGCCAGCACCGCCCGTTCGCGCAGCCAAGAATTGCTGGACCTGATGCAATTGTCGGCCAAATCTGGGACCCTGCTCGCAGATTTCTCCCACGGTATGAAGAAAAAAACCGCTTTGGCCGCCGCTCTGATTCACAGCCCGCGGATTTTGTTTTTGGACGAGCCCTTCGAAGGCGTGGATCCCGTCTCGGCCCGCACGCTGCGCGAATTGCTGCAGAGTCTCACGGCCCGCAATGTGACGGTTTTTTTGACCTCACATATTCTGGAGACGGTCGAAAAACTCTGCAATTATCTGGGTATTATCCACAAAGGCCAATTATTGACCCAAGGCCCCCTGCAAGAGGTTTTACACCGCATCAATGGTTCCATGCCTTTGGGCACGGCCTCGCTTGAAGATGCGTTTATTCGTTTGATTGGCCACGAAAGAGAACATTCGGATCTGTCATGGCTGAGTTAATCCTGCCGCAACAGCTCAAAAGCCTGTTTCAACTCCAGTTCAGGCTTCTACAGCGGGCCTGGAGCCAGCCTTCAGCTCTGCAAAAATGGGGCGTTGTCGTTGGTTTGCTGGTCACAGGTGGCTTGGCCTCTGTGCTGGGCTGGGTGATTGGTTCTTTGGTGACTATATTGGGGATCTATGCCCGAGAGGGGCCATTTCAGGCCCAGGTGGTGGGTTATATATTCTTGGTTTTGCTCGGGCTCTTTGGCTTGATCTGGCTTTTCTCGCCGCTGCTTTTTGCCTTGCAAAACGACAATTTGCACCTGGATCTGAATAAACTGCTGATCTACCCGCTGTCTTTTCAAAGCTTGTACGCATTGCACACTTTAACGGGCCTGATTGAACCCTGGAGTCTGTTTTTTTACCCGCTTTTGATTGGCCTGATCTGCGGCGGCGTGATCGTGGTTGGCACAGGCGCGCTGGCCCCGCTGATGATTCTGGCTCTGCTCTTTGGCCTGTTGCATATCGTTTGGAGCCGTTTGTTGGTCAACAGTCTGAATTCGTTTTTGGCCCATCGCCGCCTGCGCGAAAGTGCGATGTTGTTATTGTTATTGGGGATTGTTGTGCTCGCTTTTTTGCCTGCGCTGCTGGGCCAACAGCTTGAAAACAACCCCGATTGGCAGAGCTGGATCAAGAGCCCAGCGGTTTGGACCCAGTTGACTTTGCCGCTCAATCTGCTCTTGGCCTTTTCCCCTGCTGGCATGGCCAGTCTGGCCCTGAATGGGGTTTTGCAAGGCCAATACAGCCAAGTTTATCAGGCCGAAGTGGGGCTCTTTCTCTGGCTGGTGCTGGGCAATTATTTGGGCACGGCCCTCCTGCGTCATATGTACACGGCCTCACCGGGTTTGGCAGAGCAGGCCAATGCAGCTCCCCGCTGGTGGAAAAGTGATCTGCTGTTTTTTCTGCCTTATGATCTGGGGCTGATCGTTAAAAAAGAACTGCGTTCGCTGTCTCGCAGCGTGATTGGCAAACTCTGCTTTTTTCTGACGCCTTTTTTACTGGTGATTCTGCGGGTTTTTGCCTTTGGCCCGGTGGCCCATGCGATTCCTCCCACCGCTGTGCTTTTAAGCGCGATCACCTATATCTTTATGACTTCGCTGTTTTTGTTTTGCAATCTTTTTGGGCTCGATGGGCAGGGCTTTAAGCTCTATCTCTACGGGTCTTTGCCTGCTGCGCGCCTCTTGCTGGGCAAACAATTGGCCATGGCTCTGTTCTGCAGCGCTGAATTTTTGCTCGTGCTTTATCTCTATCTCGTGATTTTTAATCCCCTGCATTGGGAAACCCTGCTCTTTGTGGTCTTGGCTTTTGCCACGGTGCTGGTGGGTGTCTTGGGCCTGGGCACCTTGATCTCGATTCGCTTTCCCACCCCGCTTGACCTCAACCAAACCCGCTACCGCCAAAGCGCGACTCCGGTGCTGCTGGCCTTTCAAATGCTCTCACTTTTATTGGCTTTGCCCGCCCTGGCTCAAGTCTTGGCGCATTTTGGCCAACAGCCGCGCAGCCTGGTCATGGCTTTTTTCCTGGGCTGCGTCTGTTTGAGTCATAAACTGCTTTTCCAATTCTGCACAGAGTTGTTTCAGGACCAAAAGCTGTCTATTCTCGATAAGATCACCCAACCCGCCCAGGGGCAATAAACTAGACCAAAAGCAAACGCAGATCCAGCAGCGCTGCGGCCTCTGTTTGGGCGGCTTCACAAAGCCCTAACCAAGCCTGATACTCCCCCAAACGCGCTTGGTCGCAGAGGTTCTGTTCCCAAATAACCTGCGCCGCTGAGGGCAAATCTGGAAAGATCAACAGACGCAAAGGGGCGGGTGTGGGGGCAAAAATCGCATTTAAATCGCCGGCACAGGCCAAACAGGCGGCTTTGAGATCGAGGGGTTCGACCCGCTTAAGGGCCAAGAGCTGGGCCATCGCGGCTTGTGCTGCCGCCAGCCAGGGGTGGTTTTGGCCCAATTCCAAAAGCTTGGCAAGACTGCGGGTGGTGTGGCCTGTGCCCAGCAGGGCTTCGACAGCGGCAGGCAAGAACCAGGCTTCGAGCCAGTCGCGCAGACTCAGCGGCGAAAAGAACCAATCAAAGCCGCTCACGGCTTCCCCCTGGGGGCTCAGGATCTCAGACCAAACCAGCAAGGGGGTCATGGGCTGTGGCATGTTTAATTCTCCCGCAGGGCTGAGGCCCGCATTTCCAAGGCCACTTGGTGGCCCAAATAGCGGTCCATCAGGCCATGTACGCCGTAGATCACGGGAATCATCGCCACGGCACAGAGAAATTTATAGACATAATTGACCAGACAAATCGCCAGCACAAGTTGAATGCTCCAGCCCGCGCCGATATAAAAGGCGATAAAAAGCACGACAAAGCTATCGACCAATTGGGAGACCAGGGTCGAACCTGTGGCCCGCAGCCAGAGGTATTTTTCGCCGGTTTTGCGCTTGAGCATTTGAAAGACGGTCACATCGAGCAATTGCCCCAGCAAAAACGCGACCATCGAGCCCACGATGATCCACAGGCCCTGGCCAAAAATGGCCTGAAAGGCCTTGTTCATGTCGGGCACGAGTTTGGCCATGCTGCCCGGCCAAAAGCCCGCTGGGGGCAGGTGAATGCCCAGATAAAACATCGCAAAGGCATAACAGACCAGCCCGGCGGTCAGATACGAGATCAGCCTGACAGCTTTTTTGCCGTAATACTCGTTGATGAGATCGGTAAAGACAAAGACAAAGGGCCAGAGCAGCACCCCAGCGGTGAGATTAAAGGCCAGGCCCTCTTGGCCCAGCAATGAAAAGCTGACGGGTTTCATGCCGAGGGTCTGTTCGAGCGAAAAAATCTTGACGCCGATAAATTCGGCAATCAGGGCGTTGGTGATAAAGAAGCCCGAGAGCATTAAAAAGAGCAGGGTGGGCCGGTCTCGGACAATGGCGTGAATCATGATTGTGTTTCCTTTGCAGTGAAGTGGCCAGCCAGGTCAAGTCAGGGGGCTTTCAGGGTTTTCTGAGGGTGAGTGGTTCAGAGCTGGGGAAGCCGTGACTGGGCATCCGGGCCGCTCGTTGCGCACGTCCTGTGCTGCACTCGCTAAAAGTCACAGCGCCATTTGCCATCCTGGCATGGCACTGCTCCTATTGCCCGTCTTACCCAGTCAGGCTTTTCCCCAGCTCAAGTATCCTCTGCTCAAAAAGCAGTTGAGTCCTGAGCGGAGTCGAAGGACATTACCCAGTCAGGCTTTTCCCCAGCTCAAGTACTTCCTGCAACCCGAAGAATAAAGGCCTGAGTAGCTCTGGATGTAAGCGCAGTTTATTTATGTTAACCTGAAATACAGGTCAGTCCAAACCATGCCCGAAATAGACATTCACAACCACACCCTCTCTTGGCGTCACGAGGTCAAAAAAAACCTCAAACACAGCTATATCGTGATCAAGCCTGAGGGCGTTGTGCTGCGCTCCCCAGCCATCAGCCGGGCCGAGGCCGAAGGTTTGCTGCGCAGCAAGGGGCAGTGGATTCTCAAGAAACTGTCCCAATTGCAGCCGCCGGATGCCCGCCAAGCCACTTCGCTCGAAGAGGGCAGCTTGGTTCATCTGCTCGGACAGCCCTATACCTTGCAACTCGATAGCCAGTCCAGTCAAGCGGGTCAACCGATGATGGCCGTCTTTCTGGTCGAAGAGAAGCTGGTATTGCAAATGCCTGAACGCCTTTTGGCCCATCTGTCTCTGCGCGAAGAGGCCCTGCATCACTTTCTGCGCCGAGAGGCGATCAGCTTTATGAACGAACGCCTGCGCTATTGGAGCGAGGCTTTGCAATTGCACCCGCGCGGGGTCAAATACAAACGCCACAAGCGCCGTTGGGGCAGTTGTACCGCCGACAATGAAATCAACCTGAACTACCGTGCGATCCAATTGCCGCCGCGCTGCATCGACAGCATTTTGGTGCACGAATTGGCGCATATTCGCCACAAAAACCACGGCCAGTCCTTTTGGGATCTGGTCTACCGCTTTGTGCCCGATTACAAGGCCCTCGATCAGCAGATCCGCGACCGCGCGCCGTATTTGTTATAGCCCCGCTCTCTCGATAGCCCACCTAAATTTTTTCACTGCGTTGCACAAGCGGGATTTCTTTAAAATCCCCCAACCCGGTCAGTGAGATGGGTTGGCTGGAAGAGGCTTGAGGGGCCGATGATGGTTTAGGCATGACCGCATTTTGAGAAGCTCCTGAAGAAGGAGACGAAGCTGCAAGTGGCAAAGCCGGAGAAACTGAAGGCGCTGAAACGGTCGTACAGGCATTGATCAGCCACAGAGAGAGCGCAAATACAGAGACTCTTCGCATATCAAACTTCGCTTTAAAGGGGATATTAAAACAGACAGATGGATGCTGCCTTTGTTCCCAGGAAACTCGGCTTTCATGCAAAGAACGATGGCGGTCGGCCTGTGCTGGGCAATTAGTGCTTTTTTTGAATCAATGCATGAAAGGCAGTACAATCTAGTCCATATCCGCTGTTTGTCTCACAATTCTTTTGTACCGTAGGAGAGACCCCATGAAAAAAACGCTGCTGCTGTTATGGCTTTGCAGCATGGGCTTGCCCGTGCAAGCTGAAGTTCCAGCGGGACAAGCAACCCCTTCGTTGGTAAGTACGTTCAGCCAGAAACAAACAGAGGAGGTCTTGGCACAGCTGCAAAAAGACGTTGAAAGTCAAACCTCGGCGGATTTAGAGGCGATTTTATTGTGGGCCTCGCAGCATGGGGAATTCAAACTTGTGCAATACATCCTTGAAAAAAGTCCCAGATTGGATCAAAAACACAGTTTTCGACAGGCTTTGCTAGATGCTGCTGCTGAGTCAGGCAGTTTAAGCTTGGTGGAATACCTGTCAAACAGGACCGATCAGGCCTTGCGCGATCTTGAGGCCAGTGCGTTGAAGGTTGCTTCAAGCAAGGGCCATCTGGAAGTGGTGCACTATTTACTTACACAATCTCAAACTTCGCGTTTATACCCACTTCACTTGCAAGCGGCATTGAATAGTGCCAGTCAAGCGGGCCGATTTGCATTGGTGCAAGCCCTCTGTCCCCTGTTTGAGGGAGACCGCAGGCGTTCAGAAAAACTCTCTCAAGCGGCCTTGACTGCAGCCAAAGCAGGTCAAACAGAGATCGTCAGGTATTTGCTTCAACAGGGCGCAAACCCGAAAGTGGTTGATGAAATCGGCTTCAATTTGTTGATGCTGGCTGCTGAAAATGGCCAACGTGACCTGATTCTGGATTTGCTTGATCAAGGACTGAATCTTTCAGACAGAACGGTCCTGGGAGAGACAGCCTTAAGCGCTGCTGCAGCCAGTGGCAAACGGGATATTTTTCAGCTTTTGCGGGAAAAGGGAGCCCCCTTGGATTTGCAAGACAGGCAGATTGTTCTCAGAGCCGTGAAAAGAAACCAACTCAGCATGGTTCAGTATCTCCATTCACTGGGTATGAATGTGTTTCAGCCCGATGAAATGGGTGAAACAGCATTACACTCAGCCGCTCAATACGGGCATTTTGAGGTGTTTAAATACCTGTTTGCTCAGGGAGCTGACGATTTTCAATCACAAGATCAGGCCGTAAAATTGTTCGAATATGCCATACAGGGGGGGCATACCGAAATCATCAAACTGTCTCTGACAATCCTCAAGGATATCAACCGCAAAGTGGATATCAAAGAGCAATCCATCCTCGGTTTAGCATTGGAATATGGCCCCCGAGAAATCCTGGCCGAGATACGCAAAAGACAACCCGATCTCAATTCCCGCAATGCCCTGCACGAAACGCCCCTGATGTTACTGGCCCGAAAAGGCAGATTGGAAGATCTTCAAGACTTTCTTGCGCTCGGCGCAGATCTTCATGCGCTGGACGAAAATGGCGCCTCTGTCTTGATGCACTTTGCCAAAAGCGGAAATCTGGAGGCAGTTAAATTCCTTTTGGCAAAGGGAGCTGATGCCAAAGCCCTGGATTTTAATGGGAACAACCTTTTGATGTATGCCGCAGAAAGCCAAAACAGAGTGTTGCTTCAATACCTGCTTGAATTGGGTTTGGATCCCAAACAGAAAAGTTATAAAGATCAGACACTCTTGATGAGTGCCATGGGCTCCGATCTGGCTTTCATTCAATTTGTGTCAAATTTGGGTCAGGAAATCAATGCCCAGGATCTCGATGGCAATACCCCTTTAAGCATGTCTATCGAAAAAAATGACCCAAAAGCTGTCGAATGGCTCTTAAGTCAAGGTGCCAACCCAAATCACTTGAATAAAAATGGTCAAAATGCCCTGATGCGGGCAACCCAAACAGGGAATCCAGACCTAATTGATGCCATTCTTGCTGAAAAACCCGAACTCAATCACCAGGATAAAGAGGGTAAAACAGCGTTACATTTAGCGCTTGGAGCCTATTCTCAATCCCGGCTGATTTCAGCTTTGCTGATCAAAGCCCAAAGCAAAACAGAGCTTGCGGATATGTACCAGCGCAGCCCTTTGTTCTATGCCATTTTAAACAATCATCCCAATATTATCAGCGCATTATTGAACAAAAATACCCCCTTTAACGATCTGGACTATGAATACAAGACCGTTTTGATGCACGCCGCCCATTTGGCAGAGCTTGATAGCCTCCAACACCTTTTGGCTGCTGGCGCAGATCCCAATTTTCAGAACCAAGACGGAAATACCGCGCTGCTCGAAGCCGTAAAATCAAAGTCCTTGGCGGCAGTTGATTTGCTCTTGCAGCAGGGAGCCCAGGTCAAAACCAAACATGAACTTTCAGAAAGCCCGTTGGCTCAAGCCTTGCGACTGGGAGAGCTGCCGATCATTCAACGTCTGATCAAAGCGGGAGCCAGTCCCCGTGATCCAGAATTTAAAACCCGTTCAGCCCTTTTATACGCCGCGGAATCTGGCAAGCTGGAAGTCCTTCAATGGGTGCTGGATTTGGGACTCTCCCCCCAATCCACGGATGAAGAAGGGGTTAACGCCTTCATGCTGGCCGCACAAGAGGGTTGTTTAGACTGCGTGACTCTCTTACTCAAATTGAAACTGAATCCAAATGCCAAAGACAAACGTCAAAAGAGTGTCTTGGCTTATGCAGCCAGTTCAGAGCATCCAGAAGTAACCCAGTACCTGCTCAATGCAGGTGCCAGCCCACAGGTCAAAGACTTATCTGGCCGAACACCCCTGATCGAAGCGGCAGATCGCCTTCAATTCGAACAGGTCAAACTGCTTTTAAAACACAAAGCAGATATCAAAGCCACAGATAACATGGGTCAAACGGCCTTGTTTTGTGCCATTTCCCCCTATAATTTGGAATTGGTCAAATTGCTTTTGGCCGCAGGGTCAGACCCCAATCAGGCAGATCAATTGGGCAATACCGCCCTGCTTAAAGCCATCAGATCAGGCAAACCAGAAATAATTTCGTTATTGCTCAAAGCAGGAGCCCATCCCAGCCACCAAAACAAATTTGGAGAAAATGCCTTACATCTCGCTGCCCAATACCCCAAGCTGCTGGCTTTCTTTTTGCCCACTCAAAGCCAGTGGGTCAACCAATTGGATCAAAATGGTCAAAGCCCATTGATTCATGCTGTGCTCAATCAGCAACTGGAAAATGTAAAGTTGCTACTGAAACAGGGAGCTGATATCGAGCAAAAAAATCCGAACAATGGCATAACCGCTTTGATGTATGCGGCCCAATCTGGTTCGGTGCAAATTTTTGATTTTTTGCTCCGCCAAGGGGCTTCTGCCCAAGTGTTGGATCAGAACAAACGCAATCTGCTGATGATTGCGCTGCAAAATAAAGACAATCATGCTGTGGTTTTTCAATTGGTGCAAACAGCCATGAATTTAAAGCACCGCGATGCCAGGGGAAATACACTTTTGATGTACGCAGCCCAAAATGGCTATCATCATCTTGTCAAGCAATGGAGCAAGCAGGAATTAAATCTCAACGCGCAAAATAGCGAAGGCAAAACAGCCCTGATTCTTGCAACAGAAGCTCAGGATTTACAATCAGTGGCAATATTATTGGCGCATGGTGCAGATCTCCATTTGACAGACCAAACAGGCAGTTCAGCCAGAGATTATCTTCAATCAGAGAATAAAGAATGGGTAAGATTGTTTGATTCCTATGAGTAACTTTCCCAATACAGGCCAAATGGATATGTGTGTTTTGTTGGGAAGTGTAAAATGAGAGTCTAACAATTAACCTGGTTCTTGATCCTGCAAAGCACAGCCCTCAGCTTTGCAAAGAATCTTTAGGAGTCATCAAATGATACCTACCCGCGATATCGCTCTAAAAGAAGGCGCAGGCCTGCTCTGGCTGGCCCCGGCCAATCTGGGCTGCCTGTCCCCCAGAGCGTTTGCTGACCGCTTTGAAACAGCCAGCTCGGAGATGATCCGTGCTGGCTTGCTCCTGCCTGTGGGGCTCTATGCAGAGGCTGGTTTTGTCTCGCGGCTCACATTTGAACCCCTGACAGCCCAAGCAAGCGAAGAATGGGTGGCTTGTGCCCAAGGCCGGCTCTCATTGGCTTCGGGCGGGCTCTGCCTGGGCAGCGTGCTGGCCCCGGATTATTTTGAGACAGATTTCAGCCAATTTGAGCGGGTTAAACACACCCAAAGCTGCGCGCTTGGCGCCCTGATAGAGACCGAACCCGGCGATTATTGGGTCGAAATTTACCATTATCTGCCCAGCGAGCTGAGCGGGGCCCATGACTATTTTTGGGTCTGTGAAGACATTCCCGAAGTTTATCGAACTGCTGAGCCCGAGGCCGAAACCCCACACGCTTGGTTTTCACGCACCCGCCCAGATGAAACACCCCCCCGCTGGATTTCGGGCCAAGGCAATCATGGTTATCTCGACTTTTTGATCCAGCTCACCCCACTCACGGCGCAACCATCAGAAAGCTCAATCAGCCCAATTGGCGAAGACGGTCTGCTGGCATGGCGCTACCGCAAACCCGAGCGCTGCCCTTTGGGCATTGCCTGTGATCTCTAGTGGCTACTCAAAGGCCCCCACATTTTGCAAGAGGGCCTGCACATCCACCCAGTTTTTCTCCAGGGCATAATTGTAGGCATTTTTACCAGCATGGTCGCGCCGGTGCAATTCAATCTCTTTTTTGCTGAGATAAAACTTAACCAGATCGGCATAGCCCCAGAAAGCGGCATTGATCAGCACCGTGCGTCCCTTGTGGGTCATGGTTTTGAGATCCGCTCCTTTGGCCACCAGCAATTTGGCGATCTCTGTCTGGTGTTTGTCGGTGGCCACCATCAGCGCTGAATAGCCCTGCCCATCCTGGGCATTGATCTTGGCCTTTTGCTCCAACAAAAATAGCAGCAGATCTTTATTGCCTTTGGCTGCAGCGACCATCAGCGGGGTCTCGCCCTCTTTGCCTTTGGTTTCAACTGAGGCCCCTTTGGCCACCAACAATTTGACCAGGGCATTTTGGCCCTCGGCCACGGCCCAGAGCAGCAGCGGCTGTCCCTGTTTGGTTTTGACATCACTTTTGGCGCCTTTTTCCACAGCTTGGGTCATGGCTGCCCAGTCTTTGCGGGCCATGCTGCGGCTGAGATCTTGATCCGGGCCGGCCCAGGCAGGCAAAACGGCAATTAACGTCAGACTCAGACTCAAAAACAGGGATTTAAACGTGTGCATGGCAGGCAGACTCCAGAGAAAAAGATGAACCCATTGTAACAGGGGAATGCTCCAGACAAAAATCGAGGGGGCGGGTTTCAGCGGGAAGGCTTCAGCGTATAATGCAGATAATTGTACCCACCATCGCCTCAGAGCAATCCCCCAAGCAGGAGAGAACCCATGCCTTCACAACCACTGCGCCTGGCCTTTGGCCGCTTTATGCAAGAGAGCAATTCATTTTCGAGTGTGCCCACCACCCGCGAAGATTTTGAACGCACCCATTACCTCGAAGGCGCTGCGCTGTTAGAGGCCTGCCAACAGGGCCAATGGGAAGTCGAGGGCTTTCTCAAAAACCTCGAACTCTCAGGTTTTTGCAAAGCGGTGCGCAAAATCGGCAAAGGCGAAGTCGAAGCTGTGCCTTTGCTCAGTGCCTGGTCGATCTCCGGTGGCCCGCTGGAAACACATTATTTCGCTGAGATCTGCGAGCGCTTTCAAACCCTGCTGCGCGAAGCGGGGCCCCTTGATGGGATTTATTTGGCCCTGCACGGCGCGATGGGGGTCGAGGAGATTGAAGACCCGGATGTGATGCTTTTGCAGGCCCTGCGCGAAGTCGTGGGACCAGATCTGCCGATTGTGGTCAGCTTCGACTTACACGGTCTGATGACCCGCGAAAAAATCGCGTTGCTCAACGGCCTCTGCGCCTACCACACCAATCCCCATTGGGACATGGCCCGCACGGGCTTCCGTTGCGGCAAAATGCTGATTCCTTTGGCCCAGCAAAAATCCAAACCGACCTTGGCTTGGCGCAGCTTGCCGCTGCTGCTGGGAGGGGGCAATACCCTCGATTTTTGGCCACCGATGCGCGGCATTTTTGAATATGTCAAAGACCTCTGCAGCCAACCGGGCGTGCTCGATGCCTCGGTTTTTATGTGCCACCCCTATCTCTCCCACCCTGAGTTGGGCTGGTCGGTGGTGGTGATTACCGAAAACAACCCAGAACTGGCTGAGTCGCTGGCCGAAGACCTGGCTGAGCGCTGCTGGAAGGTGCGTCACCAACAGCCCCCGCGCTTTTTGGAGCTTGAAGAGGCGATCGCCAAAGTGCACAAAGCCCGCCTGACCCGCAAAATCGGCGCTGTGGCCATTTGTGATGCCTCCGATGTGGTTGGGGCTGGCGGCACGGGCGAAAACACCCATTTGCTCAAGGCCCTGCTTGATGAGCCCGATTTGCTTTCGCTGATTCCGCTGCGCGACCCGGTGGCCGTGGGCAAATTGGCCGAAAGAGAAATTGGCGAAGAGGTCACCATTTCGGTGGGTGGTCGTCTACAGCCCGAGGTCAACCCGGCTGTCAGTGTCACAGGCCGCCTGCGCAAAGTCATGGAGACCAAAAACTTTGGCCGCATGGCCGTGCTCGATACCGGCTCGGTGCAATTGGTCTTAACCGAAGGGTATGCCATGCCCATGAAGCCGAGTTTTTACGAAGATTTGGGCCTGAGTGTGCGCGAAGCAGATGTGGTGGTGGTCAAAAACTTTTTCCACTTCCGGCTCTATTATGCTACCCATTGCCTGACCAATCTCTATGTCAAAACCGAAGGCATCACCGATTTCGACCGCATCTTGGACGTGCCACTGAATGGCCCGGCCTGGCCCCAAGATCCTCTCGACGATTGGCGGCCCGAAGATCGCCGCCGCCGGGGCCTGGAGCCCGACTTTGTGCCCCCGCCCCCGCCAAAACTCAGGCCTTCTCCGCGCGAACAAAAGCGCTGGGGCGTGGCTGGTCTCTTCGGGCTGGCCTTGCTGGGTCTGTGCTGGCGCATGTTCACGCGGCGCAGAAACACTTAAGCCGCGACATATAACTGTCTTTGTGTATTTGTCACAAATTTTTCACTTATATATTCTGGCGGCGCTCTACATGCGCGTTTGACACATGTTAAAATGCTTAAAATTTCATAAAAACAGGGAATGATTGAGATCATGCAAAACTACCAAGAATGGATCGACCAACTCGACAAAATGCTGACCGTCCATGTCAGCAAAGGCATTGATGCGCTGCAGTTTCGCCCCAACCAAAAGCTCAAGATTTCCAAATCTGGGCAATGGCTCGAAAACCCCCAGGTCAACGTCACGCCCGAATTTATCGAAGTCACGGTCAAGCGCCTGATCTCCGTCAATCAAGACCGCGATATTGAAAGCATCAACCACCACGATATTTTGCAGACCCTCGGCGGCATTCTCGAATACGATGTTCTGCTGCCCACCGACAAAGACGTGCTTGAAGCCAAAACCTTCAAGGTCAATATTATGTCGGGCGAGAACCAAGAATTGCATGTCGATTTCCAATTGGAGCCCGATATTTTACTCGGTTTTCACCAAGTCGCAAACCCGGCCCGCATGAACGAAGACCAATTGCTCAATTGGCTCGACGATTTTGGCACCCGGATGATGACCCTGAGCAATCCCAAACCCAAAGACCTGATTTTCCATCCCAATAAACACAACCCGTATATCACGGTCACGGGCGGGTTGCGCACGATCAAAGACATCTACATGGAACCCGGCGGCAAATCCACCGAAAAAATTGCCCGTGCCCTGATCAAATTGGCCCAGAACCCTTCTGTCAATGCCCAGATCGACAAAAATGGTGGCCGTCTCGACACCCTCGATTTGGATCTGTCTTACCGCACCAAAGCCGGGCGCCGCTTCCGCGTCAATTTGGCTGATGCCTTCGATTGGGAGTCTGAGAACACACCCCTGATCACCATGCGCCTGTTGCCCGAAAAGCCCTTTACGATGGAAGATCTGCGCATGCCACCTGTGATTCGCCAAATGGTCTCACACCTCAAAATGGGTCTGATTCTGATCTGTGGCACCACCGGCAGTGGCAAATCCACCACGATGTGTTCGATCATCGACTTTTTGCTCAAAAACAAAAGTGTCAATTTCCTCACGATCGAAAACCCGATTGAGACGATTTTCCCCAGCCAGCAATACCCCAAATCCGTGATCACCCAGCGCGATGTGGGCAAACACGCCAAAACCCAGCCGATTGCCATGGAGAGTGCTGTGCGCCAATCCCTGAACATGGCGATGGTCGGGGAAATTCGCAACGATCACGATGCGATGATGGCGCTTGAGCTGGCCCAGAGCGGCCATTTGATTTTTGCCACAATTCACGCAGGCTCGGTCGGTGAGTCGATTCGCCGCATGATCGACATGTTCCCCAGCGATCAGGAGAAAAAAATCCGCGAGATGCTGGCCACCCAATACAAAATGGGCCTGTCTCAGATTCTCGTCAAAGGCATCAAAGGCCAAACCGAATTGGTGCTGGAGATCATGAAGACCAATTCTGACGTCAAAGCCTTGATCACGGGCACACAGGATCAAGAGCGGATGTGGAGTATGCGTGAAATTCTCGAAATCAACAACGAATTACAGGGCACACAGTCGTTGGATCAATGTCTGGTCAGTTTGTTTAAAGAGGGGCGGATCAGCGAAGACACC
Source organism: Candidatus Sericytochromatia bacterium (assembly GCA_044356335.1). GTDB lineage: Bacteria > Cyanobacteriota > Sericytochromatia > UBA7694 > UBA7694. Next base: position 14,905 of record JBIKWL010000032.1, read on the forward strand.
CTCATGTTTAACTCGCCCGACCCCGATGCCTTGCTCTACCGCCAGAGTAAATTGGGCGTCAAACTCAGTGTCAAATGGGATCCCACCGGCGCAGAGCTGGATCAGGCCATCAATTTTATGGACAGCAGTTTACTGGCCGAAAAAGAGCGCCTCGAAGCTGAAAAAGCCAAAAAGAAAAAGGGCTGGGATCCGCTCGACGACCTGAATTTTAATTTTAATACCTAGTCTCTGAGAACCTAGTCTCTGAGAGACCGAAACAGCGGTGGTAATGGCCTGCGCAAGACGCGCGGGTCGATCCCCTGTTTCAGTGCCATTAGCAGGCCCGCGGCCTCCCAATAATTTTCGACCAGCCAGATCGCCTCTGGGTCCAGGCCCAAATCCAAGCGCAGATCTTGTGCTGTCACAGCCAAATCCGAGTGGTTTTCTTTGACCAGAATCAGGGGAATGCCGCGCTCAGCGGCCACCAACATGGGAATTCCACCCACGGCGTTCCAGGGAGCCAGTACAGCGTGTAGCTCTTCCCGTTTGAGCTGGGATTCGGCATAAGGCACAATCGCGGGCGCGTGATGCAGGCCCTTGAGCACACAGGGCAAATAACTCAGGCCGATTTCTTCAGCGGCCACACGCGGGTCGAGGCGCTGCGAGATGATCTCAGGTGCAAAGACAGGTGAGTGGGCCAGGGGCACCTGCAATTCATAGGCCAAGGCGTGAGAGATCAGGGCCTCGAGGGTGCCAATCGGGTCGACGCCTCCGCCTTGTAAATAGTCGTCGCCCTGATGGGGGGCCAGCAAATCCATCCAGGTCAATACCGCCAAGGCTGTCGCCCCCTGTTCGAGACAGCGTTGGCCTGCGGCAATCAGGGTTTCGAGATTGTCGACTTCGCCGCTATAGCCTGTGGGGGTGGGCACAAAGCGCAGCGAAACCGGCTCATCGGTTAAGACATAGCCCTGAATCGGGCAGCCTGTGCTCAGGGCCGTGGCATGCACGACATTTTCCAGAATTGGCAAAAAAGCTTCACAGCGTCTGTCAATCACCAGGCCAATTTTTTGGCTGTGAACCCGGCGAAAGCCAATTTCTTCTAAAAAAAAGCCATCGAGATAGGCCCCCTCCAGGTATTGCACCTGGGGCGGTTGCTCATAAAAAATCGCGGCATTGACAGCATTGGGGTGGGTCAAGACCCAATCGGCCTGACTGGCCAGGTATTTGACCACAATGCCTGCATCGCCGGCATAGCCACCCACTGCGGCACCAATACCGGTGGGCACAATAAAAGCAAAATTAAACATACAACTTTTCCCGTCTGTTCCGGCTATAATACAACAAGTTCAGCCAAGGAACCAGGAAAAAGATGTCAAATAGCTTTTTGCAACAACGTCTGCCCACCCTGCTGGGAATTTTTGCGGGGATGGGTCTGTTGATCTGGGCCCTGTTTTCAGATGAGCGTCTGATCGGCCTGCTGTTTCAACCCCAAGGTTTGGCTTTGATCATCGGGGGTACCTTAACTGCCTGTTTGATCGGTTTTTCCTGGCAGGAACTCAGCAGCAGTTTCAGTCATTTTTTAATCTGTTTTTCGGGCTTCGACGAACCCGATTTACAAGATGTCTACGATACCACGGTTTATCTGGCCCGCCAGATTCGCGAGGCAGAATCCCCCGAAGCGGGTCAACGCCTGCTCGAAGATGTGCGCCCCCGTTTGCAACACCCCCTGCTCAAAGAGGGCCTGGGTCTGGTTGTGGGTGGCTATACCGCTCCGATGATCCGCGAAACCCTCGAAACCACCCTGGCTCAGACCAGCTTACAAAAAAGCCGCCAAATCCGGCTCTGGAAATTTATGGGCCAAATGGCCCCTGCTTTTGGCTTGGCCGGAGCATTGCTGGTCTTGTTGCAAGCCCAAGGCCTGCAAGAACCCAGTAAGATTTTTCCGGTGCTTTCAGCCGCACTGGTCAGTCTGCTTTATGGTGTGCTGTTTTCGGGCCTGATCTTTTTTCCGATTGCCGAAAAACTGGACGCTGGTCGCACCGAGCAGATCCACTATTTGCAAATGAGCCTTGAAAGTGTGATTCTGCTGCAACAGCGCCACCATGCCCTCTATGTCGAGTCGGTGCTCAAGCCTTTCTTGGGCGAAAAACTGGAAATGCCCAAACCCGTCAAAGCGCCCCCGCAGCCTGCGCGCAAAAACACGAACTTTAGCAGCAGCTTTAAACAGGCCTTGGCCGAAGAGAGCGATGCCGAATACAGCGACGACGAAATGGATGATTCCCCCACCAGTCCCCCTTTGGCGCCGGGCCAAACCCTGAGCGCGAATCAACTGCGGCAGTTCCGCCCGGTTCAGAAACGCCGCGACCAACAGCCATGATTGTCTTAGGCATTGAGTCCAGTTGCGATGAAACCGCAATCGCCCTGGTCGAAGACGGAAATAAGATTTTGGCCAGTGAAATTCGCTCCCAAATCGAAGACCATCGCGTCTTTGGGGGAGTGGTACCTGAATTGGCCTCCCGTTGCCATGTCGAGGCCTTGCACCCGCTCTTAGAGACTGCCCTCAAAAGCGCTGGGCTGGACTATCCCGATATTGATGCGATTGCTGTCACCTGTGGGCCTGGCTTGCAGGGAGCCCTGCTGGTGGGGGTCACAGCCGCCGATACCCTGGCCTGGATTCTCGATCGGCCCCTGATTGGGGTGAACCACCTCGAAGGGCATATCTACGCCAATTTTCTCAGCTTTGGCGCAGAGATTGAATTTCCGCTCTTGGTCTTGCTGGTCTCGGGGGGGCATACCCAATTGCTGCAAATGGCGGGACACGGTCTGTATCGCATGCTGGGCAATACCCGCGATGACGCCATTGGCGAGGCCTTTGACAAAGTTGCCCGTCTGCTGGGACTGCCTTATCCGGGGGGGCCAGTGATCGACCAATTGGCCCGGCAGGGGGATCCCAAGGCCTTTGATTTTCCGCGCAGCATGTTGCAGGAGCAGGATTTCAGCTTCAGTGGTCTCAAAACATCTGTGCTTTACGCTGTGCGCCATTTAGAACAAAAAAAACAGCCGATTCCGGTGGCGGATCTCTGTGCCAGTTTTCAGGCCGCAGCAATTGATACCCTGCTCGAAAAAACCCTGCGCCAAGTCGATCAACAGGGCATTCGCCAATTGTCAGTGACAGGTGGGGTCTCAGCGAATTCATACCTGCGCGAAAAACTCACCCAGGCAGCCAAAGAACGCGAACTCCAGGTCTTTATGCCTCCTTTGACTCTTTGCACCGACAATGCCGCCATGATTGCCGCCTGTGGCTGGTACCAGTGGCAGCGCCAGAAACAGGATATGCGCTTTCAGATTCAAACCCTCCCACGCTTTCCGCTGCCTGTGACTGCCGGTTAAAGCCCCGTTCTCTCATTTTTGAGGGTGACAAAGAGACATAATTAGCTTATTATGGGGGGTATGAAGAGTTTGTGCCAAACCGCTTTGGATTACCCGGCGGCTTTTTTTGAACTTGATACACAGGGTTGCATTCTTTCCGTTCATCCTTTTTGGGAAAAATTAACGGGTTTGCAATCTGAGTCTGTGAGCGGAAAAAGCTGGTTAGACTGGGTCTGTCCAGCAGAACTCACCCAGATCCGTGCAGATTGGGAGGCCTTTCTCAAACAGCCCAAGGAGCTCTTTGAGACTTTTTTCAGTCCCAAATCTGCTCAAAGCCCAAATGACTGGCTCAAAATTCGCATTCAACCTTCAACCCAAGGCTATTTGGGCTGCTTGGAAAATCACAGCCAGCTCAAACAGGTTCAACAGAGCAATTTCCACCTCAAAGAAAAATTGGGGGCGCTTTTTCGCAACAGCAATCAAATGATCGTGATGCTCGATCGGCAGCACCGGGTGACCGAATTTAATCACGTCGCTGCCATTTCTGCCCGGCAGCGCTTTTTCCGTGAAATGGAAGCGGGTGAAGACTTTACCATTTACGTGCAGTCGGATCGCCTGGACGATTTTTACAGCAGCTTTGAGCAGGCCTTGCAGGGCCAACATGTGTTTAAAGAGCGTGTGATTTACGCCCCCGATGGCCAGGGCGTGAGTTATGAAGTGGCCTATTATCCGATTCAGAACCCAAGCGGCGAGATCAGTGGGGTGTGTTTTACTGGCTTTAATATCGAGGCCCAAAAACAGATCCAACAATTGCTGCATCACGAGCAAATCTTTGTCTCAGCCATTTTGGACACCTCCAGCGCCTTGATTCTGGTTCTCGACAGTGAAGGCAAAATTGTCAGGTTTAACCGGGCCTGTGAAGCCGTGAGTGGTTATAGCTTTAATGAAATTCAGGGCCAAAACTTTGAGGCTTTGCTCTGGCCCGAAGACCGGGAAAGCGTCTTTGCAGATTTTGAAGACCTCAACAAAATCACGTATCCGCTCGAATATAAATTGGCCTTGCTCACCCGCAGCGGCGAAAAACGCAGTATCTCTTGGACAGCCACGGCCTTGATGAATATCGACAATCAGGTCGAATACCTGGTGGCCACAGGGCTTGACATGACCGAAAGTGAAAAGACGGCCTTGGCACTGCGGGAACAGGAAGAAATCTTGCGTCAGGTTCAAAAATTAGATGCAATTGGCCAATTGGCTGGCGAGGTGGCCCATGATTTTAACAATATTCTGGCGGGTATCCAGGGCTATGCACAATTATTAGAAGAGTCCCAGGATTCTACTGCAAATTCCCAGAATTATGCTCACGAAATTCAGCATATTGTCCAGAAAGCACGCAGCCTGACCGGTCAATTGCTTATTTTTAGTGGCAAGCATCGCTCTACGCCTCGTCCTGTTTATTTGAGTGACATCCTTATTCAGATGCAACCCCTCTTTCATCCTCTGCTGGGTGAAAATGTGCAACTCAAGATTGAGCAGGCCAGTGATTTACCTGCGATTCTGATCGAACCCACCCACCTCGATCAATTATTGATGAATGTGATTGTCAATGCCCGTGATGCCATGAATCGCCAGGGTGAAATTGAAATTCAGATCAGCCTGCGCCGAGAGCGAGTCCCTCTCTTTGTGCCGCTCTTTGGGGCCCGTCCAGCTGGAGACTATGTCTGTATTCAAATTTGCGACACGGGCCCCGGCATTCCCGCTGAGATTCGCGAACAGATCTTCAATCCTTTTTTTACCACCAAAACGGATGGCACCGGATTGGGTTTGGCGATTGTCTATGGGGTCGTCAATGAATATGGGGGCTTTATTCAAATCGAAACCGGCCCTACAGGTACCTGCCTGCAGGTCTGTTTTCCCGCCCTGCCGCCTCTTGCCTTGACTGCGGCTGTGTCCGAGACCCAAAGCCCCTCAAACAGACTGGGCGTGGACTGCTGCTACCTCTGTCCTGCCGAGCAAGCAGAGCTTCAGGCTGCATTGGGCTCCGACACTCAGCTTCGGATCTTTGCTGATTTTCAGAGTTGGGCCCAGGCCTTGGATTCTTCCCACATGCTGATTACAGAACTTAAAACCGAAATCTTGACTGAAATTCATGCTTATTTTTCGACATCCCATACACCCAAGCAATCTGCCTCCATTCTCTATTTATCTGGTTACGAAGATGCCGATCTGGCGCTGGTGGACAAATTGGCAGCCAATGAAGACGCCTTGATCCGCCCTTTGAACCCCATTCGCCTACAGCGCTGGCTCAAAGCGCATTAAATACCCCAGAGGCCCTGTTTTTATGTCCAACCCACAGCCCCCTTTCTTCAGACTGTTTTTAGGCACTTTTTTCACGTTTTTGCTGGTGGGCTTCTTGCCCGATTCAGGGGCTTCAGCGCTGCAAATCAGCCTCAAACAACAACATACAGGCCTCAAGCAGCCCGTCTATCTGACTGCTCCCAGCGGCAGCAGCGATCTTTATGTTGTTGAACAGGCGGGTATCATTCGCCTGCGCAGCGGTGGCAAATGGCAGACGGCCCCCTTTTTGGATCTGCATTCACAGGTGGTTTCAGGGGGCGAAATGGGGCTTTTGTCTTTGGCCTTTCATCCCCAATACACCCGCAATGGGCGCTTTTTTCTCAACTACACCACGGGCTCCCCGCTCAAAACCCGTATTTCAGAATGGCGGGCCAACCCCAAGACCAAGCAAGTGATTGCAGGCAGTGAGCGGGTCTTGCTCGAAATCGCCCAGCCCTACCGCAATCACAATGGGGGCCAAATTGCCTTTGGCCGCGATCAGCAGTTGTATATTGGCATGGGCGACGGAGGCAGTGCCAACGATCCCCAGGGCCATGGCCAAAACCTCAGCAGTTTGCTGGGCAAAATCTTGCGCATCAATGTGGATCAGGGTCCCCCTTACCGCATTCCCAGTGACAACCCCTTTCTCAATCGGCCCGGTGTGCGACCCGAAATTTGGGCTTATGGTTTGCGCAATCCCTGGCGTTTCAGTTTTGATCGTGCCACGGGCGAACTCTATGCCGGGGATGTCGGCCAAAACCGCTTTGAAGAAATTGATCTGATTCAAAAAGGGGGCAATTATGGCTGGAAAATCCGCGAGGGTTTTGCCTGCTTTTTTCCCGAAAACAACTGTCCAAGCACAGGTTTAAAAGCCCCTTTGCAGGTCTATGATCACAGCCAAGGGGTCTCCGTGACGGGGGGCTTTGTCTACCGGGGCAGCAAATACCCTGCGCTCAAGGGCATTTACCTCTACGCTGACTTTGGTTCGGGAACCATCTGGGGCCTCAAGCAAAACAAAGGCAAAAATACCTGGAATCGAGTGCTTCTGAACTCAGGGCTGCAGGTCAGCTCGTTTGGACAAGATGGTCAGGGCGAGCTGTACTTGTTAGACTATAGCAATGGTCGCGTATTTCAGATCGAAGCACGGAGCTAAAACGGAGCCGAAAATGAACAAATGGATGAGAAAAACCGGGGGGCTGTTCCTCTGGATGATGCTGGTAACGCTGTTGGCCTGTGCACCGGCTGCCGAAGAGTCGAATAAAAAGGTCTTGCGCTTGGGTTTTGTGCCCTTTGAAACTGGCGAAGAACTGCTCAAAGATATTCAACCCCTGCTCAATGTGATTGAAAAAGGCATGGATATGGAAGTTCGCCCCACCGTTGCCGCGGATTATACCGGGGTGATCGAAGCGCTGAAGAACAAACAGCTGGATGCCGCCTTTCTCAGCCCCGCCTCGTATGTCTTGGCCCAACAGGAGGCCAATGTGCGGATTATTGTCAAATCCCAGCGCGGTGGCTCGCCTTATTATTATGGGGCGATTATTGTGCGTACCGACAGCCCGATCAAAAGTGTCAAAGAGCTCAAAGGCAAGACCTTTTCCTTTGGCGATCCGATTTCTACGACCGGGCATATCTTTGCCCGCAAAATGATGCTGGAAGTGGGGATTAATCCCGATAGCGATCTGGACAAAGTCGTCTATTCTGGCAGCCACGATGCCACCATTCTGGCTGTGCTGAATAAAAAGGTCGATGGGGGTGCCACCTATGCCGACGACGACAAAGGCCAATCCAGCGCCTGGAGTCGCTTTCTCAGCCCCCAAGATCAAAAGCAAATTCGCGTCTTGGCTTATACCGAACCGATTCCTTCGGATTCGATCTGCGTCAGCCAGGATTATCCCCAAGAGCTGATGGATCGCTTACAAAAGACCATTTTGGACTATAGCCAATCTCCCGAAGGCAAGGCCCTGATCAAAAAACTCTATCACTTTGATGGCTATGTCAAAGCCTCAGATGCTGATTACCAGTCGATCCGTGACGGCTTTGCTGCGGCAGGGATTGATCTCAAGAGCAAGCTCAAAAAAGCCAAATAGCGTTGTTTCAACCAGAAAAGCCCCGGCACGATTTCACGCCGGGGCTTTTGTCTTAAACTAATCAGGGACTAGAGCAGGGCCAACGCTTCGTTTTCAGCAGCGCTGCCTTCGGGCAAGACAAAGTGGTTGTGAATCACCTGCATGGCCTGTTTGACTTCGCTGCGCGCCACCACACAGGAGATTTTGATCTCCGAGGTGCTGATCATCTGAATATTGATGCGGGCATGGGAGAGGGCTTCAAACATCTCTGCCGCAATACCCGGTGTGCCAATCATGCCCACACCCACAATTGAGACCTTGGCGACGTCCTGGTCATAGACCACATCGCGGGCACCGAGTTTTTCGGCTACCTGTTGGGTAATTGCAATCGCCTGGGTCAGGTCGTCTTCGTGCACCGTAAACGCGATATCGTTGGTGAGATTCTCCTGCACCGACTGAATAATCATGTCCACGCTGATGGCTTTTTCAGCCAGGGCGCCAAAGAGCTGGGCTGCCACACCAGGGCGGTCGGGCACGTGGCGAATCGCCACTTTGGCCTGCTTGGCATCAGCGGTAACCCCGGTCACGGGGCGGTGAATTTCGAGATCCTTCATGGGTTTGACATAGGTCCCTTCATTGGTATTAAAACTGGAACGCACATGCACCATTGTGCCGTATTTTTTGGCACATTCCACCGAACGGGGGTGCAGCACCTTGGCGCCCAAATGGGCCAGCTCCAGCATTTCTTCGTAGGAAATTTCAGCTAATTTGTGGGCTTCGGGCACCACATTGGGGTCGGTGGTATAGACCCCATCGACATCGGTATAAATTTCACAGACAGCGGCATCCAAGGCACCGGCCAAGGCCACTGCGGTTGTATCCGAGCCACCACGGCCCAGGGTTGTGATCTGTTGATCGGGGGTGACCCCCTGGAAACCAGCCACGACCACAATGCAGTCTTCGGCCAGATGTTTTTGAATGGCTTCGGTGTCGATATTGATAATTTTGGCTTTGTTGTGGCGGTTTTCGGTAATAATTCCAGCCTGGGCGCCGGTCATTGAGACGGCTTTTAAACCCAGTTCATGCAGAGCCATACAGAGCAGGGCAATCGACACCTGCTCGCCAGTGGCCAAGAGCATGTCCATTTCGCGTCCATGGGGTTGGTTGGCGATTTCACGGGCCATGCCCACGAGTTTATCTGTGGTTTTGCCCATGGCAGACACCACGACAACCAAACCTTGGGGACTGTCTTTTTTACTTGCGGCCACGCGGCGGGCCACGTTCTGAATACAGGCGACGTCAGCCATCGAAGAGCCGCCAAATTTTTGTACAAGAATACTCATCGGATTTCTGCTTTTCTACTTCACTTAGAGCGTTGTTGGTCTTAGAACAGTCTCTTGACGTGTCATACGTGAGAGTTGCATTATCAGTATATAACCACGGCCCCCTGGGTATCTAGGGATGCAATCACATAGTCGCAGGAAATCCCCTGCTTGTTCCATTCTGCTTGCATCGCCTCCGCAACTCTTTCGGCCCCTTCACGGCAGAGGGCCAAGAGACTGGGCCCTGCACCGCTTAAAACAGACCCCAGTGCACCTGCCTCGCGGGCTGCTTGCATGACTTCGGGCATGCCGGGTACCAGGGCTTGGCGATAGGGCTGATGCAGGCGGTCATTGAGCCCCAAACGCAAAAGATCGTCGTTGTTTTGGGCCAGACCCGCCACCAGGGCTGCCAAATAGCTGGTATTGGCAATACAATCTGTCCGGCTGAAGTGCCCAGGCACCACCGAACGGGCTGTTTTTGTCTCCAATTCAAACTCAGGAAAACAGACCACCCAATTTAAGTTTGCTGGGACTTGCAGGGGAAAAGAGGCATAGCCCCCTGCTGTTTCCAGGCTGAGAATACAGCCCCCAAGCAACGCTGGAGCCACATTGTCTGGGTGCCCTTCCCAGGCGATGGCTTTTTGCAAAATTTCAGCCTGAGAAAAAGGCTGTTCAAGCCAGGCATTGGCCGCCAGCAAACCTGCCACAATCGCTGTCGAACTGCTGCCCAACCCGCGCGCTGGGGGAATTTCCATTTCCAACTCAATCGCTACAGCCGGGGTTGCTTGCTGTCGGGCTTGAAAAAGAGAGTGAAAGGCCTGCCAAACCACATTGCGCTGATCCAGCGGGAAATTGACCTCTCCACCAAAACGACCAGAGGCAGTGATTTGAACAAATTCAGTACTCTGATCAGGCAAATGCTGAAAAGCAAAGGTGTTGTACAGACCCAGAGCTGTGCCAATCAGATCGTAACCGGCCCCCAGATTGGCTGTGGTAGCTGGTACGCGAACAAGCAGGGCCTCGAACATCTTATTGCAGCTTGCCGTCGGCTCCCACGGTAACCTGGACGCCAAAAACAGCTTTGATCAGTTCCTGAATGCGGTGAGAGGGCATATAGAGCTGAATAAAAAAGACCCGGCGCTGTTCGTCGTAGTGGCGCTGACGGGAGACAATATTGCCCAATTGGCGCTCCAATTGGTAAGCTGCGTCTTCTTCGGAAATGGTTTCCTTTTGCGCTGATTTGTAAGCGACGTAAGCTTTGGCCAATTCACGGGCCACCATTTTGCGGGCCTCGCGCAGGGCATTCTCTTCTGCCAGTTGAGCTTCATCCCCTGCGTTTGTGCTGTATTCAGAGGCACTGTAACTGGCAACGCTCAAACCGGTACCGTCCCAGCGAGCGGGGTTTTCTGCCCAGTCCGGCCGATCGATGATCCCTTTTTGGGTTGCACAGGCCACCAGAATCAAAGCCGAAGTCAGGAGCAGCAGGGAACGAACAAGATGTGGCATGAAGTATTCCTCACAGGGGTTCAATTCTCCGGTGCGATCTCATCCGGATGCTTCATTATACCTCAAAACAAAAAGGAGCCCGCTTTTTCAAGCAGGCTCCTCTCATTTAAACGGCCGGATTAATTGGTTGTGGTCGTCACTGTGGCTTTCAGAGAGTGATAAATATCTGAATTGACCGGATCCGAAGCACTATTGCTCCAGATCGCAGAGATACGACCGCGGCTGTCAACCACTACCAGGGGCTTGTCTGCAGGTACCTTGTTTTGAGAGGTGGGCAAATTGTCAAAACCTTGGAAAGGCGTCGCTGTTGGCGATGCCGAAACCACAGGTATCGGCGTAGCCGTGGGATCGGGAGTGGGGGTGGCAAAGGCTGATGGTGTGGCCGAAGGGGTTGTCGAAACAGTACCCTGGGGCAGCTCCCAACCTTCATTGGTTCTGCGGCGGTAGCGCAAAACGGGGGTGCCATCATTCAACGATGAGGCCCAAACCAAATTGACGTTGCCGATATTGTCTAAGAACAGAGTGGCATGGCTCAAAACGGGCAATGTCACGCCATTCACTTCATGGGCCGGCTCCGAACGCGACCAGGTCTTGTTCGAACGGAAGACATATTGAATGGTGTCTTGATCGCGGCGAATCAGGTGCAGACGGTTGAGCAAATCCACCCGCGCGTCGAGACTGCGGGGCAAATTGCCTGCTGCGCCCTGATTAAACGGCACTTCTTCAATCGCCTGGAACTCTTTGCCATCATAGCTGATGTACTGAACGCGTGAGGTGTCTTCAATTTCCCAAACGATGTGCAGCCGGCCATCGGTGCCAATATTCAACTTGGGCCGATAAGACTGGGTGGTGGCAGCCGAGAGCTGAATCGGCTCCAGCCATTTGCCATTTTGGAGTTGGCTCAGGTAGACCGTTTTCACGCTGTTGAGCAATTGGCTCCAGACCGCATAGACCTGACCATTGATCGGGTTAACGGCAATATCTGGATTATCTGCTTCAACATCGCTGGTGGGGGACAAACCGGAGATAATCAAAGGTTTGCTCCAGTTGACACCATCAAAGCGGCTGTAAACAATGCGACGACCGCGGAAATCGGTATTGTCGCTATTGGCAGACCAAACCACGTGGGGAGATCGGTCTACACCAACTGCAACCGCTGGATTGCGTGCTCCCCGGAATTTATCGCTGCCAGAGACAGAGACAAAACCCGAAGGCTGGGTTGAAACATTGCGGTTATCGGTGGACCAAGTTTTGCCGTTATAGCGGCTGTAAAAAATTGAGCCACTTTCTTTTTCTTCCTGAAAGCCATCTTGGCGCCAAACCACATGGATGCTGTCTGAACCATCCATTTCAGCATCGGGCTGATCGGAGGAACCAATATTGCCGGAGGCATTAATGGGGGTCGCAGACCAACCCACCTGTTTGACTTCAAAGTCCAGTGTGGTTTGGGTGTTGGAGGTGATTGTGGTCGATTTGGCCGCACTCAGCTCATTCAAGCTGGTAATGGTATCTCCCTCCACGCGATAGCCAGAGGCGACTACTCGCACCGTCCATTTGCCGGGGGGCACATTGTCAATGCGGTAATCCACAGAAGAAGTGGTCGTCGTGGTCGTTGTCGAACTGGTTGCAGCTACCTGTGGCGGAGCCACCACAATGACAGGCGAAGAAACGGGGTCATTGCTAAAGACCACAGCGGCGTCACCAGCCTTGAGGCCTTTGATCGCGCCGGTAATATTGCCTGGACGCAGAACGGGGTTGGCAGGTACAATCGAAGGCACTTTGCCTTTGCCCAAAACAATGGCATCGACAAAAGCCGTGTGGTTGACCAAGAAAGGATTGGCGGCGCTTTTGCCTTCGACAATCAGATTCATTAATTTTGCGGTGTCTACAGCAGCCGCTGCTGCTTTATCACGGGCTTTGACCTGTTCCAAAACCGTGGCAACTGCCGTTGTCAACGGATTGACATCCACATCAGGCGTCACCTCAGAAGACTCAACGCTAAAGACCCCTTTGACCATCGCGCCTTGAACGGCTTCGAGATCATCCATGCCCTCGACAGAAATCAGGTAATTTTTGCCCAAAGGTACCTTGATGGTGGCTGTCATGCCACCCTGGGTAATCGGGATGATTTTTTCAGCGACAAAATCGCTGACCACATTTGTGATATTCACTTTGATGCGGTTGATGCGTCCTTCTTCAATCGATTGGGTGCTAAAGCCATGATAAGCGCTCAGAGCGGGGTAAGCTTTAGGGGCAGGAAGATCAATGTGCAGGCGGATCGCTCCGCTTTCGGTATTGATTTGCAAGACACTCTGATTCAACGAGGAAGACGTATTGAGTGGAACGGTTTGACAACTCAACACACCGGCCAAGGAAACGGAAACTGCAATGATGAGTCCTGTGATTTTTTTGTTTCTGACTTTCACAGTTGAACTTACTCCGTAAACTTGATGTGGGCCCGGATAGTGCCTTCCTGGACCTGAATCTGAATAATATTGCTGGTGACATTGCCTGCGCTGGCAATCAGGTTGGTGGTCCCTGTTGCTACAGCGGTCACCACACCTGTGCTATTGACGGTGGCAATTGACTCATCGCTGGAAGACCAGGCAAAGGTCAAATTGGAAATGGCCTGACCCAACGAGTCTTGGCCGATGGCCACAAATTGACGCTGTTCACCCAAACGGCTGAACTTAAACAAGGTGGGCTGAGCCGCTTCATTTTCAGGACGAATCACAATGGTACGCAATTTTGCCAACTCAGCGGACGTTGCATCATCGGATTTAATGCCGGTAGTCGGGCTGGCAGGGGTGGTGGTGGGAGTGGTCGCTGCCGCACTAGCAGGAACAATGGTCACCAGCGCCTTGGCTTCGCGGCCCAGACTTTCGGCTTTAATTTGCGCATTACCGGGTTTGAGGGCGGTAATATTGCCATTATTATCAATCGTCAGAATTTCGGGACTAAGACTGCTCCAATTGGTGGGCAGATCGCGCTTGATATCACCATCTTGATTGAGCAACGCAGACACCTTGGTGGTTTTTCCCACCTCAAGAGAGATGGTACCAGGTTCAATTACCAGTCCAGTACCCGCAACCGGTGCGTTGGTAGCTGGCGTGGGGGTAACAATTGGATTGTCATTGTTGCTGCAGGCGGTAATCACGAGCAGGGACAGGATCAGGGTAGAAAAGATTTTGCTGGACAAACGACCCACTCCTCCTAAGAATGTACGGTAAGCATCGGCATGCCGGGATATCGGCTTAACTCTCTGCCTGATAATTTCAGACTTAAGTATAGCACAGAGGTTTTTTCCAAATAAACACTTTAAAAATCAGGCTTAAACCCCTTTATGGGTCGCTTATGCTGATGGATCAAGATTAAGTCAAACAATTAAAATTTAACAAACAAACAAAAATTTAATGAAAAATTAAAAATAGACCCCCCTCATATTAAAAATAAACCCAGTTTTAGGGGATTTTTAGGGCCACAATCAGGCTTTGTTGGTTGCGAATCAAATTGAGCAAGAGTACCTTTTTGCTTCCCATTTGATTCAACTGGGCATAAAAATCCTGCACATTGCCCACACTTTGGCGATTGGCTTCGGTGATCAGATCCCCTGCCCGTAAGCCCTGTTGATAAGCTTCACTTCCGGGGTTCAGTTTACCCACCATGACGCCTCGCAAATCTTCTGGTAGACCCAGTTTTGAGAGTAATTGGGGATTGATGGCTTGTACTTCAAAATCAAATTTTTTGAGTATTTCAGGGCGGGCCGGTTCAAAGGGATTGGCATTTTCGGCACTCATCTCGCGCAAAACGGGTGCCAAAATCAGGGTTTGGCCATTGCGCAAAAGTTTGACCTGTACTTGGCTGCCGGGTGCTGTTAAGGCAATCTGATTGCGAAACATCTGCACCTCGCTGACGGGCTGTGCATTTAAACCCGTGATCAGGTCATATTTTTTAAAGCCGACTTTGGCTGCGGGAGAATCGGGAAAGACGTCCATGACCAAAATGCCGGGGGTATCCACGGGAATTTTGAGACTCTTGAGAATGAGTTCGTCGGCAGGCCCAATCAAGACACCCAATTGTGAGCGAATCACCCGGCCATGGGCAATCAGAGAGTCCATTACTTTGCGTGCCAGGTTGCTGGGAATGGCAAATCCAATTCCCATATAGCCATTGTTGCGGCTGGCAATCGCCGTATTGATGCCAATGACTTCACCTTTGATATTGACCAAGGCTCCGCCACTGTTGCCAGGATTAATGGCTGCATCGGTCTGGATAAAATCTTCAAAATCGGCCACGCCGATATCGGCTCGACTCTTGGCGCTGATAATCCCGGCTGTGACTGAAGACTCCAAGCCAAACGGGCTGCCTATTGCCAAGACCCATTCCCCGACCCGGATTTTTTCAGAGTCGCCCAAAACTGCGGCCTGGAGATTGCTGGCGTTTTCAAGTTGAATCACGGCCAAATCCGAAGGCGGATCAACACCCACAATGCGGGCTTGAAAGGTTTTTCCATTGGGCAGAGACACTTCGATTTCACCTGCATTTTCAACCACGTGGTGATTGGTCAGAACATACCCTTTGGCCGCATCAACCACCACCCCAGAACCCAAACCACTTTCTCTGTCGCGCTCGGTCGGCGGGTGAGAAAAACCATGGGGGTCATTGAATTTTTCGCGGTCCAGGCGTGACTCTGTCTTGAGCTTGGATGCATCTTTGCTGATGGTCGAAATACTCACCACTGTGGGGGTGATTCCCTGAGAAATCGCTTTAAAATCCCGGCTGAGTTCCTGGCTGATGCGCGAGGTTTTGCTCGCCCCCCCCTGGGCGGCCTGGGTCTGTTGGGATTGTCCAGCTGGACAGCCAGAAAGCAGAAAAACCAGACTGAAACTGGCCAATAGCGCCGTCCGAGCCGAAGCGGTAAATGATAATTTCATGAGGCATGAAGCCTTTCCAAGCGGGGTTTGAAGGTTTAAATTCCACGTGTTTTTCACGCGTTTGGGCACAGCCTAATTATAACAACCCCATCGCCTGCTCAGAAGGGCTTTCGATTGACAGGGTCAATGCGCCCTCGTTACACTCGGGGGGTATCTCTCAGCCCCAACCCCCTTTCAGGAGTCCGCCATGAAATTGATTCTTCGTTCGCTGGCAATCGTTTTGCTCAGTACGTCGTTTTTTGCCTGTAAACCCGCTCAAGAAGCCCAAGATACCGTCAAAGAAGGTCTCAAAACCACCACCGGCCAAATTGACAAAGCCAAGGTGCTTTCAGACTTAACCCAAGTTACTGGCGCGCTGGCCACCTATCGAATTCAAAATGATGGCAAAAACCCTGGCAGCATTCAAGATCTCAAGTTGGAGTTGAATTATCCCCAGGATCTGGTCTATGACCCCAAAGAGGGCACCGTTCGCAGTAAGACCTTCCCAGACCTCTAACGTCAACGCCAAAGCCAAAGCCAAATGAAAACCCCATTATGAGACGTGGACTGCTGACCTTTTTAAGCGCGCTGGCTGTGATGGCCGCTGGCCCGATATTGTTGTTTTTGGGCGCCTTTCTGCTGACTTGGAAAGACTATCAAGTGCCTGCCACTGTGAGTAATAATCCCGCTTTGCCACGTCTGATTATCGATCAGGTCACTTTGCACTCCGAGAGCTTTGGCGATCGGCAAGCGCCCGTGCTGCTGGTTTTACACGATGGCCCTGGCCAGGATTACAGTCAACTTTTGCCTTTAAAGGCCCTGGCCGATCGCTACCGCGTGGTTTTTTATGACCAGCGTGGCAGCGGTTTATCTGCGCGGGTCCCCACTGAAAAACTGACCATTCAGGAAAGTCTAAAAGAACTTGAAAGGGTGATTGAACAGGTCTCTCCCGAGCGACCCGTGAGCCTCTTTGGCCATGGCTGGGGGGGGATGTTGGCAGCGGCCTATGCGGGAAAAAATCCCGCAAACATCGACCAGTTGATTCTGGCAGAGCCCGGCTTTCTCAATACCGATATGGCCAATCGGATTTTGCCCGCACTCTCGCGCACCTCAGCTGGTTTTATCTGGAATACCACTTTGGCCTGGGTGCGTTCATTGCATATCCATGGCCCTGACAGCGACGCCCCTGCGGACTATGTCTACGCCCAAATCTACTTTCAACCCCGTTATCACTGCGTGGGCCAACAGCCTCAGAACCTGCCCCTTCAGCGCAGTGGCTTTCGTGCCTGGAAGACCATCACCCAATCGACCTTTAGCAAAGACAATAAAATTGCAATTGACTTTGTGCAGGGGTTGTCCAAATTAAAAGAGCCCGTTTTGTTCTTGGTGAGTGAGTGCAATTCTCTCACAGGCAAAGACTTCCAAACCCGGCAAATGCGCCTCTTCCCCAAAGCCCAGATGGCCTTGGTCAAAGGCAGTGGCCACGCCTTTTTTCAGGATAAACCCGCAGAGAGTCTAAAACACGTTCGCAGCTTTTTGAGTAAAAAATAAGCCTCTCTTTTGGGCCCCGTTTTGCTTATTTTCATGATTTCGCTTGATTATTCGGCATCTGATGCGTTTTAATCAAAACAGAAAATCTTATTCAAGTTTTGATTTGGGGGAAAGAAACGTGAAGGTGGTTGTTTTATCTCGCGATTATATGCCTTTGATGTACTGCGATATCCGGCGTGCGATTGCGCTGGTGTACAGTAACAAAGCCGAAATTGTCACAGAAAGCGGTCGTTTTTTGCGCTCAATTTCATCCCGGTTTCCGATTCCACAGGTGATTCGCCTGTTGGGGAAACTGGTTAAACATATTGTGCCCAAGGTAACCTATACCCGCAAGAACGTGCATATCCGGGATAATTATACCTGCCAATACTGCGGCTCGCGGGAGCGACTCACTTTGGATCACGTCATGCCTGTTTCCCGTGGCGGCAAAAGCACCTGGGAAAATGTGGTCACTGCCTGTTATCCCTGCAATGCGCGCAAGGGCAGCAAAACCCCCGAAGAAGCGGCCATGCCGCTGCAGATGACACCGCGCAAGCCCAGTATTTTGATGCAGATCGACTGGCATCAATTTTTTAATCAGGCTGAAGCCTGAGGGCTTTGAAAAGCGGGCTTTTAAATTAAGCCCGCCCCTTGACGGGCTGTACATCCCAGACCAGTTTCGCATAATCCATAATCGTGCGATCAGAAGAAAAATACCCCATTCTGGCAATATTCAGAATGGATTTCTGAGTCCAATGGCTCTGGTCGATGTACAGTCTTTCTACTTCTTGCTGTTTGAGGGCATAGTCATCGAAGTCTGCCAGTACCATAAAATAATCTCCGCGTTCAAGTAAGGCGGAGAGAATGGGGGCAAAGAGTTCGGGGTCTTCGGGGCTGAAAAAGCCCTCTCGCAATTGGTTCAAAGCCAATTCCAATTCGGGGTTTTGGGCGACATAACTTTCAGGCTCGTAGCCCGAAATACGCAAATCCCGCACTTCGTCGACGGTCATGCCAAAGATAAACATATTTTCACGGCCAATAAATTCCATCATTTCAATATTGGCCCCATCGAGAGTGCCAATTGTGAGTGCGCCGTTCAGGGCAAACTTCATATTGCCCGTCCCAGAGGCCTCAAACCCAGCTGTTGAGATCTGTTCAGACAAATCCGATGCCGGGAAGAGATGCTCGGCCAGCGAGACATTGTAATTGGGAATAAACACACATTGCAGTTTGCCTTGCATATCTGGGTCTTGGTTGATTTTCTCGCCAATGCTGTTGATCAATTTGATATGCAATTTGGCAAGAACATAACCGGGTGCGGCCTTGCCTGCAAAGATCACTGTGCGGGGGTGGATGCAGGCCTCTGGGTCGGCTTTGATGCGGTTGTAGAGCACAATTGTGTGCAAAGCAGCCAGCAATTGACGTTTGTATTCGTGAATACGCTTGATTTGGACATCAAAGATGGCCTGGGTATTGAGTTCGATGCCGTGTCGACTTTTGAGATAATCTGCCAGACTGTGTTTGTTTTTGAGTTTGACAGCCTGAATCGACTTTTGGAAAGCCGGATCTTCGGCATATTTTTCGAGTTGTTTGAGCTCGTCGAGATGATTGACCCAACCTTCTCCGAGCTTGTCGGTGATCAGGTCAGAGAGCAGGGGATTGCACTGTTTGAGCCAGCGCCGGGGTGTAATCCCGTTGGTGATATTGATGAATTTTTCTGGCCAGAGTTGGGCAAAATCTCTAAAAATCGTTTTTTTCATCAGGTCGCTGTGCACGGCGGAGACGCCATTGACACGGTGTGCGGCCACCACACCCAAATGCCCCATTTGCACCATCGGCGCTTCACCTTGGGAAATGATTGAGAGGTGTTGCTTCTGGCTGAGGTCTTGTCCCGAACTGAGGGTGATCTGACTGAGAAAACGCCGGTTGATCTCGTAAACCAACTCCAAATGACGGGGTAAGAGCAGTTTCAGCAGCGAAACAGGCCATTTTTCCAACGCTTCTGGCAGGAGTGTGTGATTGGTATAAGAGATCGTTTTGCGGGTGATGTCCCAGGCCAAATCCCAAGGCAGGCGTCGGATATCCACCAAAATTCGCATCAATTCGACAATGGCCAGATTGGGGTGGGTATCGTTGCATTGGATCGCGACCGCTTCGGGGAATTTGCGCAAATCGCTAAACATGCTGTCAAAGCGCCGGAACATATCCTGAATCGACGCGGCCACCATAAAATACTCCTGTTTGAGGCGCAATTCTTGGCCGACAAACTCTTTGTCGTTGGGGTAGAGGACCCGCGAAATATTTTCATTCAGGGTCTTGTCGCGCATGGCGTTCATATAATCGCCTTCGTTAAAACGCGCCAAATCCAGCGAATGCACCGACTCGGCTTTCCAGAGCCGCAGGGTGATCGCCTTGTCGTTGCGGTAGCCGGGAATCGGCGTATCATAGGCCACAGCCAAAACCTGGTCGGTGTTTTCCCATTTGACAAAGACCTCGCCATCGGCATCTTCGTAATAATTGCTCTGGCCATAAAAATTGATCTTAAATTGCACTTCGGGCCGAACAATATCCCAGGGATTGCCATAGCGCAGCCACTGATCGGGTGCCTCTACCTGAAAGCCCTTGTGAATGCGCTGGTAAAAAATGCCGTAGTCGAAGCGAATGCCATAACCCATGCCGGCAATACCCAAGGTTGCCATCGAATCGAGGAAACAGGCTGCCAGCCTTCCCAGACCGCCGTTGCCCAGGCCTGCGTCCCACTCAGCGCTGCGCAATTGGTCATAATCAATCCCCAGATTTTTGAGCGCTTGCCGGGTTTCTTCTTGAATCCCCAAATTCAAGAGACAATTGTCGAGCAGGCGCCCAATCAAATATTCCATCGAGAGGTAGTAGACCTGTTTGGTCTTTTTTTGCTGAAAATCGTTCTGGGTGTCGAGCCAGCGATCGTGGAGGCGGTCGAGTACAGCCAGCACCAAACTCTGGTAATTGTCCCATTGGGTCGAAGAATAATGGTCTTCGGCCAAGGTATAACGCAGATGTTCGCGGATATCTGTCTCAAGTGATTGGGTATCAAGGCCGGTACGGGGATTGGGCAAATGGCGCATGGGGAATCCTTTCCAAATAGACAACCTTTAAACTGTGCCACCAGTGTACCAAATCGTGAAGCGGTGGGTTAGAATACTAAATCAGACAGATTTGTCAGATTCTCCTGCAAGCCCCACAGGCGCTATGCTATCCCGCATGTTATAGCCGGCGCTACCCAACCAAGCAAATGAAACGTGAACCTTTGGAGTTTTCTCATGAAGCATCCCTATCAAGACTTTATTTCCCAAGTTGAAAAACCTGGCCGCTACCTCGGTGGCGAATACCTTGCTGTGCGCAAAGACTGGGACAGCACCCCCGTGCGTGTGGCCCTGACCTTTCCTGATCTCTACGAAATTGGCATGTCGCATATGGGCATGAAAATTCTCTATTCGATTCTCAATCAACAGGAAGATATCTTGGTCGAGCGGGCCTATACCCCCTGGTTCGATATGGAAAAAGCCCTGCGTGAGCGCAATCTGCCGATCTACAGTTTGGAAAATACCCGACCCCTGCAAGACTTCGACATTTTGGGCTTCTCGTTGCAGTACGAAATGACCTATACCAATATCCTGACCATGATGGACCTCTGCAGCATTCCAATTCGGGCCGAAGACCGCGATCTGAGCTTCCCCCTGATCATTGCCGGGGGTCCCTGCGCCATGAATCCCGAACCGATGAGTCGCTTTATTGATGCCTTTGTGATCGGCGATGGCGAAGAAATTTTCCCCAAACTGGCCCGCAGCTATGTGAAATTGCGCGAAGCAGGCCTTGCCAAAACAGACATTTTGGTCGAATTGGCCAAACTCGGAGGCATCTACTGCCCGGCCCTCTACAGCACCCGCGAAGAAGAGAGCACCGGCTTTACGGTTGTGGCCGAGCCGCTCTTTGAGGGCGTGCCTGTGATTGTGAGGCGCACGATTGTCGAAAATATCAACGACTATCCCTATCCTTCGGATTCGCCCGTGCCTTTAACTGAAGCGGTCTTTGACCGTACCACCATGGAAATTGCCCGTGGCTGTACTGAAGGCTGTCGCTTCTGCCAGGCTGGGATTATCTACCGCCCGGTGCGCGAGCGCGACCCCGAACAAATTGTCGATTCCGTCTTGGCCAGCATCGACAAAGCTGGTTACGACGAGAGCAGTTTGACCTCGCTCTCGACCGCCGACTTCAGCTGTGTCTCGCCCCTGGTTAAAAATTTAATGGGCAAACTCAAAGAGCGGCGCGTTTCCCTTTCGGTCTCTTCGCTGCGGGCCTACGGCCTGACGGGTGACCTGCTCGACGAAATTGCCGATGTGCGCAATACCAGTTTGACCTTTGCTCCCGAAGCGGGTACTCAGCGCATGCGCGACGTGATCAATAAAAATATCACCGAAGAGGACATCGCCCAGAGCGCCCACAATATCTTCTCGCGCGGCTGGCGTAAAATGAAACTGTATTTCATGATTGGCCTGCCGACCGAAACAGACGAAGATGTGATTGGCATTGCCGAGACCTCTGTGCGCATGCTCAACATCGCCAAAAAATATTACAAACACTGGAAAATGGTCAATGTGACCGCCTCCATTTCGTCGTTTGTGCCCAAGCCCCACACGCCTTTCCAGTGGTGCCAAATGATGGACCTCTCTGAGATTCAGCGCAAACAGGGCATTTTGATGGGCCTCGCACGCAAACACCAGATTGGCATCAAATGGCACGAATCGCTGATCAGCCATATCGAAGGCGTGATGTCACGCGGGGACCGCAAGGTCTCAGACGTGATTGAAAGGGCCTGGAAAAAAGGTGCGCGTTTAGATGGCTGGGGCAATTTCCTCAAGTTTGAAGAGTGGATGACCTCGATGGAAGAAGCGGGAATCGACAAATACACCTATTTGCGCACGATTCCACTCGACTCGCAATTGCCCTGGGGCCATATCCACGTGGGGGTCGAACCCAAGTTTTTGATCCAGGAATACAAACGGGCCATCAAAGACCGGCTTTCTCCGCCCTGCGGCAAGCCTTTCCGGGCCAAGGTCCACCACACCAATCTGGTCGAACACGAAGCGGACCAGCGCAAATTGATCTGTTACGACTGTGGCATCGCCTGTGATATGAAACAGATGCGCGAAGAGCGCAAAGACTATTTGTTCAAACTCGGCGCGATCGAACTGCCAGTGATTCAACCCGACCCGGCGGTGGGCGAGTTGCGTGCGCCCAAATTGGAAAAATTTGAACAGGGTGAGCCCTTTAGCTACCGCGCCACCTATACCAAACTTCAACGCAGCCAATTTGTGAGCCACTCCGACCTGATTCGCGCCCTGCCACGGGTGATTCGCCGGGCCGGGCTTGAAGCCTATTATTCTCAGGGTTTCCACCCCAAACCAGTAATGGTCTTTGCTCCGGCCCTGAGCCTGGGTGTTCCCAGCTTTGGCGAATTGGTGGATTTTCAATTGGTGCAAGATTTGCCCGAAAATGAAGTCTTAAATCGTCTCAATGCCGTCTGCCCCGAAGGCATTCGCTTTGAAAAAATTGAAAAAATCAGCCACAACAACAAAGACCTCTCGAAGGTGATTCACGGGGGAACTTATCTGGTTGGCATCGCCCGCGAAACCGTGGCCAGTTTGATGCAAGTCCGCGACAGTCAGCTTGAAGCCATTTTGCAACAGCGGATTGACGGCCTTTTGGAGAGTGAAACCCTGATGGTGGCACGCACCCGCCGCGATCGCACCCGCGAAGTGGATATCCGCCCTCTGCTGGGCAATGTGCAGCTCAAAACTGCCCAAGAACTCTCTTCCTACTTGGCTGAGCTGGATTGGGATGACGATCTGATCTTCTTGCAGATGGAGATGCAAATTGCGGGTACCGACAGCGTGAAACCCGAAGAAATTCTCAAATCGCTGTTTGGCCACTGTGATTTTTATTCTCATACTGCCCGTTTGTCTTTGCAGGCCTTTGTCTCGGAACCCTTGCGGGCAGAGGCTCTCGTTTAAAAGCTGAGCGGCTGCCGGAACTTTTTTCTGCAGCCGCTTGTCTTTTGTATTACAGTTGAAACATGTGAAACATCATTACCGCATTTGCGAGGAGGCAAAATTTCGTGAAGACATCCCGTCATCTGATTAAGCTCATGGTGGCTGCCGCATTGGCCACCGGAACCCTGAGTTATTCTCTTTCCACCCTCTCCCCCGCCCAGGCCCAGGTCACCCAAAATATGGGTTCTGGCACCATTGACTGGACCAGTGGCAATTTAAAAGTCACAGGTTCCGGTGCGCCCCCCAGCAAAGGCAGTGCCGCCCAAAAACGCCTGATGGCCCGTCGGGCCGCAGTGGCTGATGGCTATCGCCAAATGGCTGAGCTGATCAACGGCGTGCGTGTTGACTCCGAGACGATCGTCAAAGACTTTGTCACCGAAAGTGACACCATCAAGGTCAAGGTGTCTGCTCTGATCAAAGGTGCCCAGATTGGCGATACCCGCTACCTCTCTGATGGCAGCGTCGAAGTGGATATGCGTTTGGGCATGTACGGTGCCAATAGCCTCTCTTCGGTGATTCAACCCACCTTTCTCGAAGAACACAAACAGGAACAAATTACCCCCACGCCGACCCGCACGGCTGTCCCTACCCCTGTGAAAACCCCCACCATCCCCGATGAACCCGTTGTCGACAGTGGTGACAGCTATACCGGCTTAATTATCGACTGCAAAGGCCTGGGCGTGGCCCCCGGCATGAGCCCGATGATCATGGACAGCAATGGCAAAGAAGTGTATATCGGCGACCGCCCGATTGACCCAGACATGGTCGTACAAATTGGCATTGTGGGCTATTTAAAAACCATGAGCGAAGCCCGAGCCAGCAGCCGCGTCGGCAAAAACCCCTTGGTGATCCGCGCCAGTCGCGCGGGCGGCAAAACCAAGGTGGATGCTGTGATCTCCAGTTCACAGGCCCAGATGCTGCTGCAAGCGGATAGCCGCAAGTCCTTTTTGGCCGAATCCAAAGTCGTGTTTATTATCGACTAGGTTTTACCGAGTTAGATAGCTTAAAAAGAGCCCTGACTTCACTGTCAGGGCTTTTTCATTGTCACTTTTTCTCAATTGAGTGGCAGATTGAGTTGCAAACTGGGCACTTAATTAATCGGAAACTCTTTTTGCAACTTCAGTTGGCGTTTGTCGGGCAGGGTTAAGGTGTAATTGACATAGACCTTGTCTCCCAATTGCCCCAATTGCTCAGCATTCAAGGTCAGCAAAAAAGGCTCGTTGCTTTGGGCAATAATCGTGCGCCCCGAGCTGATCAAATTGCCCGGCGCACTCACGCCATTGGTGCTGATGGATTGAGCCAGATAATACTCAACTTGTACCACCCCCCATTTCCAATCTACGGGCAGTCCATTGGATTTGTACAATAAAAAATTCAGCTCCACCCCGTTGATCTTGCGTTTGAGAAAGACCTCAGAGACTTTGGCATCATCCAAGAGAGGATCGTAAAGCGGTGAGGGCGTAGGCACAGGGGTGGGGGTTGTTGCGGGCACGGGAGTGGCTGCAACCGGTGTGGTTGAAGGTGTTGGGGCGGGTGTTGCCATGGCCCCACCGGGCAAAAGAAAAATCGGGGCAGGGCTGTTGATTGGCGTGGGTGTGGGCCCTGCCGACGGCGGGATGCCTGTTGGTTGGACTGCCCCGGACCCAGCCTGTAGGCTCAGATCGCGTACCTGGCGGCGGGGCTGAATCTCGACGGTGACCGCTTGCGGGGGATACCCTGGCGCTTCGACGATCAATTTGGCTTCACCGGCTTCAATTTGCTCAAATTGGTAATACCCCGATTGATCACTTTGCACCTGTTTTGCGCCCAAACGCACAGTTACGCCTGGCAAAAGGCGCTGAGAGACGGCGTCGCTGACCACACCACTGAGAAAGCCAGACCCCAGACTGGGAGGAAGTGAGCTTGGGATAACCGTTGCTGAGACTGGGGCTGCAGAAACGCGGGGTGGATCCGCTGGGGTGACGGCCTGATTCTCGAGTACGGGATCCGTACAGGCCCCCGCCATCAGCAGCGCGCTTCCCAGCAAAAATGTCCGGGTGGGTCTATTCATGAAAAAGGCCTCGTCTCTTGTGGATTTTTGGGGCTTATTTTTAGACTATTGTGGCATTCTCAAGCTCCAAAAATCCACAAATTAGCTGAATCTTGTTTTCAAAACCGCCGGTTTTGGTTTATCTTTAAGACAGGGTTATTTAACTGAGCTTAATATTTCTATTCTCCAGCTCGTTCATCTTGGTTACACTTTGATTACACTCGGTCAATCAAAATAATAACCCGCCCTGAATTTGTAGCGTAAAAAGTGAGTTCACAGCCTATGCGAAAATGGTCTCTTGTCTGGGGCTTGGCCCTGAGTATGCAGTTGGCTTTTCAAGCCGTCGCCCACGAGGAACATGCGACCTGGCTCAACAGTGCCGCCCCGGTCAACAAAAACAACACCCCCCTGATTCCCTCGCGCAGCGTAGAGCTGACCGACGCCGAAAAAGAAGCCGGTGTGATTTGTTTCAGAGATCTTTTACCGACCCTTGAACAGGTCAATCAGCGCTACCGGGTCTACTCTCCCAAAGAGTACGCCCATTTTGTCCAGAATTTTCATTACCCTTTTCGCGAGCGCTTTTTTATTCAGGATCAGCCCCCGCCCACCCATGTGGTCTTGCATTGGACCGCCAATAAACGCACAGATATTCCCCTTTACACCCTCTCTGCATTTTTGCGCCGCCGCCAGTCTGGGCGCGTCGTCGAAAGACCCAATGCCTATAAAAATGTCTCCAATTATTTTTTGACGGGCAGCCTGCCCCGGCCCGATGGTGAGCCCGAAGCCCAAATGGTCAAGCTGACCCGCGGGGATATTAGCTCTTGGGGAGATATTCCGCGTGTGACGGCTTATCCCACGGGCGATAGCTGGGACGACAATAAATACGATGGGCGCGGTGCCATTGGGATCGAAATCGAAAGCCCGGACTTTGGCACCTTTTATAAAAACCAGAGCCAGCGCGACAAATTGCACAATTTTTTGATGCTGGTTTTAAAAGAGCGCGGCGTCTTACACGAATTTGCCGCCCTGCGGGATGCCGAAGAGTGGGATGAATTGCTGCGTCTGCATGAATACCTGCAAACTAACCTGGGCAAAATCGATGTGCAGGCCAATGGGGGCATTCCCCAGAATTGGCAATTGCTCGACAAAACCGCCGCGCAAATCGGTGTCTCGGCTGAGACGGTCAAGATCGCCAAACGGATCTTCAATTATATCTCTGGCCACGGCGTCGTTTCTCATGAGTACAATACCCGCATGGTGCGCGCCGGTCGTCACCGCGACGCCGATTACGACAAAATCGACTTTACCGAGCCCCATGTCTTTTTGGTTGCCATGGACATGCTCCAAAACGGTCTGGTTTATCGCGGTCAGAACTATTATGGTGGCTACGATCTGGCGATTCAACGCATGATCGAAAACCAAAAACAGGCAAGCCAGAGTTTGCCCCCGAGTTCGGATGTGGGCAGCACCCCCGATGAGCCGCCGATTCTCTTTTATCAGCTCTTTCCGACGGTTCCCGACGAGAGTGAAGCCCACGAGCCCCGTTAGGGCCTGAGCGCAGAGATGAGCTACCAGTTTCACTACGACTGGTTTACGCCCTATCTGAGTGAGGTCGAACCCGAACTGCGCTCTTTGGCGGGAAAGCCCGGCTTGCAAATTCTCGAAATTGGCAGTTTTGAGGGGCGCTCGGCGGTCTGGTTTTTGCAGGAATTGCTCACGGCTCCAGGTTCAGGCCTGACCTGCATCGACCCCTGGCAGATCACCCCCGAAATGGTGGATTTTGAGCCCGAGATCATGGTTGCCTGGGCCGAAGCGCGTTTTGACAGCAATACGGCCTTGGCCCTGCAGCAAAGCCCCGCCCAATTGCAAAAAATCAAGGCGCCGTCTGAGGCCGTTTTGCCCCTTTTGCCCGCCGGCTATTTTGACCTGATTCTGGTCGATGGCTCGCACCGCGCGCCCTTTGTGCTCAGCGATCTGGTCTTTGCCTGGCGTTTGCTCAAACCCCAAGGGCTGCTCTGGTGTGACGATTATGGCTATGATCGTTTTGTCGAGCCCCATTGGAACCCGGCCCTGGCGATTGACAGCTTTTTGGCCTGTTATCAGGGGTTTTATGCAGAGCTTCACAGGGGTTATCAGGTGCTTTTGCGCAAAACGGGTGAGGGCGGTAAGCCGGGCCTGCGTCGGGAAGTTTGAGCCTCAACTCAAACCGGTTTATCAGGCAATTTTCGAGGCAATAACAAGGCTTGAAGTGTTTGAAAAGAGGGGAATTTTTCATCAAAACTCATCAAAAAGAGTTGATGTTCAAGCGCTGTCGCGACAATAAATCGATCCGCAGGATCCCGGTGTGGTTCAGGTAATTCTGCAGATCGAATGGCAATGCGTTGTGTCACTGGCAGACATTGAATATCAGCAGCTTCCAAAGCCAACTGAAACCAATGTTGGTGATGGATGGGCAAAACAATTTTTTGGCGATGAATCAGCTGAGTTACCTCCCAGCAAGAAATGGCAGAAATATACAACGCCTCTGCCGTTTCTAATAATTCTAGGTGAGGCCGCTTGAGTTCTGATGATTGGTTGATCTACCATAACCAAATATGCGTATCTAAAAGGATATTCATCTGAGGGTATCCCATTCCTCCGGTGGAATGGCTGGCTCAATAATATCCCCGAGAATTTGAATTTGCCCGGCCAGTTGTTATGGCGGTCTGCGTTTTGGTTTTGTGGGGGCGACAGCAGGCGGCGAAAATAAAAGAATCACTTCTACTTTTGTGTGAGGAGGCAAAAGGGGCAAACCATTCAATTCCCCGTTGGCATTGGTTTCTAGAACCCATTTTTCTGCTTGCATGGATAAGGTGGACTCTTTGCCTTTTTTCTTTATCATAGCTCAAAAGAGAGCTTCGCACTACATAGACTTGCTGTGACGGGAATGATGGGTCAGAGATGGCGTTTAACTCACCCTTAATGCCCCGACGTGTAACGCTGCTCAAAATAGCCAAAGCCTTGCAACTGAGCCAGGTTGAAATGCCTCTGAGTAGGTGCGGCTTTAAGGGGCTTTCCCTTATTCAGCCAAACTCGTTCGGAGCCCAGGCCCTGGCCTCGTCTTCGCTGCAAAGCCCGTCCAAGAGTTCGCGAATCGAATCCGCAATTTTTTCAGAACGGTCTCTGACTTCCCCTCTTTCTGTGTAAGGCATGTCTAAATCATAGTTGAACCAATAATCTGTAAATGAACTCGTCATCCAGGTGTAGACCTTGCCAAAGGCCTCACCCGAAATGCCCAAACACAGATAACAGGTTGTATCTCCTGCTTCCCCAATGATGAGTAAATGGGGTGGCATTTGGTCTTCTTTGGCTAAATCGAGGCTGAATTCAGCCATGTCTTCAAGACTCTCAAAAGAATCTATCATGGGTGCTGTGGGATAGCCAGAAGAGTCTGTTGTGCGAAAATAGAGAAAAGGATTTTCATTCTGATAAATTCTTAAATAGCCCCCATTTCTTCGCAACAGTAAATTTCTGTAATCTTCAGGCAAGTTGATTGAATATTTCTGCTCGAAAGATTTTAAGTCTATTGCTGTAATGGGTTGAATCTCATCATCTGGCTCAAAACAAGTCAAGTCGTCAAAATAGCGCATTTATCCAAACCTTTTTAAGGTTGTTGTTGAGGCTGTGGCTCGGATACGTTTAGCAAAGAGAGAAGTTCTATAAAAGTGTCATACAGTTCATTGAAAGAGAGGGGATCATAAATAAACATGGATGGAGATAAAAACTGCACGAGTTTTGCATATCTCGGATCAGTGGTCAATTGAGGATAAAATTGTTGAATATTCTCAAGATCTTCATCCAACAGGCTATCAAATAACCAAGGTGCTTGTTTTTGGGCTTGTGCAAGACCTTGTTGAAAGACAGGAATGGCTTGGCCTACCTTGCCTTCCAAGGTATAAATCCAAGCTTGGGTGTTAAGCGTATAGGGGTCATTCGGACTGGCTTGCAAAAG